>JAEUHT010000099.1 GCA_016793265.1 Planctomycetota bacterium
AGCGTGCCGGTCGCCCCGACCACCGCGGGAATCGTCACGAGCAATGCCGGGCGCCGCAACATCACCCCGTGCGGATGTCGGCCGCGGGGACTGCCCGGCGAACGACTCCGTGTCGATGCCGACCGGCCGATCGCGCTGACTGCGCGGTCGGCCGGCGGCGTTTCGGGGCCGCGAGCGTGGGGCTTTGGTGGGCGCGAGCAGGTTGCTCGTCTGCTGCCCCAGGCTCGCTGAGGTAGGCTGGCGGCATGGCCGTCTGCCGAACCGTCTGCGGTGCCCTGCTCGCCTTGTCCTTCGTGACGCCGGTTCGTGCCCAGGCCGCCACTTCATGGGTGGCCCGGTTGCAGGAGCAGGACCACCTGGTCGCCCTGGAGTGGCAGCGCCGAGCCGATGGTGCGCTGTGGTGGCGTGATGCCGGCGATGCGGCGGTGCCTGCTGAGAGTCTGTTCCCGGTGCGGCTGGACCGGCGGGAGGTCGATCCGGTGCCGATCGTGCTGACGCTGTTGCACCGTGGTGACGTGCTGTCGACGACCGATGCCGAACGGCACCTGCAGCGGCTCGCCGTGTCGACCCGTACGCAGGATCTGCTGCAGTTCCTGCGGCGACCCGCCGGCAGTGCGCCAGCCACGATCGACGAACTCGACCGCATGGTGGCGATGGATCTGCTGCGCCGGGCAGAAGATGCGGAGGCCCAGGCCGCGCGTCCCAAGCTGTGCGCGGATGCGAGCCTGGCCCCGACGTTGCGCGCCCGTCTCGCGCCGCCGCTTCCCACCCGCCACGCCTTGGACGAAGCGACCTTGTCCCTGCCAGCCGACGCCGACGCCTACCTGATGTTCGATCACGCGGCGCTGTTCGACGCCCTGGCGCTGGTGCAGTTCGTGCAGCGGTACCGCCTCGCTGCCGCCGCCGTGGGCGCCGACGCCGCGGAGGTCGCTGGCACTGGTGTGGCTCTTGGCATCACTCGCTTGCGGCACGCCCAGGTCGAGGCAGAGGCCGTGGCCGAGTTCGGCTTCGAGCTCACGCGGCGCTTTGGTGCGATGCGGTTCGACCAGACGGTCGTCGCGCTGCAGTTCGACGACGGCCTCCTGTCGATCGAGGGCCTCGTCCTCGACAGCCGCGGTGCTTTCGATCCGGCGGCTGTGCAGCATGGCTTGCTCGGCGGCTTTGGCGATGCCATTCGCTGCCGGCTCGACGAGCACGGGCTCGAAGCCACGGTGGCCGGGGCGTTGGTGACCGTCACGCCGGACCACCTGCGGGTGGCGACCAGGAACTGGCCAGCGGCTGCGCGGCCGGACCTCGCGCGGCAGCTGCTGTCGACGACTCCCAACAAGGTGGCGGCGCGCGCCATCTTGCCAACCAGCTCCCGGCTGCTGGTCCTGCTCGAACTGGTCGGCATCGCCGAGGCTCGCCGTGCCGAACTCACGCTCACCGCGGATGGGCCACGAATCGTGGCGAGCTGCCGAGCCGAGTTCGCCGATGCCGAGGTCGCGTTGCGACTCACCCGGCAGAGCCGCGACGCGCTGCGGGAGCTGTTCGGGCACGCGCCGCTGCCGGTCGAACAGGACGTCAGTTTCGAGGGTGCCGCGGCAGACATCTCGTTGTGGGTGGATCGCGCCACCTTGCCGACCGCCGCATCGTTGCGTCGCGACATCCTCCACTGGGTGAAGTAGCGGCCCGCCGCGAACCCCGCGTACCCACCTCGGCGCACCGGTTGGTGGCGCTGCGGCCGACACCCGCGACGTCCGCGTGTGGCCCATTGTGCAGCATGCGAGCGGCTTCCGTTCTCGTCTGCCTCGTGTCGATCCTGTGGGCGTGTTCGCACCGCAGCGACGGCCCGCCGCCGGGACAATCGCGCGGCTCGCCGACCACCGTCATCCGTTCGCCGACGACGGACTACGAGTACGTGACCGCGGCGGCGTCGCTCGAGCTCGGTGGCACGCTCGGCAACAGCGACACCCCGGTGACCTGGAACAGCTCGAGTGACTGGCGCGTCTGGGCCGACGTCGGTTGGCAGAACCTCGACACCCAGGCGAACGGCGCCGCCGCCGTGGCGGCGCACTTCGTCTACGTGCCGCTGCTCGGCTACGTGCTGCAGTCGATCACCTGGACCGCCGAGGTGTCGCTGCAGGTCGGCGCCAACCACGTGCGCATCACCACGACCGATGCGCTCGATCAGAGCGTCGGCAGCGACGAGATGCTGGTGACGCGCCTCGCCGGAGCCTGGCTGCCGGCCGCGTTCTGGATCGTCGACGACCGCGGTGGTCTCACGCGGCGCTCGGGCCGCGTGTGGCGTTGACGCCAACCTGCTGGGCGCGATGCTGGCGCCCATGCGGCGACGAACGCTGATCCTGCTGCTGACCCTGCTGCTGGCCGGCTATTCGCTGTTGTTGCTGCTGCTCTGGCTCGCCCAGGACCAGTTGGTCTTCCCGGGCGCCGGGCGCCAGATGCGGCCGGTCGCGATCGCCGGCGTCGAGACGATCGAGCTGCGCGGGCCCGCCGGCAGCTTCCGCGTCGCCGAGGCGGTGCCCGAACGGCCGCGCGCGGTGTTGCTGTTCTTCGGCGGCAACGCCGAATCGCTGCCGAGCCTCGCCGAACGCGCCGCCGCCTACGCGCGGGCGGGCATCGCCGTGGTGTCGCCCGAGTATCCAGGCTACGGCGCCAGCGCCGGGCGACCGGGTGTCGCCAGCTTCCAGGCCATGGCCGAGGTCGCCGCGGCCCATGCCCGCGCGTTGGCGACGCAGCGGTCGTTGCCGCTCACGATCGGCGGCCATTCGCTGGGCAGCTTCTGCGCCGTGCACCTCGCCGCCGCCGGCCTGGCCGACCGCCTGCTGCTGCTGGCGCCGCCGACCACGCTCGCCGCCGCTGCCGGCCACGGCTTCTGGTGGGCGCCGGTCTCGCTGCTGCTTCGCCACGACTTCGACAACCTCGCCGTCGCCGGACGCGTGCGCTGCCCGGCGCTCGTGCTGCACGGCGACGCCGACGCCATCGTGCCCATTGCGCTCGGCGAACGGCTCTGCGCCGCCTTCGCCGGGCCGCGGCAGTTCGTGCTCGTGCCGGGCGCCGGCCACAACGACCTGCCGTTCGGTCCCGAGGGGCCGTTCTGCGACCTGCTGCTCGGGTTCTTGACCGGCAAGTGAGGGCCAGGGCTGCCGCGGGGGCAGGGTGCCGCTAGCATGCGCGGCCTGCGGCCAGCGCCGCCCACTGCCTATGCGAACCTCCAATCCCCTGCTGCGAGCCGACACGTTCCGGGCTCACGCCGCCGCCGGCGCCGACACCATGACCATCATGGGCAGCGTCAACAAGACGGCGCTGCTCGTGGCCGCCGTGTTCGGCACCGCAATCTGGTCGTGGCGCGAGCTGTTGCACGCGGGCAGCCAGGCGGTGTACCCCTGGGTGATCGGTGGGTTGATCGGCGGTGGCGTGCTGTCGCTGGTGACCTACTTCAAGCCGCTGCTCGCCGCCTACACCGCGGTGCCCTACGCGTTGTGCGAGGGCCTCTTCCTCGGCGCCGTCTCGGCTGCCTTCGAGGCCCGCTACCCCGGCATCGCCATGCAGGCGACCGGGCTGACGGCGACGACGTTGCTGGCGTTGTTGTTCGCGTATCGCTCGGGCCTGATCCGGGCCACCGAGAACTTCAAGCTCGGCGTCACCGCCGCCACCGGCGGCGTCATGTTGCTCTACCTTGCCGCGTTCGTGCTGCGCCTGTTCGGCATCGAGATGCCGTTCCTGCACGACCACGGCCTGATCGGCATCGGCATCAGCATGGTGATCGTCGTCATCGCCGCGCTGAACCTCGTGCTCGACTTCGACTTCATCGAGCAGGGGCAGGCCAACGGCGCGCCGAAGCGCATGGAGTGGTACGCGGCGTTCGGCCTGCTGGTCACGCTGGTGTGGCTCTACCTCGAAGTGCTGCGCCTGCTGGCGAAGCTGAACCGGCGCGATTGACCGGAGCCGCGAGCGCCCCCTCTGCGCCTAGAGACCACGCGTGATGCCCGGCACCTTCCTGCTGACCAGCCAGCGCACGACGCTGACGCCGTTCCGCGACGCGGACGCCGAGGAGCTGTTGGCGTTGTTCCGCGACCCGGACGTGCGCGGCTTCCTGCTCGACGACGTATTGGTGACGCCGGCTTGGATGGAAGGCGAGATCGAGGCCAGCCAGCGGCGCTTCGCGCGCTTTGGCACCGGTATGTGGTCGGTGCGCTGGCGCGGCGAGCCGGCGATCCTCGGCTTCGCCGGCTTCCGCGAGTTCTTCGAACCGCCCGAGCTGCAGCTGCTCTACGGCTTCTTGCCACGCTGCCGCGGCAAGGGCCTCGCCACCGAGGTGACGAAGCGCCTGTGTGAGTTCGCGTTCGAGGAGCTCGAGCGCGACGAGGTGTCGGCGACCGTCGACGCGCCGAACCGGGCGTCCTTGCGGGTGCTCGAGCACCTCGGCATGCAGCACGATGGCTTCCACGCCGACGGCGCCATGCACTTCTCCGTCGATCGGCCGACCTGGCTGCAGGAGGTGCAATCCCACGCCGCCCGCGGGGTGGTTCTGCGGAGCCCGACGGACGGCAGCGACAGCGCGGGCGCCGCTTCCTGAGCCGCTGCCGCGAGGCTCAGCGGCAGAGCCGGGCCTCGAAGCCGCCGCTCATCGAGAAGCCGGCCGGCGCCGCCGGATCGAGCACCAGCGCCTGCGCGTCGAGCCGCACGAACTCGAGCGACGGCACGTTCGGCACCACGACGCCCACCTCGCCGCTGCCGGCGCCGGCCTGGCCCGAAGCACCACCGAGCAGCAGCAGCGGCAGGAACGCGTTGGTCGGGTCGATCCAGATCAGGCCGCCGAGGGCGGGCACCCCGGGCGCTGGCGCGAAGCCGATGCCCACTACGCCGACGCCGCCGCCGATGCCGCCGTCGACGCGCAGGCGCCAGTTGCCATTGCCGAGCGTCGGGAAGCCGCGCATGCCGAGGCTCGGTGGCACGCCGCCGGTGCCCGCGGTCGGGCTGCCGTAGGCGAACGCCGGCGGGCACTGGCGCAGCGCGAACATCACGTTGGTGGCGGGGCCGACGCGGCGGCCCACGGCGTAGCGGCCGTTCGCGGCGACGCCGAGTTCGATCGTGCCGGCGGCGTCGGCGAGCGTCAGCACGCCGTTGCCGGTCAGAGTCGCGCTGCCGCCGGCCGGTGGCGTGGTCTGCGTCTGGCCGAGCGACGTGCCGTCGATGACGATGCCGGTGTTGGTCCAGGCGCCGCTGCCCGGCCCGAAGCCGGTGAGCTGCACCGAGTCGAACTCGGAGGTCGTGCGTGGCAGGGCCGTGCCGGTGCCGAGCGTGAAGCGCAGACCGGTCAGGCTGAAACGACCGCCGAGCTGCTGCAGGTCGTAGCTGCCGCCGACGCGCACGGCGATGGTGATGCCGACACCGCTGTTCGCGGCCTGTTGCGTGACCGCGAACAGCAGGTTGCCGTCGCTCGATACCGCCCCGAGGTCGTTGTTGATCATGGCGCTGCCGTCGGCGGCGATCGTGTAGGTGATGGTGTCGGTCGCGGCCACGGTCGTCGAGCCGGTGGGAGTGGCGGACTGTTCGCTGCCGACGATGGTGGCGTTGCCGGCGCCATCGAAGGTGGCGAGGCCCCAGTGCGCCCAGGTGTGCCAGGTGCCGCCGACGAACTCGAGGCCCTGGCCGGTGTAGTAGTAGGTGCCGCTGACGGACGCGTTGCTCATGCCGGTCGACTTGGCGATCGCGACCATGGCGAACGCGTTCTCGTCGGTGCCGAAGCGCGCGCTGTGCATGACCGACCCCGCGGCATCGATCCACAGCACGCCGACGTTGTTGCCGGGGTGCGCGGGGTCGAGGTCCATCCACACGGTGCCGTCGGGCGCCACCGAGTAGAGGCCGCCGAACGGGTCGTTCGGTGTGAAGGTGGCGCCGCTCGCGGCGAGCGTCATCAGGTCGAGATGACCGCTGAAGCTGCCGTTCGCCAAGAGGTCGGCGCTGCCGACGCCGCTCGCCAGTTCGAGCGCCCCCGATGGTGCGTCGATCGAGCCGCTGTAGGCGCCGAGGTGGAAGCTGCGCTGCAGCGCGAGCACACCCTGGGCGGGCAGGCTGGCGGCAACGAGCAGGAACGGGACGAACGCGAACGCGGAAGCGTGGTGACCCGGCATGGTGGACCTCCGCGGCCACGGTATCACGGCATCCGGTCGCGTCTGCCCGGAGCGTGGTCCTGGTGGCCGATGTGCGGGGCGTGGGGCGCGCGCCCCGCTTCAGCGCACCGTGACGACGACCGGCGTGCCGTCGCCCGGCACGGCGACGCTGGCGCTGCGGCCCCCGAGTTCGTCGGCGAAGAACAGGAACGGCTGGCCGCGGAACGTGCAGGCCGCGAAGCGACCCTCGGCGTCGCTGCGCGCGATCGGCGGCACCCCGCGGGGTGGTGCCGCCGCGGTCATCGCCGGCAGCACGAAGGCATCGGCCACCACCTTGCCCTCGGCATCGAGCACACGGCCGGTCACGATGCAGAGCCCGTGTTGCCGTTCGCGCAGGTCGACGCGGGTGTCCTCGTGCCACGGCCCGAATCGGCCCAAACGCGGCGAAGCATCGCACGCGGTGAGCAGGTCGAGGTTGCGGCGGCTCCAGAGGACGAACGAACCGTCGGTGTCGGTCGTCGTCGTCGCCAGCCGTTCGCCCTGGTGCCAGGCCGAGAGGCGCCAACCCGCTGCCGGCCGTTCCTGATCGTCGAAGCAGTTGCCGTGCAGCCGGAAGAAGTTGCCGCCGAAATCGCGCAGGTCGATGTGCAGCGGGGCCGCGGCGGGGAACGGCCCTGGCACCCGGAGGCTCCAGCCGCAGGGATCGACGAGCACCGAGTGAAGCGGTCGCTGCGAACGCAAGGCGAAGCTGCCGTCGCGCGTGGTCGTCACCGTCGTGATCGTGCGGCTGCGCCCGTCGCGGCACAGCAGGTCGACGTCGCGCGCGCCGCCGCCCCCAGGGTCGAGCAGGCGGCCGGTCCAGGTCGTGAACTGCTGCTGCGCGAAGTGGGTGACGACGCCGTCGAGGCTGCCTTGCGGCACCGGCACGCGTACGGTGACGCCTTCGAGCTGCAGCAGCAGCTCACGCAGCGGCTGGTCCAGGGTGATCACGAAGCTGCCGTCGGTCGCGGTCAGCACCTCGGTCTGCAGCCCGGCCGCGCTGTGGCCTTGCACGACGACGCCGCCGCACGGCGCGCCGTCGAAGCCGAACACCCGGCCCGAGGCGCGTTGGGCGGGCAGTGAGGCAGTGGCGACGAGCGGCAGCAGCAGGGCCAGGGCGGGGCGAAGCACGCGCGCCATGCTACTGCGGCCGGGCACGGCAACCCGCTTGCGCCGGGCGTGGTGCGGTGCGACCGTTCGGGCATGACCGCACCCGACCGCGGCCCCGCCGCGCACTGGAACGAGCGCTACGTTGGCGAATCGCTGGTGTGTGGCGAGGCACCCAACGTGCGGCTGCAGGACCCCGAGACGGGGCGGCCGCGATGAGCCCGCAGAGGCACGCGTCCTTTGCCTCGTGGTTCGGTATCACCGACACGGCGGCGGCGTGGCTGCGGCTGCCCTTCGTGGGCGAACGGAACGCCGTGTGCTGGCGGCGGCAGCTCGTGGGGGACTTCGACGAAGTGGCGCGGTTGGCGGGCGCGCTCGACGCCGACGCCGATCGCCTGCCGCTCGACGACGAGGCCCTGACCCGGTTGCACGATTCGGCGACGCCAGCGGGGCGCCTGGCGATCACGACGCTGCGTGAGGACCTGCGGCTGCTGCGCGAACAAGGCCACGAGCCGGGCCTCGAGCTGCTGCGCCGCTACCCGCGCGATGGGGACCCGGACCTGCCGACCGACGTGCACTCGTTCCACGTCGACAGCGCCACCGTGCCGACCGAGACCATCCTGTGCACCTACGCCGGCCCGGCCACCGAGCTGCTGCCGCGCGACCAGGCTCGGCGTCGTGTCGACCAGCCGGAGCTGCGGGCGCGGCTGCGGCGGCGCTTTGGCGATGGGCACGACGCGGCGTTCGCGGCCTGGCTCGCCGAACACGCGTTCGACCTGCACTTCGTGCCGAAGCCCGGGGCGGTGCCGTGGCGCTGCGGTCCGGGTGAACTGTGGCGGCTGGCGGTGCAGCATCCGGGCGTCGCCGTGCCGGCCTGTGTGCACCGCGCCCCGCCGGCGCCGGCCGGCAGCGCGCCGCGGCTGTTGCTGATCAGCTGAGCGGCCGCGGACCGTTCACCAGTGGGTCGGCGCGTAGTCCTTCAGGAACTGGCCGAAGACGTGCACGCCCGTGTTGAAGCCGGCGAAGATCGGATCGACGACGCGGGCGGCGCCATCGACGATGTCGAGCGGCGGGTGGAAGCCGTGCTCCGCGGTCTTGCGCACCGCGATCTCGGCCGGGTCCTCGTCGGTGACCCAGCCGGTGTCGACGCTGTTCATGTGGATGCCGTCCCGCACGTAGTCCTTCGCGGAGGTGCGCGTCATCATGTTGAGCGCCGCCTTGGCCATGTTGGTGTGCGGGTGTTTGTCGGTCTTGAACGAGCGATAGAACTGCCCCTCCATGGCCGACACGTTGACGATGTGCTTGTCGCGCGTCGGCACCCGCAGCATGAGCGGCTTGAGCCGCGCGTTGAGCACGAACGGGGCGATGTTGTTGACGAGCTGCACTTCGAGCAGCTCGACGGTGGTCACCTCGGCCATCGGCATGCGCCAGCTGTTGTGGGTGCGCAGGTCCACCTGCTGCAGGTCCTGGTCGAGCTGGCCGCCCGGGAAGATCGCTTCGCCGTGCAGCAGGTCCTCGGCCAGCAGCACCTGCTGCGACAGCTCCGGCGCGTCGTGGTGGTGCAGTGGGTGCGGCACGCTCGGCAGCGGCCTGCCGTCGTCGGCGCGCACGAGCCGCAGCGCTTCGTGCGAACGCAAGAGCCCGAGCGCCGGCGCCGGCAGCGACGACAGCGGTTGCCGTTCGCAGTCCATCAGGTGGCGATAGAAGCCCGCCGGCCGGCGCACGGTCTGGCAGGCGTTGTTGATGAGGAAGTCGAGGCGGTCGAGCGTGCCGTTGAGGTGGCGGCAGAAGGCCTCGACGCTCGGCGTGTGGCGCAGGTCGAGGCCGTGCACCTGCAGGCGATCCTGCCAGTCGGCGAAGTCCGCCTCTCGCGCGTAGCGCTGGGCGGCGTCGTGTGGGAAGCGCGTGGTCACGATCACGCGACAGCCGGCGCGCAGCAGCAGCATGCTGGCTTGGTAGCCGATCTTGACGCGGGCGCCGGTGACGACGGCGACGCGGCCGCGCAGGTCGGCGGTCGCCGAGCGTTTCGCGAAGTTGAGGTCGCCGCAGCGCTGGCACATCGAGTCGTAGAAGTGGTGCAGCGTGGTGAACGTCGCCTTGCAGATGTAGCAGTTGCGTTCATCGCGCACGACGGGCGGCAGAGCCGGCGCCGGCGTGGCCAGCGCCTGGTCGATGTCGGCGCCCGGCGGCACCGGGGCCGGCAGCGCCGGCGGGGTCACGAACACGGTCTCGCGGCGCAGCTTGCGGATGCCGGTCGACGACAGCTTCTGCTCGTCGTCGGCGCGCTTCTGGGCCTTGCGCTGGCGGCGCGCCTCGCGCACGAACGCGCGCTTCTGCCACGGATCGGGCCGCGCCACGCGCCCGGCGGCTTCGAGCAGGCGGCGGCGCAGGTCGTGCTCGAGCTGCACGAGCACGGCGCGGTCGGCCAGCACCTGTTCGAAGAAGGCCAGCGCGTGCGTGGCGCGGCGGGTCAGGTCGTTCGGCTCGCTGGCGGCGTTGGTCTCGGCGGGCGGCGTGGGCTTGGTCTCGGGCTCGGTCACGGGGCGGGCAGGATAGCGGCGGCGGGGCGCTGCTTCCTCTCTGCGGCCGGGCAGCCAGAGCGGGTCGGCGCATCGCTTCCGCGCCGATGGCGCGCGCCAGCGGCCGCAGGGCCGGTAACCTGCCGGACCATGCGCCGCCGCCATTTCGCCGCCTTCCTGCTGGCCGCCTCCGCACCACTCGCCGCCCAGTCGACCGAGCTGAGCTACCCGGACCTGCTGCGCCGCCTCACCGACGTCGACTGGCTGTGGCAGCCGCCCCCGGCCGGCGAATGCTGCCTGCAGTTCAGCAGCTACGACCGCCGCAGCGATCGTGGGCCGAGCGACCAGGACGCGTGGTATGCCAACGACGACCGCGGCAACTACCTGCGCGTCGAGGTGCGCGACGGCAAGAAGGAACACGTCATGGTCGACGTCGACGGCCCTGGCGTGCTGACGCGCCTGTGGTCGGCCAATCCGTCCGGGGTGTTGTGGTTCGACATCGACGGCGAGCGCGTGTGGACGGTCGACTTCCAGGCCCTGACCAGCGGCAAGGTGGCGCCGGTCGGCGAGCCGCTGGCCGGCGTGCACGGCCGCGGCTGGAACTGCTACCTGCCGATCCCCTTCCAGAAGCACCTGCGCATCGCCGCCGAGACGGGCGCCTTCTACTACCAGTGCAACGTGACGCGGTGCGGCGACGGCGTCCGCGTGCCGAGCTTCCGGCCGGAGCTGCTGCAGCAGTTCGCCAGCGAGATCACGGCGTGTGCGCAGCACCTCGACGCGCCGGCGGGCGCGCTGCCGGGGCCGGTGTCGCCCTCACGCGTCGTCGTCGGCAAGGGCCAGCTCGTGCGCGAGATCGAGATCCGCGTGCGGTGCCCGGAGACCGTCGACCTCGGCAGTGCGCTGCGCAACTTCGCGCTGCGGGTGACGACGCCGAGCGAGACGCTGGTGGACGTGCCGCTGCTGGACTTCTTCGTCACCGGGCCCGACGGCAAGGCGTGGCGCAGCGCCCGCCTCCTGGTCGAACGCCACCAGCACGACGCGAACGACTGGCGCGGCACCGAGCTGCGTCTGCGCTGTCGCTGGCCGATGCCCATGCCGGACGGCGGCAGCCTCGAGCTGCTGGCGGATGGCGACCTGCACGATGTGCCGCAGCCGACCTGGAGCGTGGTGACCGAACGGCTGCCCGCCGGCGCCGCGCCGCTGCTGTTCCGCGCCACCTGCCACCTGGCGAAGGGCCTGCCGACGCGCCCGTTCCGCGACTTCCTCGTGCTCGACGCCAACGGCGGGCCGGGCCGCTTCGTCGGCTGCTCGCTGCTGGTGCAGAACCCGGTGCGCGCGTGGTGGGGCGAAGGCGACGAGAAGTTCTACGTCGATGGCGAGGCGTTCCCGTCGACCTTCGGCACCGGCACCGAGGACTACTTTGGTTATGCGTGGTGTGACAACCACGAATTCCACTCGGCGCTGCACAGCCAGCCGCAGTGTGATGGACCGGCCAATCGTGGCTTCGCGGCCGTGCATCGTACGCAGCTGCTCGACTGCGTGCCGTTCCAGCGCTCGTTCCGCTTCGACCTGGAGGTCTGGCATTGGGCCGACTGCAAGGTCGACTATGCGACGGTGGCCTACTGGTACGGCGCCGCCGGGGCGAGCAGCGGTCTGCCGCCGACGCCGTCACCGGCCGAACGCACACTCGATCGCCTGCCGCCGGTGCAGGTGTTCGTCGCCGAGCACGCGCTCGAAGGCGAATCGCTGCCGGTGCTGGCGGTCAGCGGCGGGCAGCACGAGGTGCAGGACGTCAGTTTCCGTGAGGGCCAGTTCTCGCGCGACGCGCAGCGCTGGTGGAAACACGGCAAGCCCGGCGACACGCTCGTGCTCGGCGTGCCGGTCGAGGCGGCCGGTGAGTACCGCGTCACCGCCGCGTTCTGCATGGCCGACGACTACGGCATCGTGCAGGTATCGCTCGGCGAGACGAAGCTCGGCGAGCCGTTCGACGGCTATGCGCCAGCGGTCGGCAGCAGCGGCGCGCAGCAGCTCGGTGACGTGACGCTGCCGGCGGGGCAGGCGCGCCTCACGCTGACCATCGTCGGCAAGAACGAGCGGGCCAAGCCGGCCCATATGGTCGGGCTCGATTACCTGCGGCTCGAGAAAGTGCGCTGACGGGCTTGCGCAGTCGCTGCGCGCGGCAGGACCATTGCGGCCATGGCGCACCCCGCATTCGAGGCGCTGGCGCACCGGCCGTTCGCCTTGCCGCGGACACCGTGGGTGATGCGCATGCGGTGGCTCGACCTGGCGCTGCTGCACTGGCCGGTGCCGGCGGCGGTGCTGCGGCCGCACGTGCCCGCGGCGCTCGAACTCGACGAACACGGCGGCGCCGCCTGGATCGGCGTGGTGCCGTTCCGCATGGCGGGCGTGCGCGCGCGCTGGCTGCCGCCGCTGCCCGGCACCGGCAGCTTCGCCGAGCTCAACGTGCGCACCTACGTGCGCCACCGCGGCGTGCGCGGCGTCTGGTTCTTCAGCCTCGACGCCGCGAGCCGGCTGGCGGTGCGCGCGGCGCGGGCCACCTTCCGCCTGCCCTACTTCGATGCCCGCATGTCGTGCCGGCGCGATGGCGATCGTGTGCACTATCACAGTGAACGGTACCACCGCGGCGCGCCGCCGGCGGCGTTCGCGGCGCGCTGGTGGCGCACCGGGGCGGTGACCGTGCCGCTGCCCGATACGCTGACCCACTGGTTCGTCGAACGCTACGCGCTGTTCACGACCGCGCGCGACGGCAGCCTGCGCATCGGCCACATCCACCACGCGCCGTGGCAGTTGATGCCGGCCACCGCCGAGCTCGAACGCTGCGACATGACGCGCCTCTGCGGCCTCGACCTGCGCAGCGAGCCACTGTTCGTGCACGCGGCGCTGCCGCTCGACGTCGTCGCCTGGGCGCCGCGTCGGGTGCGGTGAGGGGCAGACGCGGCGCTGGTTCGGGCCCCGGGGGGGCAAGGCGCGGCTTGACCTTGGCCGCGGCGCCGTGATGCTGGCCGACCCGTGAACGAACGCACTGCCCTGGCCGGTTGGCCGACGACGCTCGTGGTCACCATCGTGGCCGCCGCCGGCTACCTGTTGCTGCACCAGCGGGCGATGCACGGCGAGGACACGCGGTTGTTCGTGATGTGGCTCGACGCCGGCCCGCACGGCGACGTCGCCGCGCTGCCGCGCCACTTCCTGTTCCTGCCGCTGCTGCACGGAATCGGCGGCTTGCTGCGTCCGTGCGGCCTCAGCTGGTTCGAGGTGTTGTGGTCGACCGCGGCCGTGGGGGCGGCACTCGGGCTGGGCTGCTTGCACCGCGCCGCCCGCCGGCTGGTGCCGGCGGGTGCTTCGCCGCTCTGGCTGCCGCTGGCGCTCGCGGTGGTGCCGACGTGGTTCTTCTTCGCCACCGCCGCCGAGATCCATGGTCTGTTCGTGCTGCCGCTCGGCCTCGCCTGGTGGTCGTTCGCCTGCTACCAGGAACGGCCGCACCTGCTGCGTGCGCTGCTGGTCGGGCTGCCGAGCGGCGTCGCCGCGGCGCTGCACTTCTCCGGCCACTTCCTGCTGCCGGCGCTGTGGCTCGCGGCGGTTTGCCTGCGGCCGCGGTCGTTGGGCCGGCAGCTCGGCCACGGCTGCGCCATGGCGCTCGGCCACTTCGCCGCGCTCGCCCTGCTCGCGCTGTCGGTCGGCGTGGTGCCGTGGGTGCAGTTCACCGCCGCACAGTCGTTCGCGGGCTCCTGGTCGGCGATCTTCGTCGCCGCCGAACTGCCGGTGGTGGGCTGGGAGGAGCTCGTGCGGCCGTTCCTGCCGTGGTCGGCGCTCGTCGTGTTCGCGCTGTTCGTGCGCCCGGCCCGGCCGTGGGCGCTCGCCGCGCTCGCGACCCTCGCCGTGCACGCGCCGCTGCCGCTGACCATCCTGTCGCACCTCGGCCACCTGCACGAACACGGCGCCTACGCGATCGCGTTCGCGGTGCCGGCCGTGCTGGCCGCGCTGCACGCGCTGCCGCGGTGGTGGTTCGGCGGGGCGGCGGCGCTGAGCCTCGTGCTCGCGGTGCTGCTGCAGGCGCCGCGGCTCACGCCGATCGCCGATGCCACCTTCGTCGCCGGCCTGCACGAGCTCACGACCGAACGTGGGCCCGTGGTGCTGCTGGTCGGCAGCTACAGCGACGACATGGAGTCGCTGACGATCCTCGACGAACACCAGCCGTACGTCGATTCGGACAAGATCAAGGCCTGGGTCGACTACGGCAAGCCGGCCGGCGTGCCGCTGCCGCTGTGGTTCGACGAGATGGTACGCGCGCTCGGCCGGCCGCTGTTCGTCACCGATTCGGCCTACGATCGCCTGCAGCGCTACGACGACGCCGACATCCATGCCTTGTGGCCGCAGCACGTCGCCACGACCTACGTGGTCGAACGGGTCGAGCGGCGCGGGCTCGGCGGCTACCTGCTGCAGAAGCGGCCGCGGTAGCCGGCGCTGTCGCGGCGTGCGAGGTTCCGGACGGTCAGCGCTGCGATTGCAGCCGTTCGATGACCTCGCGAGTGTCCTTGCTGACGAGCTCGCCCTTGTCGTAGAGCCACAACCACGGTAGCCGTTGCACGCCGTGCTGCTGCGCCACGGGCGAGTGCCACGAGCCGATGTCGACGATTCGCAGGCGCAGATCCTGACGCTGATGGGCGGCGGCCTCCAACTGGGACCGCAAAGGGGCGCAGGACGGTCAGAAGTCGGCCGAGAACTCGACGACCGTGAACCCCTCGTGCGGGATGTGGGCGTCGATGTCGATTCGTTCGCCCTTGCTGATGGTCGCGACGGGGTGGGTCGAAGCCAAGGTGCCGGCCGTAGTCGACGGGCCGGAACGGCCGCGGTGCCACTCCTTGTGCACGACGAAGCCGATCAGGCCGGCGAGGCCGAGAGCCAGGACCACGGTGAGCAGCAGCAGGAAGCGCATGGCGGCGCATCGACTGCGGTCGCGGGATGGCTTGACGGCTGTGCGCGGGGTCGCCGCCGGCCCCGTGTCACGGCGCGATCGCGTAGAGCCCGTTCGA
>JAEUHT010000117.1 GCA_016793265.1 Planctomycetota bacterium
CGCCAACGCCGCCGGCCGCTGGTCGAGCGGGAACACCAGCGTACGCGGCTGGCCGTGCACGTTCGGCAGTTCGTACTGCTGCCACGCGAGCGTGCGCGGATCGGCGAACTGCGGCAACACCAGCGCGACCCGGTCCGCCACCGACCTCTCCACGACCCAGTAGTCCCCGGCGGCGAGCGCCGTGAGTTGGCGCAGCAGCAGGGCCCGCTCGGCGACATGGCCGGACGGCGCCCCACGCCCATGTTCGATGCGCTCGGTCTGCAGCAGCACGTTCGCCGCCCGACGCCCGCGGAACCTCCGGCACGCCGCGCGCCGGGCTCCGGCCTGCCCACAGGGGCCCACGGCCACGGCAGTCGCGTTCGCTACGATTTCGGCATGCACCCGTGCGCCCCGATCGTGTTCGTCTTCGCCGCTGCCCTCGGCGCCCAGACCATCACCGTCACCGCATCCGGTTCGCTCAGCCTCGCCTGGCAGGGCAGCGGGCCGGTGCAGACCGCGACGCAGCAGGTGTTCGGCTCGACCTCGCTGCAGGTCAGCACCGTCGGTTCCGCGGTGTTGACGATCGGCCCGACGACGACCCTGGAACTCGAAGCCCTCGACCCACCGTGGCCGGGCGGTTCGCAAGGCTGGTGGTCGTCGGCATCGGCCAGCGTGCTGGTGGCGTATGCGGCCGACGCGCCGCTCGCGGGGGTGCTGCGCCTCTACATCGATCCCGCCTGCATCATGGGCATGCCGCCGATGAGCGACGTCGAGAACGACGGCCTCGTCGAGGCGAACAGCTGGCAGGGCACGGTGCAGGTCGACGTGCCGGTCGTGCTGGGCCCGCGCCCGATCCCGGTGCACCTAGGCGCCGACACCGTCAACTTCGGCGGGGCCACGTGCATCGTCACCTCGTCGATCCAGTTCGTGCCGCTGGTCGCCAACCTGCAGACCGCCGGCGCCGCCTGCGGGCCGAGCCTGGCGGCGTCGTTGTTGCCGCCCGCGCAACAGCCCGGCCGCCTCACCCTGCACGTCGACGACGATCCGGCGGCGCCGACGAGCATCGCCGCGGCGCTCGCGTTCGGCTCCACCGCGCTGCCGACCGGCCCGACCTGCAACCCGGGCCTGATCGCCGACGGCTGGTTCTTCGTCATGCCGAGTGCCGGCGGCTTCGACCTGCCGATCCCGCTCAGCAGCTACCTGACCGGGAACGTGCACCTGCAGTACATCGGCCTCTTGCTGCCGTTCTCGCTGCAGCTCAGCAACCGGCTGTCGCTGACGCTGCCGTAGAGCGGTCCGTGAGCGCGGTCGGGCCGAGGCGGGAACGCTCGGCGGCGCGCTGACGCGCGGAGCGCTGCATCAGCGGCCGAACGTCACCGTCAGCAGGTCGCTGCCGAGCACGATCGCACCCGCCGGATCGACCGCCGCGGCCTGGTACTCGATGCCGAGGCCGATCAACGCCGGGTTGGTGCCGATGGCGAGGGTGAAGGCGAGGGTGCCTGTGGCGTTGGCGACACCGAACAGCACGGCCACGGGCGTCGCCATGTGCTGCACGCAGCCGGCACCGACCGGGATGGGCGTCGGCAGGGATCCGAAACCGATCAACAGCAGTTCCGCAACGTTCGGCAGCGGGCCGCCCGTGCTCACGGTGATCGTCCCCGACGCCGAGCTCAACCGCGGCGGATTCGTCACCGGGTTCATGCCGATGTTGAGGCGCGCACAAGGCGCCGGCTGCACCGCGGTGACGAGCGAGGTCACCACGCTGTAGAGCGACAGGTGGAAGTTGGTGTCGATCTCGGAGTAGACGAGTTCGCCGGTCCCCGGATGGGCACAGGCGTAGGCGAAACCGAGGCCCGGCGCCGTCAGGGGCGCCACGGGGCTGCGCAACGTCCACAGCAGGTTGGTGGGGTTCAGCGTCCAGACGTCCGTCAGGCGGTTCGAGCTGCCATCCCAACCGCCGATGACCACCACTTCGCCGCGCGCCGCGTCGAAGGTCATGGCGTGGTAGGTGCGCGGACCAGGCCCATTGCCGGAGGCCAACTGCGTCCAGGTGCCGCCGGCGAAGCGCCAGAGCTCGTCGAGCGGCACGCCCGCCTGATTGCCACCGAACAGCAGCAGCCCACCGGCGCCGTCGGAGCACATCGCGGCGCCCTGGCGCGGCGCCGGCGCCGGACCACCCAACTGGATCCAGTTCGCGCCGTCGTGCGTCCAGGTGTCGCCGAACTCGACGCCCGCGAAGTCGACGCCGCCGAACAGCACCGGCTGGCCGTTGGCCCCGGGGCCGGTCGCGGTCGCCATGGCCACCCACGAGCGGGCCTGCGGGCCAGCGCCAACCAGGTTGGTCCAGGTGCTGCCCGTCAGCAGCCAGGTATCGCCGAGGTACTGGTTGCCGCTCTGGCCGCCGAACAGCAGCACGCCGTCGGTCGCGCCCGTGTTGATGGTGGCCATCGCGCCGATCACTCGCGACGGTGGATTGACCAGCGTCGGCACCTGGCTGAGCGCCGAGCCGTTCCAGGACATCGTCATCGTGCCGTTGGTGTCCGCGAGCAGGGTGGTGACGGAGCTGGAGCTGCCCGTCCTGGCCATGTGGGCCGCGATCATCAGGTTGCTCTGGGTGGCGAAGGAGGAGAACCAGGTGTCCTGCCGCTGCGCCGCCAGCGGGGCGGCGAGCGCGACACAACAGAGGAGGAGGGTCGGGGAGATGGTGATCATCGTCAGTGCTCGTGGGAGTTGTGGGGATCGGCCGCACTCCGGAATCGCTTCGCGGCAGTGCGGTCGATGCCTCTCCCCACCGCAGCAGGACGTGGTTTCGGGAATCAGCCGATCGTGACCGCCGCGAAGGCCCTGGGCGGGAGCAACACCCTCGTCGCCGGCTGAACCGCGCAGCGCTCGTACGGCTCCGCGCTCTCGACGGAGCGCAGGCAGAACGGGCATTGCGCGCACGACGAGTTGTGACTCACGGCGCCAGCGCCCGGGGACCGTGATGCGCACGAGGTCGGCGCGGCGCCAGAACGGACCCCACCTCCGGTGGCTGCGCGTGACCACCAGCAGCGATGGTCGTCGGCGCAGCAGGATCCGCCCCGCCGTTCAGTGTGCCAGCGCGTCGTCGAGGCTCTGCAGGTTGGCGTGTCCCTCCGGATACACCACCCTGGCGATCTCGCGCACCCCGTCGCCGAAGGCGCGCACCCGCTGCGCGGCGGGGGTCTTCAGCAGCATCAGGGCCAGCAGCACCACCCCGGTGCCCTCCGCATGGCCGCGACCGACCCTGCCGGCGAACAGTTCCGTACAGGCCTGCAGTTCGGCGGCGCTCTCCTCGTGCCGGCCTTGCCGGAACAGCACGACGGCGAGGTTGATGCGCGGCCGGCCGAGATTGAGGTCATCGGGTGATCCGCGGCGCCGACGGATGGTGATCGCCTCGCGTAATGCCTGCTCGGCCTCGGGGAGCTTCTGCTGCCGCGCCAACACGGTGCCGAGCCCGGTCCAGGTGATCGCGACGTATGGATGCTGCGGACCATGGAAGCGCTCGCGGATCGCCAACGCCTGCCGCAAGGCCACCTCGGCCGCCTGGTAATCCTGGCGCAGCTCCAGTGCCCAGCCGAGCGTGGTCAACGCCCATCCGCGACCGCTGTCGGAGCCGAGCCGCTCCCAGTCGGTCATCGCCGCCCGCGCCATCAGCTCCCCCTGCTCCCCATCCCGCTGCAGGCACCGCACCTCGGCCGCGTAGCTGCGCACGAACGCGTGCGTGCCGACCTCCGGCCGGTCCGCACACAACCGCAGCGCCGCGGCGATGTACTCGCCGGCAACGTCGAATCTGCCCGCCAACGCCAGCACGTAGGCGAGGTGGGCGTGCGCCAGTGCACGCGCGGCGGGATCCCGCTGGCCGTGCTTCTCGGCCATCGCCAACGAGGCCCTGCCGGCCGCTTCGGCTGCCTCCAGCCGCCCGCAGGCGAGGTAGAGCCGACAGGCTGCATTGAGGACCGAGGCGCGGTCGAGGCTGCCGTCCGGGTAGAGCCGCTCGTACATGGCGAGCGCATCGTCCAGTGCCGTCTCGGCCGCGGCGAGGTCGCCCTGTTCGAACGCGATCGTGCCGTCCAGCGCGCGCGCCCGCGCCAACACGAAGTGCGGCGGGCTGTAGATCTCGCGGTAGGCGTCGCGGGCGAGGTCGATCTGCTGTCGCGCTCCGGCCGCGTCGCTCATGAAGATCAGGACCTCTGCCATCTGCTCGCGTGCCATGGCCAGCTGCGGGTGATGCGGGTCGAACACGTCCTCGGCGATGGTGATCACCGCGCGCAGACGGCCGGCCGCCTCGGCATAGGCGCCGAGCGAATTCAGGTTGGCGGCCGCGGAGACCTGGGCGGCCAGCAGCCGCGGATGGTCCGCCGGCAGACGCATCTGCAGCGTGTGCAGGGCTTCGTCGAACAGCGGCCGCGCGCGCCGCGGGTCCATACGTTCCTGCAGGAACACCGCCTGCGCCAACACCGCCTCGGCCAGGCGCGGCTCGTCGGGCGCCAACCGCGTGCGCAGGTCCGCCACCGTGTGCTCGAACAAGGAGTCGGCCTCATCGAGGCGATCCTGACGCCAGATGGCGTGCGCCAGCTGCAGAGTGGCGATCGCCGCCGGCACGCCGTCCGGGCCGCCGGCATCCGGCAAGGCCGCGATCACCTCGCGCCAGAGACGTTCCCCGGTCGCAGCGTCACCTCGGGCCATCGCCAACCGTGCCCGCAGGTCCGCGGTGCGCGCCCGCAGTGGCGCGTCGACGGCGATCTGCGGCGCCCACAACGCCGTCATCTCGTCGAGCAGCGCAGCGGCATCCTGGATCAGGCCGAGGTTGAGGTAGACGGTGCCCATCGCCTCCAGCAGCGCGGCCTTCACGGCGGGTTCGTCGTCGAGTTCCTGGCGGATCTGGCGCACGCCACGATCGAGCACCACCCGCGCCGGCACGGTGGCGCCGCGCGCGCGTTCGGGCTCGACTTCGCGGAACAGGTCCGCCAGCAGTGCCACGACCCGGCGCGAGGTGCGCGCTTCGCGCTCGATGGCCTGGTGGGCGTTGCGTTCCTGCAACAACAGCACGGACGGACCGACCGACGACAACAGGCCGCCGAACGCCAACGCCGTGGTCAAGGTCGGCCGCCGACGAGCGAAGCGCAGCAAGCGCAACCACGGCCCTGCCGCCCGCGCCGCGATCGGCCGATGGCCGAGCACCGCCTCCAGATCGGCGGCGAAGGCGGCCATGGTCGCGTAGCGCCGCAGCCGTTCGGGCGCCATCGCCTTCTGCACCACCGTCGCCACCGCCCACGGCACGCGCGAGCCAACGCCGGTCGGCGGCGTGGGCAATGCGGCGAGAATGTTGCTGCGGATCGCCGCCTCGGTGTCGGCAACGAACGGCTGCCGCCGCGTGAGCAGTTCGTAGAGCACGACGCCGAGCGACCAGATGTCGGTGCGGCCATCGACCACCTCGCCGCGCACCTGCTCGGGCGACATGTAGGCCAGGGAGCCAGGCTGCACCCCGCTCCGCGTGATGCTGTCGGCGCCGTCGACCTGGGCCAGGCCGAAGTCGATCAGCAGGGCCCGGCCGTCCGGCGTAAGCATGATGTTGGACGGCTTGATGTCGCGATGCACGACGCCGCGATCGTGAGCGTGGGCGAGAGCCAGCGCCACCTGCAGCACGATGGCGCAACAGGCGAACGGCCAGTTCGGCTCACCACGATGCAGGCTCGCCGGCAGCGGCTCGCACGTCTGGCCACGCAGCCCGGTGAGCACTTGCAGCAGCGAACGACCCTCGACCACCGGCATCGAATACCACGGCATGCCGTCGGCCTCACCGAAGCCGAGGATCGGCACGATGCCGGCGTGCGACAAGGCGGCCGCAGCTTCGATCTCGCGCAGGAAACGGCCGCGCGCGCTGTCGAGGCAGAGTTGCTCGCTGCGCACCAGCTTGAGCGCCACCGGGCGGCCGAGCGGCTGCTCGCTGGCGAGCCAGACCACGCCCATGCCGCCACCACCGAGCTGCTCGTGCAGGGTGAACCGGCCGAGGCGGCGAGGGCCCTCGACCCGAGGTTCCTCCGGCGCCATGCCCATGCGCATCAGCGCCGCAAAACGCGCACGCAGGGCCTCGGCATGGGCCGGATGGACGCGGCATGCCGCCGCGATGGCCTCGTGGATGCGATCCTGCGCCAGGCACTCGCCGAGCAGGTCTTCGACCGGATCGGGCGGCAGCGGTTGCGCGGCAGGATCGGCGTGGGACATGGTGGTGCGATAGGATAGCCCTGGTGACTGGCCCACCATCACCCAGGGATGGAGTTCCCGCGCTGTTGGCCCGCGTCGGCGGCGGCGACGAGGTTGCGGCGCGCGAACTGCTCACGCGCTATCTCGATGCCTTGCGCGACTACGTGCGCCAGAAGGCCGGCCGCGAACTGCTGGCCAAGGAGGCGAGCCAGGACCTCGTGCAGTCCGTCTGCCGCCAGGTGCTGGAGGACGCGGCGAATCGTGGCTTCACCTACCGCGACGAAGGCCAGTTCCGCGCCTTTCTGTTCCAGGCGGCGCTGAACAAGATCCGCGGCAAGGGGCGATTCCATGGCCGGCAGCGCCGCGCCAGCCGGCGCGAGGTGCAGGCCCAGGCGCTGGAACCGTCGGTGGCCGACGCCCTGTTCGCGACCATGCACACACCCAGCCGCTCGGCCGCCGAGAAGGAGGAGCGCGCGCGGTTCCTGCTGGCGTTCGGCCGGCTGTCGCAGCAGCAGCAGCGGCTGATCGAATGGGCACGCCTCGACGGCCTGTCGCACCGGGAGATCGGCGCCAGGCTGGGGCTCAGCGAAGGCAACTCCCGGGTGCAGCTGGCGCGAGCGCTGGCGCGGCTGGCGAGCCTCGCGGCGGCGATTCAGGATCCGTCGTAACGAACCGATGGCGAGGGCACTGCTCCCCGGGCCGGAGCAGTTCCGGTCCACCAAGGAGCCATCGCCCGTGTTCGAGTCCCCCCGTGTCCGTGCCTCGGCGCTCTGCGCCGGTCTGTCCCTGATCCTGGCCATGCCCTCGCGGGCACAGGACCCCGCCGGCCCCAGCGCCGAGGCCTACAAGCAGTTCAACGACCTGATGGCCGGCTTCGCCAAGAGCGCCTGGGAGAAGCTGCCGGCAGGCGACCAATCACCGCGCGAGAATGCCTACGGCAAATGCTACGCGGCGTTCTTCGTCGCCTTGATGGGCGGCATCGCGATGCCGATTGCCGGCGCCGCAGTCGGCGGCGGCATCGGCGCCTGCTGCGACGGCGTGGGAGCCGTGCCGGGTGCCGCCGTCGGCAGTGGTGTGGGTCTCTGCGGCAGCACGGCCGGCTTGGTCGCCGCCGGCATCTACACGATCTACATGGTCGACCAGATCGAGTCGGACCCGCGCTACGCGCCGGACAAGAGCGCGGGCGGCGGCATGTACATCCTCGGTCCGGACCGCGCCGAGTTCGAGTTCGCCAAGGCCGGCACCAACGAATCACTCTACGTGGCGGCGATCAGCCTCCTGCCCGACGAGTTCCTGCTGGTGGCGGACAAGTGGGACGCGCTGCCTGGCCTGAACGGGGAACAGCAGCGCTGGCTGAAGTCGGTCGACTTCGTGCGGCCACAGATCCAGAAGCTGGCCTGGATCAAGCGCAACCACCGGGCCTCGCCCAATGCCCTGCCGGCCCAGGACGTGAAGGTGCCGTTCGTCGGCGATGTGATGATCGCCGAGCGGCGACTGCTCGAGTGGACGACGCGCCAGATGGGCGCCTGCCCAATCGTGGTGACCGGCCAGAACGGCGCCCTGGTGCTGCCGACTCCACCTTCCCTGCGTTCGTTGGGTGCGCCGGCCGAGGGCCGCTGCGACCTGCCCGGCGTCGAGGCCAAGATCGACGGCCCGCAGGGCTCCTGGATCGGCCTGTCGCTGCGCCCCGGCCCGTTCCAGATCGAGCTGCGCGATCCCAAGATCGACAACCGCGAGGTGGTCATGGCCGGCGTGCTGAAGAAGGGCAGCAACCTCGGCGGCGCCGAGGTCAAGGCCTGCCCGCCCCACGGTCGCGAGGCCGGTTTCGGCAACGTCACGCCGGCGCTGAACAACGACGTGTCGGTGAAGATCGGGCTGAAGCTCACCGAAGAGGGGTTCCTGCTCAACTCGCTGGAGATCGGCGACCTCGACCTCGCCACCAACATCCCCGAGAAGCTGCGTTCGGTGCCCATGCTCGGCGACAAGGTGAACGACTTCTGCAACCGCGTGCGTGATGCCCTGCAGAACTGCCTGCGCGACCGCGGTTCGTGGGTGCGTGTGTTCACGCCGATCCAACAGACCGGCCGCAAGGTCCTGCTGTCGGTGCTGCAGCGCTCGCCGGGCGCGTTCGGCCTCGCCGGCGTCAAGGTCGTCGACCACCTGCGGCTCGAGGGTGGCAAGCTCCTGGCCAAGGTCGATGGCTTCAAACTGCCGGGGTCGCCCCAGGCGGTCATCGATGCCTTCATCGCCGAATGGAATCAGCACGGCCAACGGAAGCCGCCGGTGCTGGAACGCAAGGTCGGCCCCGTCGGACCGAAGCGGAACCAGTAGCCCAGCCAGGATGACCAACATGCGCCACGCCAGCTTCCTTGCCGGTCTGCTCGCCGCCGGCACCCTGTTGCCAGCACAGACCACCTTGCCGTTCCACGGCCTCGAACTCGACCTGCCGAAGGGCTGGTCGTCGCAGCAGGCGGACTCGGTGCTGCTGCTGACCCCGGCCGGATGGAAGGCCAACACGCGCACCGGAGAGGCCTTCGGCCTGTTGTTCGACGCGGCGACCAGACAGCTCGACGGCGAGGAGTTCGAGGCCACGATCGACGGCGCCGCCGAGGCGATCCTCGCAGGCGCCCAGCGCGAGGGTGGCATGGCGTCGGTGAAGGTCGGCACCTGCGACGGCCGGCGGTTCCAGTACCGGCTGCAGAATGCGGAGGGCCAGACGATCCTGATGCGCATTCACGTGGTGATGGCGAAGAACGGCGCCGTTGCGTTCTTCGCCCTTGGGTTCCCAGACAAGCTCACCTCGCGCTCGGCGGAACTGACCACGATGCTCGGCTCGCTGCGACCCGAAGGCCAACAGCCGAAGAAGCGGGCCTTCGGCATGGGCGGCAACCGGGCCGGCAAGGTCGACGAGAAGGGGACACCGCCCGCCGACGAGCCGGTGGTGACGACGCCGGCAGGCCCGGACGGGGAGCCGGCGGAACCTGCCGAGCAGTCCGCGAGTGCACGCCTGCCGGGCGGCAAGGCCACGAACTGGAAGGCGATCGTGTTCGACCTCCCGAAGGGCTGGACCACCAAACCAGGTCAGGACACCTCGGGCAGCCTCGTGCTGATGCCGCCCGACTTCGGCAAGAGCGGCCTGCTCGACGAGGTCTACGCGCTGGTCGGCGATGGCTCGATGCGCTCGCTCGACGAGACGAGCCTCAACGACAAGGTGCAACAGGGCATCGACGAGATCCAGCCGGGCCTGCTGATGGACGGCGAACCCAAGGCCGTGAGGTTCGGCAAGACCAAGGGCAAGGTGCTCACGTTCCGCGGCCCATCGGCGAGCGGCCAGGACCTGCTGGCCACCGTCTATGTGTTCCCGACCACGACCGGCGTCTGTGCGCTGCTCGGCATCGGCTTCCCCGAGAAGCTCCAGGCGCGCGAGCCGCAGGTGCTGGCGATGCTGGCCACCCTGCGGCCGGCGAAAGCCGGTGCGGCGGGTGCGAACGCCGCGGAGCTCGCGGGCCAGTGGGTGCTGTTCACCAACTTCGATGCGACCAACGGAGGCGGTCGGACGAGTGACACGACCCTCAACCTCAACGGCGACGGCAGCTACACCTTCCGGTCGGAGACCGTCAACACCAACCCGCTCGGTGGTCATGCCAGCAGCGAGCACGACTCGGGCCGCTGGTCGGTCGAGGGCGAGACGATGGTGTTCCGGTCGGTGTCGGGCGCGACGAAGTCGTACCAGCTGCAGAAGCGGAACCACCCGAAGAACAACGACCCGATGATCCTGCTCAATGGCCAGGCCTTCGTGACCGCGACACCACGCGCCCCCTGGTAGCCACGGCGTACTCGGCCAGGGCCGCCGCCCGGGCGGCTCGGCGCCGGCTTCGGCAACACGATCCGCGGTGTGGTGGCGACGTCTGGCCGGCGGCGATCGGCGGCCGTCAGCGCGCGCTCGCCTTCGCCCGCGCGCGGTCGCGGACCTTGACGGCGAACGTGGTGTCCGGGTGGCCAGGCCCGAACACCATGGTGCGGATGCGCAGCGCATCTTCGAACGCGGCGAGCGCCTTGGCGAACTCGCCGGCGGTCTCGTGGATCAGGCCCACCAGCAGCATGCCGTCGGCGACCGAAGTGTCGTCGGGGCCGAACAACTCCCGCCGCAGGACGAGCGACTGTTCGACCAGGCGCATCGCGGTCGCCGCGTCGCCACGCTGCCGCGCCACCGTGGCGAGGTTGTGCACCAACGTGGCGACCTCGCGGCTCTTCTCGCCCTCGGTCTTGCGGAACACCAGGAGCGCTTCCTGGTACTGCCGCTCGGCGCCGTCGAGGTCGTTGCCGTCGGCGCTGATGGTGCCGAGCAGGCTCAGGCAGTGGCCGATGCCCGGATGCACGTCGCCGAACAGGCGGCGCAGCATCGCCAGGGTCTGCTCGAGCATGGCCTTGGCGTCGGCGCGGCGACCCGATTGGTAGTCGGTCATGGCGATGCCGAACATCAACTCCGGCAGGTCGCCGTGGTCCTTGCCGAGCAGCTGCTGGCGCAGTTCGAGCGACCGCACGAAGTGCTGGCGCGCGCCGGCCGCGTCGCCGCGCCAGGTCGCCAGCATCGCCAGGCTCTGTTCGCTGTCGGCCATCGGCAGGCTGTCGTCGCCCACCAGCCGCTGTCGCATCGCCCGCGATTCTTCGTGCAAGGCCGCCGCCGCGTCGAGCTGGCCGAGGTCGCGACGCGCGCGCCCGATCAGGTCGAGGTTGCGGGCGACGTCGAGGTCGTCGCCGGCGTGCACCTTGCGCAGCTCCGCCAGCGAGTCCCGGTACGCCTGCTCGGCGCCGGCGAAGTCCTCCTGGTAGTGCCGCAGCTCGCCGAGATGGAACAGCGCCGCCGCCAACACCGCGGGCCCGGCCCCGGTTTCCCGCCGCAGCGCGAGCGCCTGCTCGAACTGCGTCCGCGCCACGTCGAACACGCCGAGGTGCTGGTAGACGAGACCCATCGTCGTCAACAGCCGCGCCCGCACCGCCGGCTCGTCGCCGAGCTCGCGCTGGATGCGCAGCGTGCCGAGATCGAGCACTTCGCGCGCCGTGATCGTGCGGCCGCGGTGCGCGCTGCGGTCGGCGACCTCGAACAGGCCGACGAGGAAGTCGGTGACGCGGCCAGCGGTGGTCGCCTCGGTGGTCGCCGCCGCCTGCAGCCCGGCGGCCTGTGCGCGCAGCTGTTCGGCGCGGACGGCGAAGAAGGTCACGGCGCCGAGGCCGAGCAGCAGCAGCACCATCAGCCCGGCGACCAGCGGCTCGCGCTGCGTCCAGCGGCGCAGCCGGGCGGCCGCCGACGGCCGGCGGGCGAGGATCGTCTGGTTGGCGGCGACGCGGTCGAGTTCGTCGGCGAACGCGGCCGCGGTGTCGTAGCGCCGGTCGCGATCGACGTCCATCGCCGTGGCCAGCACGACGTCGAGGTCGTCGGGGATCGCGCCGTTGCGGCGGTGCAGCGCCGGCGCGCCGCCCGCCAGCACGCGGCGGTAGAGCTCTTCGCGCGTCGGCGCCGCGAACGGGTGCACGCCGCCGAGCACCTCGTACAGCGTCACCGCCAGCGAATAGACGTCGCTGCGCCGGTCCAGGCGCCGCCCGGCCGGCGAGATCTGCTCCGGCGACATGTAGGCCGGCGTGCCGAGTTCGTCGCCGGGCTGCGTCAGCGCGGCGCCGTCGTCGAGCTCGGGGCGCGCCAGCCCGAAGTCGAGCACGACGGGCTCGCCGGCGGGATCGATCATGACGTTGCCGGGCTTGACGTCGCGATGCAGGATGCCGGCCTGGTGCGCGTGGTGCAGCGCGCGGGCGACCTTGGCGAACAACCGCACGGTGACCAACACGCCGTCGCGCGACGCCGCGTGGTCTCTGCGCGCGGCGAAGTGCGCCAGCAGCGAAGCGCCGTCGACGAGCCGCATGGCGACGAACGGCATGCCGTCGACCTCGCCGGCCTCGTAGACGGTGCAGATGCCGGGGTGGTCGAGCCGCGACACCGCCTCGACCTCGCGGCGGAAGCGTTGGCGCGCGCGTTCGACGACGAGCAGTTCGGGCCGGATCGTCTTGAGGGCGACGACGCGGCCAGTGCTGCGTTGGCGCGCGCGCCACACCAGCCCCATGCCGCCGCGGCCGAGTTCGCTGAGCAGGTCGAAGCCACCGCAGCGGCCAGGAGCCGCCGGCGCCGCCGCGTCGACGAGGCCGGCCGCGGCCAGCATCGCGAACCGCCGGCGCAGCTCCTGGGCGAGCTCGGGGTGCGCCGCCGCGGCGTTGTCGACGGCCTCTTGCCATCGGTCCGCCGCCGTGGCCAGACACGCGTCGAGCAGACGTTCCACCGGGTCCTGGTCGTCGTTCATCACGTCCTCGCCGGCAACGTTAGACTGCCGACGTGGCCGATTCCGCCGATTCGCAGCACCTCGTCGCCGCCGCCCACGGCGGCGACCAAGCAGCCCTCGACGCCCTGCTGCGTCGGCACCTCGCCGACCTGCGTGTCTTCGTGCGGGCGAAGAGCGGCCCGGCGCTGCGGGCCCAGGAGTCGTGCTCCGACCTCGTGCAGACCGTCTGCCGCGAAGCGCTGCAGAGCCTCGACCAATACGAATGGCGCGGCGAGGGCAGCTTCCGCCGCTGGTTGTTCACGCTGGCGCTGAACAAGCTGCGCAACCGCGCCGACTTCCACGCCGCCGGACGGCGCGACGCGGCTCGGCTGGCGGGTGGCGATTCCGCCCTCGGTGGCGTCGCCGGCGATCACGGCCCGAGCCAGCACGCGATCGGCAACGAGGCGGCGCTGCGCTTCGAGCAATGCCTCGACCGGCTCGCCGACGACCACCGCGACGTGATCCTGCTGGCGCGCGTCGTCGGCCTGGAGCATCGTGAGATCGCCCATGAGCT
Organism: Planctomycetota bacterium; assembly: GCA_016793265.1. Classification (GTDB taxonomy): domain Bacteria; phylum Planctomycetota; class UBA1135; order UBA1135; family UBA2386; genus JAEUHT01. Next base: position 13,087 of record JAEUHT010000117.1, read on the forward strand.
CGGCATCAACGAAGGTGCGGTGCGCACGCGGCTCAGCCGGGCGCTGTCGCGACTGGCGACTTTGATGGCCGCCGGTTGACGCCGTCCCACCCGGTAGCGGCCGCAGTATGTTGCCGCCGCCGTCGCCAGCCACTCCCTCACACCCACCGCACCACCTTGTCCCCCTCCATCGACTCCGTGCTCGAGCAGTGCATCCTGGCCCTCGAATCGGGGGACCAGGCGCGCGTCGACGAGTTGATCGCAGCCTATCCCGAACACGCCTTCGGGCTGCGCGAACGGCTGGCCGAGCTGGCTTCGCTCGGCATCCTGCAACCGCCGCGGGCGGCCCCGGCGATCCCGGAGCGGCTCGGCGAGTTCCGCCTGCTGCGACAGATCGGCCGCGGCGGCATGGGTGTCGTCTACCTGGCCGAACAGGAGTCGCTGCGACGGCAGGTCGCCCTCAAGCTCGTGCACCCCGAGCACCTGTTCTTCGACGACGCCCACGAGCGTTTCCGCCGCGAGACGCTGGCGGTCGCCCGCCTGCAGCACCCCGGCATCGTGCCGATCCTCACCTGCGGCGACGCCGGCGGCATCCCGTACTACGCGATGGAGCTCGTGCACGGCGCCAGCCTCGCCGAGGTGCTGCAGGAGCTCGGCGGCACCGCGCCGATGGCGCTCGACGGTCCGGCCTTGTGCAGCTCGCTGCACCGGGCGATGGCGAAGAAGCACGACGTGCTGCCGGTGCACGACGCGCCCGTGTTCCACGGCACCTGGACCAACGTCGTCTGCCGCCTCGTGCTCGGCGCCGCCACCGCGCTGAGCCACGCCCACGAACACGGCGTGCTGCACCGCGACCTGAAGCCGTCCAACCTGCTGCTCGCCGCCGACGGCAACGTGCGCCTGATCGACTTCGGCCTCGCCACGGCGGAGGGCGACCAGCGCATCACCCGTTCCGGCTCGACGCTCGGTTCGTTGCCGTACATGGCGCCCGAGCAGGTGCGTGGCGAGACCAACCGCATCGACGCCCGCACCGACGTCTACCAGCTCGGCGTCGCGCTCTACGAGCTCTTGACGCTGTGGCTGCCGCACGGCGACGGCCGCCGCGACACCCGCGAGCGCATCCTCGCCGGCAACGCCGCGCCGCCGTCGCGCCTGAACCCGCAGGTGCACCCCGACATCGACGCCGTCTGCTCGTGCGCGATGGACCCGGACCCGGCGCGGCGCTACGCCAGCGCGCGCGAATTCGCCGACGACCTGCGCGCGTTCCTCGAACAACGCCACGTGCGCGCCCGCCGGCCGTCACCCTGGCTGCGCCTGCAGCGCTGGGTGCGACGCCGGCCGTTCGCGGCCGCCGGCGCCCTGATCGGGTTCGTACTGCTGGTGCCGGCGCCGCTGCTGTTCGCGCTGCAGCAGCAGGCCGCCAACCGCACCATCGCCGCGGCGCGCGACGACGCCGACCGCGAGCGCAAGAAGGCGGTCGACAACCTCGCCGAGGCCGACCACCAGCGCGAACTGGCGCTGCGCAACCTCGATCACGCGATCGCCTCGGTGCAGCAGATGCTCGTGCGCACCGCCGAGGCCCGGCTCGGCGACGTACCGCGCACGGCGCGCCTGCGCCGCCAGTTGCTCGAGGACGCGGTGCAGTTCTACGAACGGCTGGCCGCCTCCGTGCCGTCGGACGCCGAACCGCGCCTGCTGGCCGCCCGTGCGGGGTCGCAGCTGAGCCTCGGCGAGCTGCAGATCAGCCTCGGCAGCCTCGACGTCGCCCTGCCGGGCCTGCAGGCGACGCTCACCGAGCTCGAACGGCTGGCGCCGCTGCGCCGCGAGGGCCAGGCCTTACCCGGCCTGCTGCGGCTGCTCGGGCGCTGCCACGGCCTCTTGGCGACGGTGCACAGCCGGCGCGGCGAAGCCGAGGCCTCGGCGCGGGCCCAGCAGCAGTGCTGCGCGGCCTACGACCAGGTCGCGGGGCTCGAACCGACGATCGACAACCTGCTGGCCGCGAGCCGCGCCCAGCTCGTGCTCGCCAAGGCCACCAGCCGGGCCGGCGACGCCGCGGCGGCGCTGGCGACGCTCGATGGGCTCGAGCAGCGGCTGCAGGATGCGGCGACGGTGGCGCTGCTGCCGGCGCGCGAGCGCTTGCAGCTGCGTGGGGAGGTCGCCGACCATCGTGGTGTGGTGCAGGCCAGCAGCGGCAGCATCGAAGCCGCCTGCCACACGTTCACCGCGGGTCTGCAGGTGCTCACGGAGCTGCCCGTCGACGGCGACGACAAGCTGCGCGAACTGCGCGCCGGCCTGCAGGAACGCCTCGGCATGGCGCTGCACCAGCGCCGCGACTTCGCCGCCGCGGCGCCGATGCTCGACCAGGTCTGCGCCGACTACGAACACCTGGCCGCCGCCGAGCCGGAGCTGCCGTGGTGGCGTTACCAGTTCGCCCGCGTGCTCGGCACGCGCGCCGAGAACCAGCGCCAGCTCGGGGATGACGCCGCCAGCCGTGCCGACACCGACCGCGCCGTCGCCCTGCTGCAGCAGGTCGTCGCCGAGGCGCCGCTCGACGGTGTCTATCGCGGTTCTCTGGCGGTGGCGCTGGCCGAACGGGCGGACCTGCTGAACGACCGCGGCGATGCCGAAGGTTGTGAACGCGACTTCAATGCCGCCGAGGCCGTGCTGCGCGCCGCCGTCGCCCAGCAGCCCGGCGAGGTGACGGTGCGCCTGAACCTCGCCGCGACGCTGGCCAACCACGCCAACGCCCGTCACCTGCACAGCGACCCGGCGCGCGCGGTGCAACTGACGACGGCGGCGCTCGCCAGCATCGAACCCTGTTCTGGTCCGGAGGTGGTGCGCAACCGCATCGAGCTGCTGCAGTCCGCCGGCACCATGTTGATGCGGGCTGGCGATGTGCCGGCGGCGGCGGCCTCGATGCAGCGAGCCACCGAGCTGGCCATTGCCGAACTCGAACGGCGGCCCCAGGACCAGGACCTGCTCGCCGCGGCGCTGCTGGTGACGCTGAACCGCGGCATCTTCGTGATCAGCGACGACATCGAGGCGGCGATCTCGATCTGGCAGTCGGTGCTGCCCCACGTCGCCCGCGCCACGGCGTTGTCGCGCTTCGCCAGGCACATGCACGGCATGCTGCTGCTGCGCCTCGCCGACGCCGAGCTGCGGCGAGGTGATACCGGGCTCGCGCGTGAGTGGTTCGCCAAGGCGCTCGACACCGGCATCACGCGCGCCCAGGCCGAACGTATGCCGCCGCTCGACAAGCTGTTCGACGACCCCGCCTTGCGACCGGCCGGCGGCACCACCCTGCCGAAGTAGCGGCCGCCCGCCGCGCGCCGTCAGGCGAACGCCGCGGCAATCGTCGCCAGGTTCGCCTCCGCACGCCCCCCGCGCTGCGCCGCCGCTTCGAGCGCACTTCGCGGCAGCAGGTCCAACGCCCGCACCGCGCGCATCAGCGCGTAGAGCCCCATGTGGTCGCGTTCGACGCGCACGGCCGGCGCCGGCAACGGCTCGACCGCCGCCGCCGTCGGCGGCGCAGGGAGGCCGGGCGCGACGAAGACGCGGCCGTGCTGGTCCATCACCTTCAACATCGCTCCCGACTTCTTGATGCCGTCGGCGGAAAGCAGCACCATCGCGTCGGGCCGTTCGATGCCGGTGTAGAGCACCTCCTCGGGCGCGATGACGAGCTCGGCGATGCTGTGGCCGCTCTTGACCGTCACCGGGTAGTCCTCCCGCTGCGTCACCCACAGGCCGGACAGCACCGCCGCCTCGGCCAGCAGGCGCGTCGCCGAACGTACCTTGCCGCCGGCCGAGCCCGCGGCGATGAGCCGGAACGGCCGCGCCAGCGACACCGGCTGCAGCGTCGGGATGCGCCGCGGTTCGCGCAGCGGCTGCCCGCGCACGCCCGCCATCGCCTCGCGGTAGGCCGCCGCGTACTCGGGCCGCGGCTGCCGCCGGATCAGCCCGGTCTCGAAGCCGAGCCGCCCCGCCATCTCCAGCAGGGTGCTCTTGCTCATCGTGTTGTGTTCGACGAAGTGCGCCGTGCACAGCTCGAAGACGTCGAGCAGGGCGAAGCCCGGCGTCGTGATCGCCTCGGCGATGCGGTCGCTGAGTTCGCCGTCGAAGCTGGTGCCGCGCCAGACGTAGCTGGCGCCGTTCACCGCCACCGTGGCGCAGAGGTCGAGCGGGCGTTCGAGGTTGCCGAGCGGCGTGGTCGGCGTCTTGGCGCCTTTCGGCGTCGTCACCGAGTGCTGGCCGCCGGTCATGCCGAAGTTGAAGTTGTCGAACACCAACACGGTGATGCCGATGTTGCGCCGCGCGGCCTGCAGCAGGTGGGTGCCGCCGATGCCGGTGCCGCCGTCGCCGATGACGACGATCACGGTCAGCTCGGGCCGCGCCAGCTTGATGCCGGTCGCATAGGTCAGGCTGCGGCCGTGCAGGCCGTGGAACGCGTGCGTGGCGAAGTACTGGTCGCTGAGGCCCGAGCAGCCGATGTCGCTGACCAAGACGACCTTGGCCGGGTCGATCGCCGCCTTGACCAACGCCTTGTTGAGGTGGTCGAGGATCGGGCCGTGGCCGCAGCCGGGGCAGAACGGATACGGCGTCTGGTTGCGGTAGCTCGCCAGCTTGGTGACGGTGATGTCGCTCATCGGCAGGCCTCCTCGATCTGCGTCGGCGACACCAGCTCGCCGTCCATGCGGGTTACGGACACCACCTCGACGTTCGGCGCGACGAGCCGGACCTCGCGCGCGAACAGGCCCGGGTTGAGCTCGGCGACGACGACGCGGCGCACGCCCTGCAGCGCCGCCGCGAGCGCCCGCTCGGGCACCGGCCACACCGAGATCGGCACCAACGACGACACCTTGCGGCCGTTCGCGCGCAGGTTCTTCACCGCCTGGCGCAGCGCCCCCGAGGTGACCCCGAAGGCGACCAACAGCGTCTCGGCGCCCGGCTGCAGGTCGCTGTGCGCCCATTCGAGCTCGGCGGCGTGGGCGTCGATCTTGGCGCACAGGTGGGCGTTGAGCTTGCCGACCGTCGCCGGGTCCTTGGTCAGGAAGGCGCGTTCGTCGTGCGTGCTGCCAGTGAAGCGCACCAGCGTCGGATCGCCGACGTGGGCGATCGGCGGCACCGCGGCAGCGGGCTCGTAGTGGTACGGCGTGAACGGCTGGCCGACGGCGTGCTGCACGCGGGCGCCGACCGGCACCGACTCGTAGGCGCGCGGGTCGACGGTCGTCGTCGTCAGGCTGAGTTCCTTGTCGGTCAGCACGAACACCGGCGTGCGGAAGCGTTCGGCGAGGTCGAAGGCGCGGCGGGTGACGCCGTAGCCCTCGGCCGCCGTCGACGGCGCCAGCACGATCACCGGGAAGCCGCCGCTGGTGCCCCAACGCACGAACTGCAGGTCGCCCTGGCCGACCGTGGTGGCACCGCCGGTCGCCGGCCCGAGCCGCTGCACGTCGACGACGACCAGCGGCACTTCGCCCATGATGGCGAGGCCGAGGTTCTCGCTGTAGAGGCTGATGCCCGGGCCGCTGGTCGCGGTCATCGCCCGCGCCCCGCTCATCGCCGCACCGATGCACATGCCGATCGCGGCGATCTCGTCTTCGGCCTGGATCGCCACGCCGCCGGTCTTCGGCAGCTCGGCGAGCATCGACATCAGGATCGGCGACGCCGGGGTGATGGGATAACCGGCGAAGAACGTGCAGCCCGCGTGCAAGGCGCCGCGCACGATCGCCGTCGAACCGTCGGTCCACTCGCGCATGACCCCGGAACTAGCGGGCCTGCGGGCAAAGCGGAAGGGGCCGTTGGTCCCGGACCCGCGCCGCCTCCGGCCCGGGGGCGGTCGCCCCGGCACAGCGCCACTCAGCCGCGATAGCGCAGCCCCTTCAGGAACGGCGTGATCCACGCCTGCGCCTCGGCATAACCCTTCGCCGGCAGCTCGACGGCGACCACCAGCGCCGCCTCGGGGTAGCGCGCGACGAGCGTCGCCAGCGCTGCCCCGGCCGCGTCCTTGTGCGTGTAGAGCCGCACCACGGCCTCCTTGCCGCCGACCTGCCAGGTCATCTCCTTGCCGTTCGCCTTCTTGCCCTCGGCGATGGCCAGGGCCTTGGTAGCCGCCTCTGCCGCCGACGGCAGGCAATGCAGCTCGATGCGCGCCGGGGTCGCGGCCACGGTGTAGACGGCCAACGCCTGCTCGCGCGACTCTTGCCTGGCAGACTCGGGCAGCGGCAACTCGAAGCGCCCGGCGGCGTCGCGGAACAGCCCGGCCGGCTCCGCCTCCGGCTCCAGGGTCGGCAGGTCGCCGGTGGCTGCGGGCGTGGTGCCCGGCGCCGTCGCCGCGGCGGCGCCCTTCGTGCGCACCGTCTTGATGATGCTGTCGAACTGCGCCTTCCTGGCGTCGAGCTGCTCGTCGCGGGTGGTGAAGAAGCCGAACTGGCGGATCGTCCAGCCGTACTGCACGGCGCCCTCGTCCGGCTTGTCCTTCACCGGCAGGAAGAACCAGCGGAAGAAGCCCTGCACGCCGGCCTGCTCACAGTCGCAATCGAGGCAGCGTACGCTGATGCCGCCGACGTCGAGCCGCCGCACCGGCGCGAAGGTGGCGTGCTCGAACTGGCGGCCGAGGTCGTCCTGCTGCTTCTGCACGAAGCCGTCGATCTGCGCGTCGATGGGGCCGAAGGCAGCCAGGATCGGCGCGTTGGAGGTCATCGGGAAGAACGACGCCAGCGTCTCGCCCTGCGGGCCGTAGCAGCGGTACTTGGCCCCGGCAGCGTCGCCGGACGGCCGCCAACCGGCGGGCAGGTCGATCAGCAGCCCGTGCTCCTCGACCGTCGTCGGCCCGGCGTCGGCGACCGGGACGGCGGGCCGTTCGCGCCGCTTCACCGAGGCCATGACCTTGGCGAACGTGCCCTCGACCGCGCCGAAGTAGCTCCCGGTGGTGTTGAAGAAGAACGAGTACGACGAGCCGCCGGCGAGCAGCACGTAGACGCGGCCGCGGAACGGCACGCCGACCGTGTAGCCGAAGTCGTGCACGACGGCGTCGAAGTCGCCAGCCTTGGTGCGCTTCGTGCCCAGCGGCTGATAGTCGGGCAGCTTGTCGCGCGTCTTCTCGATGCCCGCCTGCAGCACCTGCTCCAACGACTGCCCACGCGCCACCGACTCGCTCGACACGTAGAGTTCGCCGCAGGGCTGGCCGCGCACCTTCATGGCGTAGTGCGCCCGCAGCTCCGGCCCACCGCCGCGGAGGTCTTCGACCACCCACTCGCTGCCGAGCACGTAACGCAGGTCGTCGAGCTCGCGCGTACCGGCTGGTGGCGCCCCTTGCGCCGGCAAGGTCGCCAGCACGGAGCAAGAGAGGGCGAACAGGAGCAAGAGACCCCGCCGCGGCAGCCGGCGGACGTTCCCACACGCATTCATGATCACGGCCTCCTCGGGCATCGGCACGTTGCCGAGAATGATAGGGGAACGGTACGGGCGCCGGCCCCGCGGTCGAAGACCGCCGTTCTGCTGATGCCGCGAGCTCCCTCACGCTGCGCACAAGTGGGGCGCCACAGCGCGTCCTTGTCAGGATCTCGGCGCGCGCGAATCACCGCGGGCCGTCCTTATGCTGCGGCGGCAGCGCGATGCGCGCGCCGAATCGCACATGACCACGCGGGCGACCCTGCGACGCAAACTCACCCTGCTCGGCATCCTGCTCTGCTGGCTCGTCGGCGGCGGCGTCGGCCTGCTGGCGTGGATGCAGATGACGATCGCCGTGCGTCGCGAGGCCGGGGCCCGCGTCGCCGATGCGGTGCGCGTCGGCAAACGCCTGCTCGCCCAGGAGCTCGACCGCGCGTTGGGCGCCGGCGAACGTGTCGAGATCCTGACCCCGGCACAGGCCGAGTCGATGCCGGCGCTCGCGCCAGCGCTCGCCCTGGCGCGCAGCCAGGGCGCCGCGCACGGCTTCGTGCGCCTCGACCGTGGCCTCTGCCTGGTCGCCGCCGAAGCCGAGGACGGCGTGCTCTCACACCTGCTGCTGCGGCCGTTGCGCGGCGCCAACGACATCCCCGACCGCGTGCGTGACGTCGTCTTCGGCCGCCCCGCGCCGGGCACGGCCTCGCCGGCGACGGTGACGATCTTCGAGCACGACGAGCGCATCGCCACCAACGTCATCTCGTCGCACGGCGAACGGGCGGTCGGCACCCGCGCCTCGCCCGAGGTCGCCGCGCAGGTGCTCACCCAGGGCCGCCCGTGGCTCGACCGCGCCCGCGTGCTCGACCGCTGGGTGATCGCCAACTACGAGCCGATCCAGGGGCTCGACGGCAGCGTGCTCGGCATGCTCTACGCCGGCCTCGACGAAGAACCCTACCTGCGCGCGAGCCGCCAGCAGCTGGGCTGGTTCCTCGGCCTGATCGCGCTGCTGGCGCTGCTGACCTCGGCGGGCATCGGCTGGGTCGCCGCCTCGATCACCCGACCGCTGCGCGAGCTGACGCAGGCGGCGACGGCGCTGGCCGGTGGCTGCCACCCTTCGCTCGCGGTGGCGCCGACCGCGCCGCGAGAACTGCACGTGCTCGGAGCGGCGTTCGCCGACATGTCGCAGCAGATCGCCGCCCGCACCACCGAGCTCGAAGCCAGCCGGGCCAAGGCGCAGCAGGCGCTGCACGACTACATGGAGGTGCTCAGCTTCGTCGCCCACGAACTGAAGAGCCCGCTGGCCGGCGCCAAGATGCAGCTGCAGGTGATCACCGAGGGACTCGTCGGCGAGGTGCCGGAGGCGTGGCGGCGGCCGCTGGCGAGCCTGTCCCGGGCGATCGATCACGGCCACGAGGTCGCCCAGGGTTTCAACCAGCTCAGCCGCGCCGAGAGCGAGGGCTTCACCGCCCGCCGCCGCGAGGTGCACGACTTCGTCGCCGAGGTCGTTCTGCTGGCGGTCGCCGACACCGAACACGCCGCCGGCGAACGGCGCATGCCGGTGCAGGTCCAAGGCGGCCCGCTGCCGGCGTTCGTGGATCCGGACCTGATGCGCGTGGCGCTCGACAACCTGATCGGCAACGCGATCAAGTACGGCCGCGAAGGCACCCCCGTGCAGGTCACCGTGCACCGCGGCCCCGATGGGCTGCACGTCGCGGTGCAGAACGAGGGCGTCGGCGTGCCGCGCGAGCAGTTCGCGCAGTTGTTCCAGAAGTTCCACCGCGTGCGCGACGCCGCGACCCGGTCGATCAAGGGCACCGGTGTCGGCCTCTACCTCGTGCGCCGCCTCGTCGAGCTGCACGGCGGGCGCGTCGGCGTCGACGGCGACTACGGGGCGTGGATCCGGTTCTGGTTCGAAGTGCCGTGATCCAGCCGCGGCGATGCCGCAGCCCGGGCCCCGCCGGCCGACTCGGTGGCGCGGGCGCGCCTCCCGCAGCAGGGAACCCGTGCCGGGTCTCAGTGGCCGAGCAGCAGCTGCAGCCCCGCCGAGGCTGCCCATCCGGCGCCGACGGCGCCCGGATCATCGGGCACCCAGACCTGCATGTAGAACGAGAAGCCACGCAAGGCGGGCTCGTCGGGCAGCGGCAGGCTGGCTTGGAAGTGGCCGTTGGCGTCGATCGGCAACATGCCGCCGCCGAACGCCGCGACCAGCAGCGTGCCGCCGTCGAATGGCACCGACACCGGCGCGTCGCCGAGCAGCAGCAGCGCCAGCGCGTTCGGCAGCGCGTTGTCGACCAGCAGCGGGAACGCCGTGCCGAGCACCGGCGCCCCGGCCGTCAGCACCGGCACCCCGGCCTGGCCCGGCTTGCCGAGACCGTAGGTGATGGCCTGGGCCTGGTAGCCGGTGCCGGCGATCCCGAACGGCGCATCGCTGTCGTCGCTGCCGGTGTTGCCCTGCGCGTCGCGCACGACCACGCGCAGCTTCGCCATGGGCGCGTAGAGGTTCGGCACCGTCCACGCGAAGCTGCCGGTGTGTGGCAGGTTCTGCGCGATCGGGTAGACGAAGGACGCGCCGCCGTTGACGGACAGCCACAGGTCGACGCCGGTGACCGCATCGTCGTCGTCGGCGAGCCACTCGACGGTGGCCGTGGCACCGGGTGTCAACGCCACCCCGCCGCCGTTCGGCGCCTTCAGGTAGGCCGTCGGGATCGCGCCGCCGCGCGGCATCGGCACGTGCATGACGATGCAGTGCATGACTCCGGCCGATGTCACCAGGGCCTGGCAGTCGATCGCGACCACGGTCTTGCCCGGCATCGCCACCTGCCAGGCGGCCAGCGCCTGGGCGTTGTGCGGGCTCACGGTCGCATTCGTGTAGCTCGGCACCAGCACGAGGTCGTTGCACACCACGACGTTGGTGTAGGTGTAGTGCACCGAGCTGACCGAACGCGCCGGCACCCGCGTCACCGTCCAGCCGGCGGCCACCAGCGCCGCCGCCGTGGTGTCGCAGATCACGTCCTGCGTCGAACCGACGTTGTTGGGCCAATCGCTGATCACGGCCCGCCGATCGCCGCAGATCTGCATCCACATGTCGATGTGCTGCGTGCTGTCGACGCTGGTCGGGAACGGCGTGCGCAGCGTGACGTCGAGGTTCTGGTAGTCGAGCCAGTGCTGGCGGATCTGCGCCTGCGTCAGCGTCGGGTTCTCGTTGGCGATCAGCAGCGACGCCTCGCCGGCGCCGAGCGCGTCGAGGTGGAAGTTGCCGCCGCCGTGCACGAGCGGGATGCCGTAGACACGGTGCCCCTTCACGCCGCCGAAGTGCAGCGGCATGGTGTCGTCGTTCGGCCGCGGCCGGTTGTAGATGTGGTCGACGATGGCGCGGCAATCGCCTTCGAACACGTAGCGCGGGCCGTAGTCGCGCATCCAGATCGTGTCGGTGGTGGCGACGAAGGTCTGCACCCGCGACATGTCGCAGCCGGCAGTGGCGAGCGAACTGGTCGCCGTGGTCGCCTCGGCCGCGCTGTCGCAGTAGACGAACACCTTGGCCTGCCCGGTGGTGGTGACGTGCAGCGCGATCTGCCGCAGCACCAACTGCTGGCTGCTGGTGCCCTCCCAGGCGATGCACAGGCCCTCGGTCGGCTCGTACTCGGCCGCGCAGTGCACGGCTCCGGTCGGCGGTGGCGTGACGACGTCGTCGGGCGCCAGCGGGTGGCTCGCGAGCCACGCCGCTTCGGCGGGCGTCAGCGAACGCGGGATGTCGGCCCCTTCGGGGTATTGCTGCTGGGCCGCGAGGGTGGCGGCGAACGAGGCGAGGGCGAGGCTGATGCGCACGGCGGGACCTGGTCTTGGGGCCGCCACAGCATGATGGTGCCGCCGCGGCTGTCAACGCCTCCAGGGTGCGCAGGCCGCGGCGGCGCCCTGGCCCCGGTGCCGCCGGGTCACTTGCGCTCGGCCTGCAACGCCGCGGCCTGCTGCTGCTTCTGCGCGGCGGCGGCCCGCACCCGTTCGTCCTTGTGCGCGAGCAGCCCCTCGATGCAACCCCGCAGGTTGTTCTTGCCGAACGCGAGCTCCTTGGCCGGCAGGGCGTCGAGCACCAACAGCAGCTCCTTCGGCTTGATGTACTCGCTGGCGAACAGCTGCTCGAACGCCGGCACGATGGCATTGCCTTCGAGGTCGTAGGCATCGAGCGACGCCAGCAGTTCGAGCGCGGGTTGCGCCGTGCGTTCGCCGTAGCAGCCGGCGAACCACTGGCCGAACGGCACCACCGTCCAGACGCGGCCGTCGGCGGCGACCTCGGCGACGGCGATCAGCGCGTTCGACTTGGCCGGCGTCAGGAACTGCTGCGCCGTGAGGTCATAGACCTGCGGCTCGACGCGGATCACGAAGCGGCCGCGTCCGGGGAACACACAATTGCCGAGGTCCTTGCGCGTGAGGTCGAAGGTGAAGGTCACCACACACATGCCCTCCGCATCGGGGGCGCTGGCCGCGCCGAGCACGTAGGCGGTGCCACCCGGATGCGCCGCGTCGCCGAGCACGGGGCCCTCGACACCCTGCTGCTCGTGCAGCCGCAGCTGGTAGCGCACTTCGTAACGGTGGCCGAGCTTGCCGTCGTCGATGCTGCCGTGCAGGTTGACCTGGAAGCCGATCGGCGACGACGCCTCCGACCACGAGATGCCGAGGAAGCGCACCGCCGGCGGCGGCTTCAGGGGCTCCTGGGCCAACGGGTTCGCGACCGACAACAGAGCCAGACAGACCGCAGGCGTACGCAGCAACGGGTTCATGGCGCACCAGCCGAAGGGGGGCAGCGGGGAACGCGGCAGTTTGCGCGACCGGCTCGCTGCCACGACATGCGCAGAAGAGAGGGTCTGTCCGCCGCGCAGTGGGTGCAGCGATGGCTCCCCACCCCTGCACCACCGCGGCCGCCGCCGGCCCGATCAGGCGGTCGGCACGCGCGCGAGGATCTCCTGCAGCAGGTCCCAGAAGCGGCCCACCGACGGGATCGACACGTGTTCGTCGGGCGTGTGCACGTCCCACATGCTCGGGCCGATCGAGGCCATCTCGACGGTCGGGTAGTTCTCGCCGATCAGGCCGCACTCGAGGCCGGCGTGGATCGCCTTCACCGCCATCGGTTTGCCGACCACCTTCTGGTGCACGGCTTGCACGTGCGCGACCACCGCCGACTTGGGCTCGGGCTTCCAGCCGGGGTAACCACCGGAGTGCTCGGCGGCGAAGCCGGCGAGGCGGCAGGCCGCGGCGACGCGCGCGGCGAGCGCGTACTTGCTGCTGTCGATCGCGCTGCGCGACAGGAAGCACACCTCGAAGCTGTCGTCCTTCTGGGCGACGATGCCGAGGTTGGTCGAGGTCTGCACGAGCCCCGGGATGTCGGGGCTCATCGCCTCGACGCCGTGCGGGCCGGCCAGCACGAGCGACACCAGCGCATCGGCATCGGCGGCGGTCATCACCTGCTCGGCCTTGGCCTCGCCGACCGTGATGGTGAGGCCGGGGTCGATCGCGCCGAAGGCGGCCTTCCAGGCCGTCTCCTGCCCGGCCACGAGCTCGCGCAGCGCCTTCTCGTCGGCGGCCGGCACCACCACCACCGCCGCGGCTTCGCGCGCGATCGCGTTGCGCTTGTTGCCGCCGGCGAACGTGGCCAACGCGACCTGGAACCGGTGGCTCGCCGCGTCGACGACCTGCGCCAGCACCTTCAACGCGTTGCCGCGGCCCTTCTCGATGTCGATGCCGCTGTGGCCGCCCTTGAGGCCCGCCACCTTGATGCGCAGCGCGGTGCCGGCCGGCGCCTTGCCGAACTTCATCTTGCGGGTGCCGACGGTGTCGACGCCGCCAGCGCAACCGATCGTCAGTTCGCCCTCTTCTTCGCTGTCGAGGTTGAGCAGCCACTTGCCCTTCATCCAACCGGCGGCGAGGCCCTTGGCCCCGGTCATGCCGGTCTCCTCGTCGATCGTCACCAGCACCTCGATCGGACCGTGGGCGAGGTCCTTGCTCTCCAGCACCGCGAGGCCGGCAGCGACGCCGATGCCGTTGTCGGCGCCGAGCGTGGTGCCGCGCGCGCGCAGCTTGTCGCCGTCGCGGAAGACCTGGATCGCGTCCTTCTTGAAGTCGTGCGCGGTGCCCTCGTTCTTCTCGCAGACCATGTCGATGTGGCACTGCAGGATCACGGGGATCGCCTTCTCGCGCCCCTTCGCCGCCTTCTTGCGCGCCAGCACGTTGCCGACCTTGTCCGTAAGCACCTCACAGCCGGCCGCCTTGGCGCGCTCGGCGAACCACTTCGCCGCCGCCGCTTCGTTGCCGGAGCCGCGCGGAATGCGCGAGAGGTCGAGGAAGGGGCCCCACAGGGCCGCGGGCTCGAGTTCGAGAGCGTTCTTGGTCGTCATGGTCGACGCAGGCTAGCCGCGTGTCGCGCCAGTGGCATCGGTCAGACGCCGCAGGCCCATGCGCACAAGGACCACCGCGCATTCGCGGTCGGCTCGCTCACGCCGCCACCGGCTGCCGCCGGCCGACCCACAGACCGCCGACGCCGAGCAGCAGGAAGATCACCGCCTGCACGGCGATCTTCGGCTTGACCTCGTCGCCGCCGAGCGCGCGCCACAAGAACCAACCGCCGAGCAGCACGATCGCTGAGTAGACGACCCCCATCACGACGCGGGCGCGCTGTCGCGTGGCCTTTGTGTCGGTGCCGAACTGGCGCGCATAGACGACGAGGCCGAGCGCAGCGACGACGTCGAGCACCGCGAACACGAGCCAGAACCGGCTGGCCGCCGCCGGGCCCTCGGGCGTGCCGACCATCGGCTTCAGGAAGTGCTCGTAGGCGTCGCCGCCGAGACCGCTGCCGAGCAGCGCGCCGAACACGCCGTAGAGGAACGCGTAGCCCATGTAGACCGCCTTGCGGTCGGCGGGTGCCACGACCCCGATGAAGCTGTAGTACTTCGGGTGCGCGGTCATCTCGCCGATCGAGAACACGGCGATGCCGGCGATGAACACCCAGGCGTTGGTCGAGGCCGCCAGCAGCAGGAAGCCGAGCGCGCCGACCAGCATGCCGCTCACCATCGTCGGCAGCGCCTTCCAGTTCTTGACCAGGCGGCTGACGAACACCTGCAGCAGGATGATCGTGCCGGCGTTGATCGAGGTGACGTGTTCGGCGTCGAAGACGAACTTGCCCGAGAAGCCGAACGTCGACAGCAGCGAGTTCATCGCCGCGTCGACCGGCGCCTTGTCGACGTATTCGTCGAGGTACCACAACACGGTGCCGAAGTTCTGGAAGTAGAGGATCCAGAACCCCGAGTAGACGACCACCATCAGCATGAAGCGGCTGTCGCCGAGCACTTCGGCGGCGCCGGCCAGCACCTGCTGCAGCGACTTCGTGCTCGGCGGCCGCGGCGGGTCGGTCCACAAGAACAACGTCGGCAGCAGCATCAGGCCGGTGTAGGCCGCCGAGGCGACGAACACGTACTGCCACGAGAAGCCCTTCAGCACCGAGACCACCAGCGGCGCCGCGAAGGCGCCGAGGTTGATCATCCAGTAGTAGACGCCGAAGCCGAACGCGCTGTTCGACTCGTTGGTCGTGCGGGCGATGGTGCCCGAGATGATCGGCTTGAACAGGCCGGCGCCGGTCGCCATCACCAGGAGCGACAGGAACACCACCCCGTAGGCCGAGGCGTAGCCGGTGGCGAAGTAGCCGGTGGCAAGCAGCGAGAAGGCGACCAGCAGCATGCGGCGGTAGCCGTAGCGATCGGCGAGCGCGCCGCCGAGGATCGGCACCACGTAGGTCGCGGCGTAGACGATGCTCTGCAGGAAGCCGACCGACTGCTTGTCGAAGCCGAGGCCGCCCGCCTCGACCTTGCCGCCGAGGTAGATGGCGAGCACCGAGTTCATGCCGTAGTAGGCGCCGCGCTCGAACAGCTCCATCACGTTCGCGAGCCAGAAGGTGCGCGGGAAGCCGGGGCGGACAGCGGGGCTCGTCATGGCGCAGCAGCGTGCGCGGCGCGGCCGGGCGGCGCAAGCCGAAGCCGCGCCGGGCGGAGGTTTCGCCGACGGTGGCTGGCCAGGGCGGGCCCGCGGCCGTCGAATGCCGCCGGAGGCCCATGCACAAGGCGATCGCCGACGAACTTGCCCGATTGCAGCAGGATGGCACGCTGACCGCGGCCCAACGCGCCGAGGTCGAACGCCGCCTCGCGCTCGCCCTCGCGCCGCCGGACCGGCGCGGCCGCTTCGCCGCGGTCGTCGCCGTGCTCGGCGCGGTGCTGGTGGCGGCGGGCCTGCTCTACCTGGTCGGCTACCACTGGGACCGGCTCGGCAAGCCGACGCAGCTGACCCTCGTCTTCGGCATCTGGGCGCTGGTGCACGTCGCCGGCTTCCGCAGCACGGTGGCACCGGGCAACCACCCGCGCTTCGGCGTCGCGCTGACGGCCCTCGGCGTCTTGTGCTTCGGCGGCGCCATCGGCCTCGTCGCGCAGATCTACCACCTCGAGTCGCGCTACCCGAACGCGGTGTTGGCCTGGTGGGTGGTCAACGTGCCGGTGCTGCTGTGGAGCCGCACGCGCGCCGTGCAGGTCGTCGTCACGGCGATCTTCCTGGTCTGGGTGCCGTGGCACATCGTGGTGTGGTTCGACGAACTGCCGGGTTGGCGCTGGACGTGGATGCCGATCAACTTCGGCCTGCTGGCAGGCGGCCTCGCGGCCCTGTTCGCCGGCCTCGCCGCGGCGACCGCCGGCACCCGTTTCGCCACCTTCCGCGGGCCCTGGAGCGGCCTCGCCTGGGTATTGGCGCTGCTGGCGCCGTTCCTGCTCGGCTTCCACGAGCTGTGGGACGACGTACGCCCAGGGCCGCCGGACGTGGCCGCGACGGCCGGGCTGCTGGCGCAGGTCGCCCCGTGGGTGTTCCCCACCGTGGCGCTCACCATCGGCACGATCGGCGCCGCCGTCGCCATTGCGCGCGGTCGCAGCCGCGACGCGTCCTCGTTCGGCGTCATCATCGGCTCGGCGGTGCTGCTGTGCCTCGCCGCCGCCTTGGTGCCCGCGGTGATGCCCCTGCTCGCCAACCTGCTGCTGCTCGGCCTGCTCGTGCTGCTCGCCTGGCTCGGCTCGCATCGTGACCACCCCGGCCTGTCGGTGCTCGCCATCGTCGCCTTCGCCATCGTGGTGTTCGCCCGCTACATCGAGTACCTCTGGGACAAGCTCGCCGGTGCGTTCGCGTTCCTCGGCCTCGGCGCGCTGCTGCTGCTGCTCGGCTGGGCGCTGGAACGGCAACTGCGGCAGCACCGTGCGCGCCGCCGGGAGGTGCACCCATGAAGCCCACGCTCGCGTTCGTGCTCGCCGTCGCCCCGCAGTTC
>JAEUHT010000205.1 GCA_016793265.1 Planctomycetota bacterium
GGTGGTCGCGCTTGCCCGCCTCCTCGAGGTTGTGGCGGTGCAGGTCCATCGCCTTCTTGTCGGGGAAGGCGTGGCCGTAGATGCGGGTCAGCATCTTGTTGCCGGCGTCGTCGCCGAAGTAGGCGCCGGCCAGCGCCAGCACGGCGATGCCCTTGCCGATCTTGCCGGTCGACGGCACGTGCGGGCCCTTGCAGAGGTCGACGAAGTCGCCGCTCTGGAAGAAGCTGATCGCCTGATCGGCCGGGATCTTGTCGATCGTCGCGACCTTGTAGTCCTCGCCGTGCTGCACCATCAGCGCGCGCGCTTGGTCGCGCGACAGCTCCTGCCGCACGAACGGCACGTCGGCGGCGATGATCTGCTGCATCAGCTGCTCGATCTTCGGCAGGTCGTCGGCGGTGACCGGGTCGTTGCCGAAGTCGATGTCGTAGTAGAAGCCGTAGCGCGGGTCGTCGACCGGCGGGCCCTTCCACAACTTCGCCTGCGGCTTGATGCGCTTGACGGCGTCGGCCATCACGTGCGCCGCCGAGTGGCGGATCACCTCGAGGCCTTCCTTGCTGTCGCGCGTGTGGATGCGCATCTTCGCCGAGCGCCGGATCGGCAGCTGCAGGCTCTGCACCTCACCGTCGAGTTCGATGGCGACCGCCGCCTTGGCCAGGCCCTTGCCGATCGACTCCGCGACCTGCATGCCCGTCGTGCCCGCGGCGTATTCACGCACGGAGCCATCGGGGAGGGTGAGCTGGATCGGCAGGTTCGCGGACATTCGTCAGGTTCTCGTTCGGGGCGAAGTATAGAAGCGACCCCATCGGCAGCGGGCAAGGCCAATCGGGAGACCCGGCCGGGCGCGCGGCAGCGGCGGCGCCGAAAGACCGGGCCACGGCTTTGCCCGGCGCCGGCGCCAGCAGCTACAACGCGACCATGCGCTTCGTCCCGCTCCCGCTGCTGCTGCTCGCCGGCTGCGCCGTCTCCCCCACCCACGAGCCCGCCATGGCCATCGACCACCACAGCCACGCCGAACCGCACCGCGTGCGCTCGACCCACCTCGACCTCGACCTGCAGCTCGACTTCACCGACCACATCGCCCGCGGCTCGGTCACGCACACCGTGCAGCGGCTCGATGCGACGGCGCCGCTGGTGCTCGACACCCGCGACCTGACCATCGCCGACGTCACCGACCAAAACGGTGCCTCGCTGCCGTTCACGCTCGGCGACGAAGACCCGATCCGCGGCCGCGCGCTGACCATCCCGCTGCCGCCGGGGCTCGACCGCGTGACCGTGCGCTACCGCACCGCGCCGACCGCCGAGGCCATGCAGTGGCTCGCGCCCGAACAGACCGCCGGCACGTCGCCGTTCCTGTTCACGCAGGGCCAGGCGATCCTGACCCGCACCTGGATCCCGCTGCAGGACTCGCCCGGCGTGCGGGTGACGTGGACGGCGCGCATCCAAGCCCCCACCGGCCTTCTGCCGGTGATGAGCGCGATGCGGCGCACGGAGGACGGCCGCGTCAGCACGTTCGTCATGGACCGGCCGGTGCCGAGCTACCTGATCGCGCTGGCCTGCGGTGAGCTGGTCTCGCACCGCATCAGCGACCGCTGCGCCGTCTGGGCCGAGCCGGCGACGATGCCGCTCGCCAGCCGCGAACTGGCCGACATGGAGCAGATGGTCGCCGCCTGCGAACAGCTGTTCGGGCCGTACCGCTGGGGCCGCTACGACGTGCTCGTGCTGCCGCCGAGCTTCCCGTTCGGCGGCATGGAGAACCCGTGCCTGACCTTCGCCACGCCGACCATTCTCGCCGGCGACAAGTCGCTGGTGTCGCTGATCGCGCACGAACTCGCGCACAGCTGGTCGGGCAACCTGGTCACCAACGCCACCTGGCGCGACTTCTGGCTCAACGAGGGTTTCACGGTCTACCTCGAACACCGCATCATGGAGCACGTCTACGGCGTCGATCGCGCCGCCATGGAGACGGTGCTCGGCATGCAGGAGCTGCGCGCCGAGCTGCAGGAACTGGGTGCGGCCGACCAGGTGCTGCACGTCGATCTCGACGGCCGCAACCCCGACGACGGCATGACCAGCGTGCCCTACCAGAAGGGTGCGGCGCTGCTGCGGCGGCTCGAGCAGCTGTTCGGTCGCGAGCGGCTCGACGGGTTCCTGCGCGCGTGGTTCGACGAACACGCGTTCCAGAGCCTGACCACGGCCACCTTCCTGCAGTTCCTCGACGAGCGGCTGCTGCGCCATGCGCCCGACCTCGCCAAGCAGGTCGACTTGCACACCTGGATCGAGGCGCCGGGCCTGCCGACCGACGCGCCGACCCCGCAAAGCGCCCTGTTCGATGCCGTCGACGCGACCCTCGGCGCGTTCGCCAATGGCACCGCGGCAGCAGCCCTCGACACGCGCGGCTGGGTCACGCAGCAATGGCTGCGGCTGCTGGCGGGCCTGGTCGCGCCGAGCCGCTCCCAGCTCGCCGAACTCGACGCCGCGTTCCACTTCACCGACTCGGGCAACTGCGAGATCCTCGCCGCCTGGCTCTTGCTCACGATCGCGGGCGACTACCGCGCCGCCGACGCCCGGCTCGACGCGTTCCTGACCACCGTCGGGCGGCGCAAGTTCCTGAAGCCGCTCTACCAGGCGCTGCTGAAGCGCCCCGACGGCAAGGCCCGCGCGCTTTCGCTCTACGAACGCGCCCGGCCGCGTTATCACGCCGTCAGCCAACGCACCCTCGACGCCATGCTCGGCTGGCCCGCCGAGCCGGCGGCCGCACGCTGAAATCCGCTGCCCGCGCTCGCGTCGACGCGGCTGCCGATATAGCCTTCCGCGCCGACCATGAGT
This sequence comes from Planctomycetota bacterium, assembly GCA_016793265.1. Classification (GTDB taxonomy): domain Bacteria; phylum Planctomycetota; class UBA1135; order UBA1135; family UBA2386; genus JAEUHT01. Next base: position 2,827 of record JAEUHT010000205.1, read on the forward strand.
GACGCGAAGCCCCTGATCGACCCGAAGGAACTGGTGCCCGCCGTGCAGGGATTCGTGCTCGGCCTCGGCCTGCTCGCCTTCTTCTTCGTGCTGGCCCTCGGCCTTGGCCTGACCACGTTCGTCAACTACGGCGACGTGCCCTACCAGTAGCGGCTCGTTGGTCGGCTCGCAGCGGGCCACCGGAGTGGGGGCCACCGGAATGGGGGCCACCGGAATGGGGGCCACCGGAGTGGCGCTTGCCACGGTCGCGCCGTGGCAGCTCCACCGACGAGAGCCCGCGCGCGAAGGCTCGCAGCGTACGCGAGCAATTCCGTACAGGACCATGCCCGCAGCGGGATCACCTGCTGCAGGCTGGAATGGAGTCTACGCCGGGTGCGCAGCACCCCCGCGTAAGGGGGCCGGCGAGTAATCCCGACGGTGGCGTCGCAGACGCCGGGTGATTCACCACGAGGCCATCAGGCCTCGCGGCGCATTACCACTCGTCGCCGCCGCCGTCATCGTCGCG
>JAEUHT010000221.1 GCA_016793265.1 Planctomycetota bacterium
ACCGCGGGGCGCTGTGGCGGGCCCTGCCGGCGCCGCTGCTGGCCCTGCTGCTGCACGTCGGCGTGGCGCGCCTGCTCGGCGGCGGCTGGCTGCCCGACTCGGCGCTGCCGATGGCCTGGTTGTTCCACGAGCACGGCGAACGCATCGCCGCGGTGGCTGGCGATTCCGGCTGGTCGCGCACGTGGTGGTTCTTGCGCCCGGTGCTGCTCGGCGGCCCGTTCGCGCTGGCCTCGTCGCTCGGCATCGGCTTCGCGGTGTTCGCCTGCCTGCGGCCGTTCTGGCCCGCCGGGCTGCGTGCGCTGCCGGCGCTCGCCGTCGGCATCGGCAGCGGCCTCGGGGTGCGCGACCTCGCCACGCCAGGCTGGACGGCGCTGCTGCTGGCGCTGTTCCCGGCGGCGCGCCGGCGGCGTCCGCGCTGCGAGCTGCTGGCAGCGCTGCTCGGCCTCGGCGCCATCGTGCTGTTGCACTGGGCGATGCGTTGGTATCCGCGCGATTACTACGTGGCGCCGCTCGTCGTCGCGGCGATGGCGGCGGTGGCGCGCTACGGCCGGCTGCGGTTGCTGTTGATCACGTTCGCCTTGGTGCAGGTGTTCGACGCGCGGCGGGTGTCACCGGAACCGCTGGCCGGGCAGCGTGAGATGGAGCTCGCCGGCCGCCACCTCGCCGCGGTGTTGCCGGCGGGCGAACGGGTCGGCTGCTTCAACTCCGGGCTGGTGACGTTCTACGCCGACGTGCTGGCCGCCGCCGCGCAGCGGCACGGCATCGTCAACCTCGATGGCGTCGTCGACGCCCGCACCTTCGCCGCCGGCAAGGCGCGTTCGCTGGCGGCGTGGCTCGATGCCCACGAAGTGCGCTTCGTGCTCGACAACGCGCTGCAGTTCGCGCGCGACGAACGCGAGCCGCACGCCTGCGGCGATCTGTTCGGCGCCGACTTCGAGGCAGCCCGGGACCTGGTCGAGGTCGCGCGCTTCGACGTGCCCGGGCTCGGCAACGAAAGGCCCGACGGTGACAGCCTGCGCCTCTACTGGCGGCGTGGGCGCGGCGCCGCTCCGGTGTTGTCGGCCAAAGGCGTGCGACTGCTGGGCGGCGACATGGCCGGCGGCACGGTGGTGGCGTGGACCGCGGCGGCGGGGGCGACGCTGCGCATCGAGCATGCCGATGGTCGCCGCGAGCCGCTCGCACACGCCGACGTCGACACCACGGTGGTGGTGTGGATCGCGCGAGAACGCCATGGCACTGGCCGCTTGTTCGTAGGCGACTCGGCGACGCCGGCTTTGCATCTGCCGGCGTTGTGAGGCAGGCCGGGGCGCGGTCCAATGACGCGCGCCATGAATCGTCTCACGCTCAGCGAACAGTTCTTCCGCGATCAGGCCCTCGCGCACGCCAGCGGCGGCATGTCGACGGTGCTCAACCGCTTCAGCCTCGTCGGCCGCATGCTGGCCAGCGAGATCATGCGCGCGGGCTTCGTCGGCAAGCTCGGTTACACCGGCACCACCAACGTGCAGGACGAAGACGTGCGGGCGCTCGACGTCATCAGCAACGACACCGTGCTGCAGGTCTTCGACAGCATGCCGCTGGTCTGCGGCATCGCCAGCGAGGAGATGGAAGGGGTGCACTACCCGTCCGGCAGCGAAGAGGGCAAGTACCTGATCGCCTGCGACCCGCTCGATGGTTCGGGCAACGTCGACGTCGCCGGCCAGATCGGCACGATCTTCGGCGTCTACCGGCGCCGTTCCGCCTCGGGCAAGCCGCCGCTCGATGACTTCCTGCAGCCTGCCCGCAACCTGATCGCCGCCGGCTACATCCTCTACGGCCCGTGCACGATGCTGGTCTACACCGCCGGCGGCCCGGTCAACGGCTTCACGCTCGATCGTTCGATCGGCACGTTCTTCCTGACGCACCCCAACATCCGCATCCCGGAGGGCACCGGCAGCTACTCGGTCAACGAGGCCAACGAGAAGAAGTGGGACGCGAAGACGCAGGCGATGGTGCGCGCCTTCCGCCAGCAGGAGACCGACTGCGGCAAGCGCGCCGCGCGCTACGCCGGGGCCCTGGTCGGCGACTTCCACCGCACGCTGTTGAAGGGCGGCATCTACATGTATCCGGGCGAGGTCAAGAAGCCGTCCGGCAAGCTGCGCCTGCTCTACGAGAACGGGCCGCTCGGCTTCATCTGCGAGAAGGCCGGCGGCGCGGCGAGCGACGGCACGCAGCCGATCCTCGACATCGTGCCGAACGAACTGCACCAGCGCACGCCGCTGTTCCTCGGCAGCAAGGGCGACGTCGCCGAAGCGGTGCGCCGCCTCAGCTAGGGTCGCAGCCGCCGGCGGGCGCGTCCTTGGGCCCGCGGCCGGGTGGCGTCACAGGCCGATGACGATGCGGCCGCCCTGCGAGGTGGCGACGAACAGGTTCGGCCCCGCGAACGACAGCAGGATGCCCTGCACGTAGAGCGTGGCGTTGGCCAGCGTCGGCGTGTTCGGGATGTTGAGCGTGAAGCTCGCGCTGTTGGCGGCCACCAGCGACAGCTCGAGCACGTCGGGCGCCGCGAGCAGTTCGCAGCCGGTGATGCCGAGGATGCTCAGGTCGAGCGGCAGCGGCAGGCCCTGCCACGTCTGGTTGCTGGTGCCGAAGCCCCAGGCGGCGACGTCGCTGCCGTTGGGGATGCTGGTGAGGTCCAGCGTGAACGGTTGGTTGACGGTCGGCACGCCGCCGGTCAGCGCCGGCACCAGCGTCGGCTCGCTGGGCGAGCAGGCTTCGCCGTAGGTGGCGAACGAGCCGGTGCCGCCGCCGTTGAATTCCCAGGTCGTGTTCAGGAACGAGCCGCCGAAGCCGCCGAACAGCACGAACTTCTTGCGGGCGGGGTCGTAGCCGGAGTAGGCCTCGGCGGTGTTGGTGGGCAGGTTCGCGGTCGTGATCGCCCTCCAGTCGGAGCCCGTGAACTCGTAGGTCTCCTGCAGCAGTTGCTCGCCGTCGAAGCCGCCGTAGAGCACCACCCGGTGGCGGGTGCTGTCGAAGACCGTGCCCATCGCGTAGCGCGGCGACGGCGTGTTCGCGGGGGCGAGCTGCGTCCAGTCGTCGCCGTCGTAGCTCCAGGTGCCGCCGAGCACGAGGTCGAGCTCGAGCTGGCGACCACCGAACAGGATGGTGCGGTTGAGGCTCGCATCGAAGTGCATCGCCGCGTCCTGGCGCGGCGACGGGCTGTGCGCGGGGAAACGCTCGGTCCAGGCGACGCCGTCGAACTCCCAGGTGTCGTTCTTGCTGGCCGAGGCGGTGCGACCGCCGAACAGCACGGCGACCTGGCGCACGCTGTCGAACGCCATCGCGTAGCCGTAGCGCGCGCTCGGCGCCGTCGGCGTCGGGATCGTCGACCACGTGCTGCCGGTCCACTCGGCGGTGTCATTGGCGAAGCCGCTCAAGGTCGGCGAACGGCCGCCGAAGGTCAGCAGGCGGTTCGTGGCCGGGTTGCGCACGAGCCGATGCCCCCAGCGCGGCGCCCCGGCGGTCGCCGGATTCAGCAGCGTCCAGGTGGTGCCGTTGTAGCCCCAGGTCTCGGCCAGGATCGTGCTCGGCGTCTGCGTCACGCCGCCGTAGAGCAGCAGGCGGTTGTTGGGCTGGTCCCACGCCATGGCGCCGTCGCGGCGGATGCCCGGGGCTGCGGCGGGGCTGGTCTGGGTCCAGGTCGGGGACTGGGCCGTGAGCGTGGTGGCGAGCAACAACAGGGTCGCAGGGGTACTCAGGTGCATTGGACTGGGTGGCGGGTCTGTGGGGCAATCGGCCCGCCGAGCAGGATACCAGCCACCGCAACGGCGGGAACGATCTCGCGGTGCCATCACGCGGACTTTCCGCGTCGGTCCACTGCGTTGCTGCAGCGAAGGCGGCGCGCCGTATCCTCGGTGCCAATGTCGAAGCCCGCCCCGACCATCCAGGTGACCCTGCGTTGTTTCGCCGCCGTGCGCGAGCAGCTCGGCGTCGACGAATTGAAGGTCGAGTTGCCCGCCGGCGCCACGGTCGAGGCGCTGCGCCAGCGCCTGGGCCAGCGTTGCCCCGGCCTGCTGCGCCTGCCGCTCGCGTTCGCGGTCAACCGCGACTATGCGCGCGCCGACAGCGAGCTGCGGGACGGCGACGAGGTGGCGTTCATCCCGCCGATCAGCGGCGGCTCCGGCGCCCACGATCTCTATCGCTTCGATCTCGTGTGCGCGCCCATCGCGGCGGCGTCGATCGAGGCCGAGTGCCGCACCGATGCCGACGGCGCCGTGGTCAGCTTCGCCGGCACCACGCGCAACCAAAACGACGGCGCCGCGGTGGTGTCGCTCGCCTACGAGGCCTACGCCGAGATGGCGCAGAAGGTCATGTGCGGCCTGTTCGAGGAGGCGATCAAACGCTTCCCGATCACGCGTGCGCGCGTCGTGCACCGGCTCGGCGTGGTGCCGGTCGGCGAGACCTCGGTGCTGGTCGTCGTCGCTTCACCGCACCGCGGGCCGGCCTTCGACGCCTGCCGCTTCCTGATCGACCGGCTCAAGAGCGAGGTGCCGATCTGGAAGCGCGAGCTGCTGCGCGACGACGGCGGGGAACGTTGGATCGGCGAGCTGCCGCGGCCCGCGGGCCAGAGCTGAGCGGCGGCGGTGGGTGGAGTCGGGCTGCCCGGCCGGCTACAACGGCGCGCCTGATGAAGATCCGTCGAGTCCCCGCCGCGGCCGCGAGCCGTGGCGAAGCCGTGTTCTGCTTCGTCGTCAACGGTCGCCCGCCGCAGCTCGGGGCGCCGCTCGCCGCCGTGGTCGCGGCGGCCGAGGCCAGCGGCGACCTGCAAGGCAAGTTCCGCGAGGTGACCGTGTTCCGGCAGCCGGCGAAGGCGGCCTGCAAGCGCTTCGTCGTGGTCGGACTCGGCGACGCCGACGCCGTCGACACCGAGAAGCTGCGCCGCGCCGCGGCGGTGGCGCAGGCCAGCGCCGCCGAGCTCGGGGTGCCCACGTTCTCGCTGCTGGTGACGGCCGCAGCCCTCGGCAAGGTCGCCGCCGCCGACGCCGGCCAGGCCATCGCCGAGGGCCTCGGGCTCGGCGCCTACAAGTACGCGCCGCCGCGCCGGCCGACCGGCAAGCCGGCGAAGGTGGTCGCCGCCAGTTGTCAGCTCGCGGTGGTGGGGCTCGGCAAGCGCGACGAGGTCGCCTTCGGCCGCGGCGTCGCCGCCGGCGAGATCGCCGCCGCGGCGACGGTGTTCGCGCGCGACCTCGAGAACCAGCCGTCCAACTTGTGCACGCCGACGGCGTTGGCGCGCGCGGCGAAGCGGCTCGCCGGCGGGCCACTGCGCGTCAAGGTGCTCGACCGGCGCCAGATGGCGAAGCTCTCTATGGGCGCCCTGCTCGGCGTCGCCCGCGGCAGCTCCGAACCGCCGCAGCTGATCGTGCTCGAATACCGCGTGCCCGGCGCCAAGGGCAACGTCTGCGTGGTCGGCAAGGGCCTCACGTTCGACACCGGCGGCATCAGCATCAAGCCGGCCGGGAAGATGGACGAGATGCGCTACGACATGTGTGGTGCCGGCGCCGTGCTCGGCCTGTTCCACGCGCTGCGCCACGGCGGCTTGCAGGGTCACAAGCCCAGGTGCAACCTGATCGGCCTGATCGCCGCCACCGAGAACACGATCGGGCCGAGCGCGCAGAAGCCAGGCGACGTCGTCACGGCGATGGACGGGCACACCATCGAGGTGCTCAACACCGATGCCGAAGGCCGCCTCGTGCTCGCCGACGCCATCTGCTACGGCAAGAAGTTCTTCCAGCCGAAGCAGATCGTCGACCTCGCCACGCTGACCGGCGCCGTCGTCACCGCTCTCGGCCACGAGGTCGCTGGCATCATGGGCAACGACCAGAAGGTGATCGACGCCGTGATCGCCGCCGGCAAGGCCGCCGACGAGCCGCTGTGGCAACTGCCGTTGTGGGACTGCCACAAGGAGCAGATGAAGAGCGCGTTCGCCGACCTCGCCAACATCAACGGCCCGCAGCACGGCAACGGCTCGACCGCCGGCGGCGCGTTCTTGTCCTTCTTCGTCGGCGACACGCCGTGGGCGCACCTCGACATCGCCGGCACCGCCTACGGCAGCCGCAGCCGGGACTACTACAAGGGTGGTGCGGTCGGCACCGCCGTGCGCACGCTGCTGCACTGGGCGCGCGCGCTCTGACCGCCGCAGTTGCCCGTCCGCCCGTTACCCCGACGAGATCAACATGTCCCAGCCCATCGTTGACACCAAGCCGCACATCTCCCGCCGCGCGCACGTCGCCTCGTTCGACCACTACCGGCGCCTCTACCACGAGGCCCAGGTGGACCCGTCGGGTTTCTGGCGGCGGCAGGCGCAGCGCATCTCCTGGTACCATGACTTCGAACGCGCCTGCGTGCAGGACTTCGAGAAGGCCGAGGTGGCGTGGTTCCTCGGCGGCAAGCTCAACGCCAGCTTCAACTGCATCGACCGCCACATCGTCGAGCGCGGGGAGCAGACCGCGATCCTGTGGGTCGCCGACGAGCCGGGGGTCTACAAGCACATCAGCTACCGCGAACTGCACGAGAACGTCGGTCGGCTGGCCAACGTGCTGCGGCGGCACGGCGTGCAGAAGGGCGACCGCGTCGCCATCTACCTGCCGATGGTGCCGGAGGCCGTCTACGCCATGTTGGCCTGCGCCCGCATCGGCGCCGTGCACTCGGTGGTGTTCGCCGGCTTCTCGGCCGCGGCGCTGCGCGACCGCATCGTCGACGCCGACTGCCGCGTCGTATTGACCGCCAACGAGGGGCTGCGCGGCGGCAAGACGATCCCGCTCAAGCAGACCGTCGACGAGGCGATCGAGGAGCTCTCGGTGCGCACCGTGTTGGTCGCGCGCCGCACCGACACCGTGGTGCCGATGCGGCCCGGGCGCGACCTCTGGATGGCCGACGAGATGGTGCGCCAGCGCGCCTACAGCCCGGCCGAGTGGATGGACAGCGAGGACCCGTTGTTCGTGCTCTACACGTCGGGTTCGACCGGCAAGCCGAAGGGCCAGCTGCACACCACCGGCGGTTACCTGACCTACGCCGCCTACACGCACCAGCTCGTGTTCGACTGGCACCCCGGCGACGTGCACTTCTGCGCCGCCGACGTCGGCTGGGTCACCGGCCACAGCTACATCGTCTACGGACCGCTCGCCAACGGCGCCACCACGGTGCTGTTCGAGTCGACGCCGGTCTACCCCGATGCGAGCCGCTACTGGCAGGTGATCGACGACATCCAGGCCTCGATCTTCTACACCGCGCCGACCGCGCTGCGCGCGCTGCTGCGCTACGGCGACGAACCGGTGAAGAAGCACCGCCGCGACAGCATCCGCGTGCTCGGTTCGGTCGGCGAGCCGATCAACCCGGAGGTCTGGCAGTGGTACCACGACGTCGTCGGCGGCGGCCGCTGCGCGGTCGTCGACACCTGGTGGCAGACGGAGACCGGCGGCATCCTGATCTCGGCCCTGCCCGGCGCCACGCCGTGCAAGCCGGGGTCGGCGACGTTCCCGCTGCCCGGCGTGCGGCCCGTGATCGTCGACGACCAGGGCGTCGAACTGACCGGCAATGGCGTCAGCGGCAACCTCTGCCTCGAAGGCAGCTGGCCGGGCCAGGCGCGCACGATCCTCAACGACCACGAGCGCTTCCGGCAGACCTACTTCACGCTCTACCCGGGCCGCTACTTCACCGGCGACGGCTGCCGGCGCGACGAAGACGGCTATTACTGGATCACCGGCCGCGTCGACGACGTGCTCAACGTCGCCGGCCATCGCCTCGGCACCGCCGAGATCGAGAGCGCCCTGGTGGCGCACGAGTTCTGCGCCGAAGCGGCCGTCGTCGGCTTCCCGCACGAGATCAAGGGCCAGGGCATCTACGCCTACGTGATCGCCGGCAAGCCCGCCGACGGCGTGCCCGCCGACGAGGTCGAGGCCGTGTTGAAGCAGCAGGTGCGCAAGGCGATAGGGCCGATCGCGGCGCCGGATCGCATCCAGGTCGTGCCGGGGCTGCCGAAGACGCGCAGCGGCAAGATCATGCGCCGCATCCTGCGCAAGATCGCCGAAGGCTGCTACGACCAGCTCGGCGACATCACGACGCTGGCCGAACCGCACGTGGTCGAGCAGATCGTCGAAGGTCATCGCAGCGGCGCCTGACCGGCGCCTGCCCGCCGCCGCGGCGGTATCGTGGCGACCACGATGGTGGCCCCCGATCCGTCGCCGACCGGCGGCAAGCCCGCGCGCATCGAGCTACGGCTGCGCGAGCTCAAGCAGCTGTTCGACTCGTTCGACCCGGCCCCGTTCCACGAACAGGACCTCGACGGCGACGCCGAGGAGTACATCGTCAGCTGGGCGCGTGAGTATCCCGTCGACGCGGCGCTCGTGTTCCGTCTGCACCTGCCCCAGGACCAGAAGGCGCTCGATCCCGAGCGCACGGTGCAGCAGGCGTTCCAGCGCTATTTCCTGTACCGCGCCGAACTGGCGCAGCTCGAGGTCAAGCGCACCTTGCAGCAGGGCCGCGCCAGCCTTGGCGTCGGCGTATTGTTCCTGGCCCTGTGCATGCTGGCCCGCGAACTGGCCGGCGGCTTGCCGTTCGACGGCGCCCACGTCGTGCAGGAGGGGCTGCTGATCGTCGGCTGGGTCGCCATGTGGCGGCCGATCGAACTGCTGCTCTACGACTGGTGGCCGCTGCGGCGCCGCCGCCGCACCTACGAGAACCTGGCCCGCATGCGCGTCGAGGTCGTCTACCAGTAGCGGCCGGTCGCGCGGTCAGCTGCGGCGCCACTGCAGCGGCAGGGCTTCCTGCGCGAAGTCGTTGCCGACCGACTTCAGCACGCGGAAGAACGGCGCCGTGCCGTGGTCGGTGGTCGTCAGCCAGGTGTGCAGCACGTTGTCGAAGGCGGCCAGGTACGACGACGGATCGAAGGTGCTGCCGCCGCGGCTGGCTTCGGCCGGCAGCATGTCGACGAACAGCGGCGTGACGCCCTGATAACGCAGCATGTCGAGCATCGCCGCGACCAGGAAGCGCTGCTCGGTGATCAACGGGAAGCGGTCCTGCAGCCGGTAGATGTTGTCGAACGCCAGCCGCACGACCGGCCGCGCCTGGCCGTCGGCGTGGCCACCCTGGCACAGCCGCACGAGGTCCCACAAGAACTTGCCGGGGGCGATGAACTCGGGGTGCAGGTAGACGACGCGGAAGTCCGGCGCGAAGCGGCCGTCGCGCTCGAGGCACTTCGCCAGCGCGGGCTCGCGTTGGCAGATGCGGCGGATGGCGTCGCGGTCCTCGCGCGTCGAGATGAACAGGCAACGTTCCCCCTGTTCGAGGCCGGCGGCGAGGAAACGCAGGGCGAGGTAGGTCGCGCGGGTGCCGGGCTCGGCGAGCAGCACCGACGACGACCGTGCGGTCGGCCCGGTGTTGCCTTCGAAGGCGCGGTTGAGGTCCGGGTGGCCGAGGTCGATCGGCTTGTCACCGCGCGGCGGCACCGTGAACTGCGCCTGGTCGCGCGCCATCGACAGCTGCGCCGCCACCGACGGGTAGATGTGGATGCCGGGGCCACGTTCATTGCGGGCGCCGAGGTAGACGTCGCGCGTGATGCCGCGGCCGGCGATCGAGAAGTGGTGTACGCCGCGGTAGTAGTACTGGTGGCGCGCCTTGCTGATCTCGATCGCGCGGGCCTTGAAGTCGGTGGCCTCCTCACGGAACGCCAGGTGCAGCATCAGGTCGGTCGAGAACTCCTCCGCCGACGGCAAGCGGAGGTCGCGCGGGTGGGCCTCCTCCATGACGAAGACGCCGTGGATCTGGTGTTCGAGCAGGCGCCGGCGCACCTCGAGCAGCGCGGTGCGCTTCTCGAAGTACTCGAGGTCGGTCAGCAACAGGCCGACGTTGTCGATGACGACCATGCGCACCTCACGAACGAGGCGCAGGTTCTCGATCTCGGCCAGGATCCACTCGATGTCGACCGTGGTGCCGCGCGCGCTCTTCTGCTGCATCGACGCCGGCCGCGCCTGCGTCAGCACGAGTTGGCCGCTGTCGGGGCGGCCATCGACCGTCAGCGTCAGCTTGTTGGGCACCTCGCGCGGCGCCGCCACGATCGGTGCCTTGCTGCGGAACCAGTCGAAGTCGCTGGCCAGCTTCTTGTGCAGGCCGTCCGGCGTGTGCTCGACCGAGTAGTAGAGGAAGGTGGCGCCGGTCCTGTCCTCGAGCCAGGCGCGCACGACCAGCTCGAGCGCCAGCAGCGTCTTGCCGGTGCCAGGGCCGCCGGCGATGCAGACGAACGCCGCGTCGCCTTCCGGAAAGCGGATGCCGCCGCCGAGGATGCCATCGAGGCCGTCGATGCCCGTGCGAAGCGTGACGAAGCTCACGGCGGGGTACGCTACTTCGTGGGCGGCGGCGGAGCCACGATGGAACTGACGGCACCGCATGGCCAAGATGCGTAGGTGCTCGTCGATCCGACCGACTTCTGTCGTCTCTGGCTGCTGCGCCACCCGGAACTGGACCTGGCGGTGGCCGACCGCGCCATCGGCGCCGGCCCCGCCGAACTGAGCCGCCGCGGCCGCGCCCACGTGCTGCGCTGGCTCGAGTTGCTGAAGCCGATCGAGGTCGCCGAGGTGCACTCGGGGCCGCAGCCGCAGTGCAGCGGCCCGGCTCGCGCGATCGCCGAAGGGCACCAGCTCGAAGCACGGCTCGACGACCGGCTGCGGGATCAGGAGATGGGCCGCTGGCAGGGCCGCGCCTGGAGCGACGTCATGCGCGAGGAAGAAGGGGCGCTGCGCACCTTCTTCAGCGAGTTCGGCGACGCCAAGGCGCCGGGCGGCGAGAACCTCGGCGAGGCCGTCGAGCGCATGCTGGCGTGGTGGGGCGACACGCGGCCGCGTGGTCCCGGCAAGAGCTTCGTCGTCGTGCTGCCCGGCTCGCTGCTGAGCGGGTTCACCGCGGCGATGCTCGGCATGCGGCTGTCGCGCTGCATGTCGCTGAACCTGCCGCACGGCGGGCTCGGCGCGCTCGACGTGTTCGACAACGGCGTGCGCATGGCGACGTGGAACGTCGACGCGCTGCACGAGTGAGGCCGGGGGGCGCTCACAGGCCGCGGTAGAGGCGGCAGCGGCGCAGCAGGGCGGCCTCGGCCGGCGTGAAGGCCCCGGCGAGGCCGAGCCACTGCAGCCGGTGCATCAGCGCCTTGGCCGGGTCGTCGGTGTGCGGCAGCAGCGTCGCCGCATCGAGTGCGAACGCGTCGGCGTGCGCCTGCCGCAGCTCCGCCTGGAGCGGACCGCCGTCGCCGGCGAGCAGGTGGCGGCGCAGGCACTCGACGCCGGCCGGCGACCGCTGCAGCGCGTCGAGCGGACCGTCGAGGTCGCCGCTGCGTTGCACGAACTGCCACAGCGCTTCGGCTTCGGCGGCGGTCGCCGGCACGAACTGGTCGTGCAGGTTCTTCTGGAAGAGGCCGAGCAGCGCAACCCGCTGTGGGCCCGGCAGCCGCGACCAAGCCGCGGCCCAGCGCGCGTCGTCGAGGAACTCGCGGTTGGCGTAGAGCTGGTCCGGCGTGCCGTTGGCGACGATCGCCGGCGAGACGAACCGCGTCAGCAGGTCGAGTTCGCCGGTGAGGTCGGCGGTGCCGCGACGGGCCAGTTCCGCAACGAGCAGGGTGTGGGCGCCGGCGACGTCGTCGGCGTCGAGGTCGAGCGCCTGCGCCCATGGCGCGGCGGCGGTGGTCGCGGCGCCAGTCCCGGCCCGCGCGCCGCGGGCGCGCAGCGCCGTCGCCAGCAAGAACCGCCAGGACGGGATGCGGGCTTGGGCGAGTTCCTGCTGCAGCACGGTGGTCGGCCGCGTCGCGAGGTCGAGGTGGGGGAGCACGGCTTCGACGGTGAGTCCGTTCGCCTCGGCGATCGTGTTGGTGGCGAGGCCGGCGAAAGCCCGGAGCGGCACGTCGGCCCAGAACACCGCGGGCAGTTCGCGTTCGAGCTGCTCGAAGCGCAGGAGCACGAACTCCGGGGTCTGCAGCCGGCGCTGCAATTCGGCGCAACCGGCGTCGCTGCGGGCGGCCCAGGCGATCACCCCGTCGGTGTCGGGGGGGGCCCGGTCGAGCACGAGTCCCGGCGGCAGCAGGTCCTGGTCCGCGTGGTCGAGCAGGTTCCAGATCTGCGCGAACAGATCCGCGCGCGCCGTGGCCGCGGCCTCACGCAGGACCACCCGCAGGGCCGGCAACTGCGGGGGAGCTTGCAGTTCCTCGAGCAGCGCGTCGATCGGCGTGTCGATGCCGCGTGCGAGCTGCCACCAGCGGGCGAGCAGGGTCTCGTCGGCCGGCGCAGCGGCCGCGATCGCCCGGCGAAGCAAGCGTACGCGTTCCCCTGCCGGGTCGGCGTCCTTCGGCAGCGGCGACGCGAGTGCCGCCGGCAGTGCCGCGACCAGCAGCGCCTGCAGTCGCAGCCGGGCCGCAGCTCGCCAGGCGCGTTCGGCCCAACGGTCGTCGTCGGCATCGGCAGCACAGCCTTCGAGCAGGTCGGTGATCGCTGCGAGGCGCGGCCATGGTTCGGCGCCGGCCGGCGGCAGCTTCGCCCACAGGGCCTCGATCAGGCCCGCCCGCGTCGCCTCATCGGGCCCGTTCTCGCCCCACGTCGGCGGCCGTTGCCACGATTCGGCAGTGTTGGCGAACAGGTGCACGGTGATGCCGCGCTCGGGTTCGTGGTCCTCGCGGAAGGCGTCGCGGAACGCGCAACACCACGGATCGAGCGGGTCCTCTGGCTCGTCGAGAACCTCCGGCCGTGGACCCTGCAGGCACGTGCCCACGCTCGGCACCGCGCCCGATGGCAACGTCACGACCTCGACGAACGCGCCCGCGGTGCCGCCATCGTGTTCGGTCGCGTACATCGGCGTCGCGGTGGTGGGCGGCCAGACGAAGCGGCCGGCGAGCGTCGGCACGACATCGAGCCGCAGCACCGTCGGCTGCGCCGGATCGAGGTCGGTGACGAAGGCGACGCGGTCGTCGAAACGCTCGATCGCATCCAGTTCGGACGGCAGTTCGAAGCCGGCCGGCAACGGGCAATCGACGACGACGTGGCGCGCCGGCACCGGCGACGACAGTTCGAGGCGCAGCACGAGCGGGCGGCCGGTCGGCAGCGCACCGAGCACCGGTTCGAGGTCGGTGCCTTCCCGGCGTTCGCGCCAGGTGGCAGAGGCGCGCGACGTGCACCACTGGCGTTGCACTCGGATCGGCGTCGCCCAGGCGACGTGGTCGCTGGCGCGTTCGATGCGGCCGCTGGTGATGCGCACGAGCAGCGGCATGCCGGCGGGACCACGAACGGTCACGGCCGCGGCGTGCGGCAGGCGGCAGTGCACTGCCGGGCCGGCCGGCCCGCCGATCACGAACTCGCGCCGCTCGCTGCCGGCTTCGACGACGATGGTGCCCGGCGTCGCCGTGGTCTCGGGCAGGACCAGCGCCAACGCCGCCAACGCCGAGGCGTGGCCGTAGGTGGTGCCGCGACCCGCAAGACAGGCGAGCAGCAGCTCGGCAGCGGCGCGTTCGAGCGCCGCGGGCGGGGCCGAGAGCGCGAAGTCGAGTTCGAGCCGCAAGGCCTGCACCGCGAGCGGGTCTTCGCCCGGGAAGTCGTCGAGGTGCAGCGCGGGCGGCGTGCCGTCGCCGAGCCGCCCGCGGCAGGCGCGGGCACCGTCGGCATCGCCGAGCTCGTGCAGCGCGAGACCGAGCCGCGCCACGAGCCCCGCGGGCAATTGGGGCAGCAGGTCGAGCAGCGGCTGCAGCAGTTCGTGGACGCCACTGCGTTCGCGGAACAACCGCGCGGCGCCGACCAGCCGTTCGGCCTCGCGCACGAACGCCGCATCGACGACGTGGAGGCCCTGCTGGCGCGGCAGGCCGTCGAAGAAGTAGTACGGCGGCAGATCGAGCCCGGACGGATCGAGGTCGAAGCCACCGTCGCGCAGCATCGCGAGGCCCTGCAGCACGAGGCCGGTGATGCCGGGCTCGGGATCCTGGTCGGGCCAGAACGCAAACTGCCGCGACGAGGTGGGCTGCAGCGTGCGCAGGTGGGCGAGGCCGGCCCGCAGGCGCGTGCCGAACGCGGCGTCCATCACGGGCGGCACCGTGCCACGCCGCTTCGCCGCGCGAACGAGCGCGAAGTACGGCACCAGCCGCGACAGCGTCTGCTCGGCGCAGCCGTACGGATAGCGCGCGAGGTCGGCGGCGAGCTGCGTCCAAGCGGCGGCACCACCCTGCAGCACGTCGACGGTGACGGCGAGCTCCGGCGAGGCCTCTGCCGGCAGCGGCACCGTCACTTCCCCAGTGCCCGACGCGGCGGCGGCCAGCGTGCGCACGACCTGATCGGCGGCGACCGGCAGCAGGCGTTCGGAACGGTCGCCGAACTCGCCACAGGCAGCCGTCAGCTGCAGCGTCGCCGGCCCGGCGGTCACGGCGCGCATCGGGATCGTCGTCGTGTGCACGCTGCCTGCGGCCACCGCGACCTCGCTGCTGGGCTGGTCGATGCGGAGCCCTTCGCCCGTAGCGGCGGCGGTCACGCGCACGGTCTCGGCGCCGCCGGCGGCGGCGGCCCGATCGATCGCCACCGGCAGCTCGAAGCGGTCGCCGGCCCGCAGCGCGCGCGGCAGCACCGGTTCGGCGGCGAGCGGCTGCCGCGACGCGAACTCCGCGCGCGTGATGGTGCCGCTGCCGTCGGCGGTGACCAAAGCCGCGGTGACGCGCCAGCGCGTGAGGTCGTCGGGCAGGCGGAAGCTCGTCGCCGCATCGCCGTGCGCATCGGCGCGCACGGTGGCGAAGTGCGCGGTGGGGCAGAAGCGGGTGCGCGCGGCGCCGCCGGCAGAGACCGGGGCCGCACTGCCAGCGCCGCTGGAGCCGCGCTCGGCGAGGTCGCGCGTCCAGCCGAGCTCGGGCACGCGGCCGTGGACGAGCAGCGAGCGCACCAGTTCCATCGGCGTCGAGCAGAACGGCGCCGCGAAGGGGCGCCATCCGGTGTACGGCAGGTTCGGCCGCAACGCGTCCGCAGGCTGCTCGGTGTGGTCGTGGGCGAGTTCGTAGATGCGTTCGTCGACGACGGCGAAGGTGACGAGGGCGCCTGGATCCCCGTGCGCATGCACGGTCGTCTGCTGCCCCGGGCTCGCCTGCGCGGGCACTTCGAGGCGCAACTCCGGCAGCACCCGCAGCGACACGGGCACCGTCGCCCGATCGGTGCCGGCGCTCGTCGCCACGGTGACGTCGAAGCGTGGCCAGTCGTCGCGCCGCACGGGTTCGTCGATCGTCAAGGAACCGTCGGCAGCTAGTTGCACCGTGTGCAGACGCGCATGGGCGCCGCGGCCGACGACGACGAGCACGGGCACGCCGGTCGCGCCACGCAGCCTGATGCGACAGGTGGTGCCGACCACGGCATCACCGAGTTCGACCGCGGGCACGGCAGCGGCGGGCTGCTGGTCGGTCGTGGTGTCGGCCGCACTGGGCTCGTTCACCACCCGCATTCGGTGCCAGCCGAGCGCGGCCTTGCCGTCCGGCCCGGTCACCACGAAGTCGACGTCGACCCAGCTCGGCCCGACGCTGGCGATCGGCACGCGCACGGTGGCGCGACCGTCGGCAGCGGTCTGCAGCTGCACCGCCTCTTCGCGCTCCCAGCCATCGCGCGCGTTGATCTGGGCCCGCACGTCGAGGCCCGCGGCAGCACCACCGGAGGCCCACGTCGCGCGCACGGTCACGGCGACCTCGGCG
Organism: Planctomycetota bacterium; assembly: GCA_016793265.1. Classification (GTDB taxonomy): domain Bacteria; phylum Planctomycetota; class UBA1135; order UBA1135; family UBA2386; genus JAEUHT01. Next base: position 15,716 of record JAEUHT010000221.1, read on the forward strand.
GCCGTGGCCGCCACCGTCAATGGGCCGTCGATCTCGATTTGCACGGCCTGCCGGCGGAAGCTCGCCACGTCGGCGAGGGCGCCGAGGTGGAGGCGCTCGGGCTCCTGTTCGGCCGCCACCGCCGGCAGTTCGAGCCAGAACGACAACTCGTCGCCGGGCGCCGCCTCCTGGGGCACGCGGAAGGTGAAGGCCGCGAGGCCGTCGGCGTCGGTCCGCAGCGGTTGCCGCAGTTCGCCGATCGACTCGATGCGCAGCACGACGGTGGCCTGCACGGCGTCGGCCGGTGCGGTGCTCGGCACCTGCGAGATGCCCTCACCCTGCCAGGAGCACGTGCGCAGCACGATGCGGCCCGAGACCGTCTCGCCGGGTCGGTAGATCGGCCGGTCGACCATGGTGTGGGCGAGCCAGCGGGCGCCATCGTCGTGGTCGCGCCAGAGCCGGTGGTGCAGCCAGCTCGAACCGTGGGCGCTGCGCAGCAGCAGTTCGCAATCACGCGCGAAGTCCAACGCCGCCGGCGGCGGCACCAAGCTGGCGGTGGCCGCGAGTTCGCCACTGGCGATCGGCGCGCCCTGCTGCTGCCACGACCATGTGGCCGGCACCGGGTCGCTGCCGACGAACGTGGCCAGCGCGAGCCAGCCCTCCTGTTCGAGCCCGATCGCTTCGAGGTCGCTGACCAGGACGCGCCGCACGCCGCGCCAGGTCGTGGTCGTCGACTGCGCCGCGAGCAGCCAATCGCCCGCGGGCAGGGCCGGCAGCGCGAACGGGCCCGTGGCGGGCAGGGTCGCGGTCCACAGCGGGGCGCCGAGGGCATCGAGCTCGGGCCACGGCAGGCGGCCCGGCGCACACGGCACGAGCCGCAGGTCCAGCGCTTCCTGGAGCTCCGGCGGCCGCTGCCACGCGGCGGTCGTCGGCACGCGCACGGGGGACAGGCCAAAACGCGTCACGCGGGCCAGCCCCAGCAGCCGTTCGGCCTCCTGTAGCAGCTGCGCGTCGCCACCAGCGCGCCGCCGCGCCGCGACGGCCGCGGTGAGGCCGAGCACGACGGGCGCCATGGCCTCGGCATCGGTGTCGCGGTCGTCGTCGATGGGGCTCCAGGCCGCGAGTTCCGGCACCGCGGGCTGCCGATTGGCGGCCGCGAGGGCCGCGGCGGCGCCGGCGACGAGCGCGCGATCGGCCTCGGCATCGGCCGGGAAGGCCTGGGCCACCGCCAACATCGCCGCGGCGCGCGCGGGCGCCGGCCGCAGCGCCGCCTGCAGCCGGGCGCGCAAGGCCGGGGTCGCCGCGTTGGCCGCCGCCCGCGCGGCCGCCGCCGGTTGATCACGCAGCAGCGCCGAAAGCACGTCGTCGGCGGGGTCCTGGGCGAAGGAGGCAACGGCAAGGACGGGCACGGCGAGCAGGGAGCGCATGGGCGTGGTGCGGCGATCGTAGTCGCCGCGGGCGCCGCGCATGGCAAGCCGTGTTCCGCCGGGGCTGCGATCGTGGGCGGGTTGCTCCGGGCTGCCGTTCGTTTCGGGCCCGGAACGATGCCGCCCCAGGCACCGCGCTCAGCCCGGCTTCTTCTTCGCCTTCGCCTCGAACGGGTGCGCGAACGCCTCCGGCTTGACGTCGGAGAGCAGCGTGCATTGGCCCTGCTCGATGTCGTCGCCGACGGCGCCCACCAGCTTGCGCAGCCGTTCCATCTGGCCGAGCCCGGTCAAGAGCCGCGTGCCGCGCACGCGCGTCGCGAGCTGTTCGCACTGCAGCGCGGCGATGTGCAGCTGGCTCTTGTCCATCGTCGCCGTGGCGTGGTGGCACAGGGCCAGCATCGTCACGAGCTGTTCGATGGTCTTGCCGAGCCGCTGCAGCGGGATCTGCGCGCGCGTGAGCTCCAACTGGAACCACAGGTTGATGCCGAGGTAGGCCCAGCGCAGCCGCCGCAGCTTCGCCTCGGCGAAGCGCGCGTAGCGGCGCAGTTCGGGCGGCAGCAGCTGGTAACGCGGCAGCCAGCGGCTCGGCAGCAGTGCGAACGGCAGCCGCAGCAGCTCTTGCAGCCCGTTCCAGGCGATCCAGCCCTTGAGCTTCCAGAACGAGCCGGTGCCGAGCAGGCGACGCGTCGCCTGCCAGAGCTTCTTCGGCTGCGTGAACAGCGTCAGCGGCGTCAGCCGCAGCAGGCGCTGCGCGGGCGGCAGCGGCTTGCCGTCGGCAGCGACGTTGATCGACTGGATCACCGCGAGCATGCCGGCCATGTAGCGCTCGGTCCAGGCGTCGGTGACGTCCTTGACCATGCCCATCAGGATCAGGTCGTCCTCACCTTCGACGACGCCGAACACGTGCATGTTGTGGCGGGCCTGGTGCGAACGCGCGCCGGCGTCGAACGAACGGCCGCCGAGCACCCGTTCGCAGGCGATCTGCGACTCGATGGCGCTGGTCGCCGCCGCCGACTTGGTCAGGTCGCGCAACCCGGCGAGGTCGAAGCCGTCGGCATCCTGTTGCAGCGACAGGTGGCTCAGCGCGCGCGATTGCAGGGCGCCGCCGAGCATGCGGCCGAGGTGTTGGCGCGGCAATTCGTGTTTGATGACGAGCCCGCCGACGCCTTCGCGGCTCCTGGCGTAGGCCGCGGCGTCGGCCGCGAACATGCGTTGGTAGCCGGCCGACATCGCCGCCAGCATGCAGCGGCCCATGCGCAGGCAGTAGAACAGCACCTCGACGCCGTCGGCCTGGATCTGCTCGTCCTTCCGCAGCGGGTAGTTGTCGAAGTGCAACCGCGCGTTGTGGTTGCTGGTGAAGGCGCCGCTGTTCGACGAACGACACCAGAACTCGTGATCGACGCCGTCGCCGCGCACCACATCCTGCTGCGGCAGCCGGGTGACGAACAGGCCGACCTGTTTGCCGTCCTTGCCGATGCGGGCGACGATGGCGACGAGGCCGCCGTGCACCGCGTTGGTGATCCACAGCTTGTTGCGGTCGCCGACGGCGAACAGGCGGAAGCCGCCGGTGGCGGGGTCGGGTTCGACGTAGGCGCGCACCTTCTTGGCGTTGACGCCGATGCCGACCTCGGTGAGGCCGAACGCCATCAGCTCGCCCTGGGCGACCAGCGGCAGGAACAGCCGCTTCTGCGCGTCGGTGCCGTAGGCCAGCAGCGAGCCGGCGCCGATCGTCAGTTCGCCGCTGATCTCGACCGCGAGCGGGCCGAGGCCATTGGCGGCGAGTTCCTCTTCGACCAGCGCCAGTTCGACGTAGCGGCCGCCGAGGCCGCCGAACTCGCCGGGCACCGTGAAGCCGTAGGCCTTCTCCTGCGCGACCGCCTGGCGCAAGGCCGCCGACAGCCGGCCGTTGGCGGTGAAGGCCTCGCCGCGGGCGAGGCAGTCGAGCGCCGCCCGCACGACGCCGTCGCCGCTGGTGCCGGCGCGGCTCATGCTGACGGCGCCGCCCTGCAGCTCGGCGGTGTCGGGCTGCGGTCCGTAGATCAGGCGCTCGACGAGGCCGCGCTTCTTGCGGCCGAGCCGCGCGGCGGCCTTCTGGGCGGCATCGTCGAGGGCGCCGACGTCGCGCGCGGAGTCGGCGTCGCCGGCGGCGGCGAGGGCCTTGGCGGCCGTCGATGCGGGGGAGGGAGCGGCGTCGGGTGGTGTGGTCACGGTTCGCGTTCGGGGCGAACATGGTGCCCGGTCGAAGGGACCGGGGGAATGCCGGATTTCGGCGCAGCAGGCGAGGCTGGTTTCTCGGCGGGATGCTGGCTAGGTTTAGAGCCCCAATTCAGGACGCATTTCCGAGGAACACCCGTGAGCCAAGTGACGACGATCCAGGTCGGGCAGATCGTGCCCGATTTCGAGATGGAGACCTACCTGCCGAGCAAGAAGGACTTCGGCAAGTTCAGCCTCGCCGAGGCCAAGAAGGCGGGCAAGTGGACCGTGTTGGTCTTCTACCCGGCCGACTTCACCTTCGTCTGCGCGACCGAGTTCGCGGCGCTGGCGCAGCAGTATGCGACGCTGCAGAAGCTCGGCGCCGAGGTGCTGACGGTCAGCACCGACACCAAGTTCACGCACCTGGCCTGGCAGCGGCACGAAGGTGAGTTGGCGAACGTGACCTATCCGATGGCGGCCGACCGCACCGGCGCGGTGTCGCGCCTGCTCGGCGTCTACATGGAGAACGGCCTCGCCCTGCGCGGCACGTTCATCATCGGTCCGGACGGCAAGCTGCACGGCAGCGAGATCAACTTCCTCAACGTCGGCCGCAACATGGAGGAGCTGACCCGCAAGGTGCAGGCCTTCATCCACTTCAGCAAGCTGCCCGAAGAGGCCTGTCCGGCCAACTGGAAGAAGCCCGGCGACAAGTCGCTGAAGCCGAACGCCGGCCTGGTCGGCAACGTGCACCAGGCGATGAAGGGCTGATCGCGGCGGCGCCGGCGGTGCAGGAAGGGACAGAACCGCGACAGTGCCTGGCCGGGGGTGCGAGTATCATGCCGCGCCTCATGGTCTCCCTCCGCAAACTGTTCGTGGTCGCGGCGCTCGTCGCCGCGGCCGTGCCGGCCCAGATCCAGAAGGGATCTGCCGCGCCGGCCTTCCCGTTCCAGAAGGTCTGGAACGATGGTCCCGCGAGCTTCGACGATCTTGCCGGCAAGGTCGTGTTGTTCGACTTCAGCGCCACCTGGTGAGGCCCCTGCAAGGCGGCCGTCCCGCACCTGAACGAGCTTCACGCGAAGTTCGCGGAGCGGGGGCTGCTGATCATCGGCGTGTCCGATGAAGCCGAGAGTGCCATCCAGAGTGTGTTCATCGACAAGATCGGGGCCAAGTACCCGATCGTGAAGGTCGACGCCAAGGACGTCGCTGGCTACGGGATCAAGTTCTACCCGAGCCTCTACTGCCTCGACGCCGACGGCAACGTCGTCTCCGTGCCCGACGATCGGGAGCCCTCGGAGGCGAGGATCGAGGAGCTGCTCAAGAACGTGACGCTGGCGCCGAAGCTGCCGGCCGAGGCGCGCTACGAGCCGCTGCGCGCGCTGTGGAACAAGAAGGACTACGCCAAGCTGCGCGACCATCTGGCGCAGATGCTGGCGCAGCCGAACCTCGACGCGGCGATGCGCGAGGTCTACGAGGGCCAGCAGAAGGTCCTCGACCAGAAGGTGGCAGCGCAGCAGCAGCGGGTCGCCAAGCTCGGCGAAGGTCCCGACTTCTTCACGGCCTCGGCGCAACTCGCCAAGATCGAGAAGGAGTGGAAGGGCTTTCCGGTGGCGGCCGAGGCGCGCGCGCAGTTGACGCGCTTCGCCGGCGACGCGCCGATCCGCCAGGAGATCGCCGCCGGCAAGGCGCTGCAGAAGCTGCTCGACAGCTACGACCCGAGCAAGCAGGCGCAGGCGCGCAAGCTGCTGGAGGAGCTCGCGCGCTTCGCCAAGAAGCACCCGGACACCTACGCCGGCCAGCAGGCGGCGAAGATGGTGGCGCAAGAGAAGTGACCGGCGCCGCCGACGCGGTGCTGGTGCTGCGGCGCGGCGGCCTCGGCGACTGCCTGCTGATGCTGCCGCTGCTGCGCGCGCTGCGTCGGGCCCGTCCCGGCGCGGCGCTGCACTTCGCCGGGGCGAGCGAGTGCGGCGAGCTGTTCTGTCGGCGCGGCGTGGTCGACGCGGCGCGTGCCGCGGAGGACCTCGAGCTGTGGCATGCGGCGCGGGCGCGGCAGCGCCTGCTCGGCTACTGCGAGATCGTCGGCGACGAACCAACGTTGGCGACGGTGCCGATCGACGTCACGCGGGTCGTCGCCGGCGTGCCGGTGGCGCGGCAGTGGCTCCAGCAGGCCGGCCTGCCCACGCACTGGCCCGACGACGGCTGGCTCGCGCCGCCGCGGGCGTGCGGCGGTCCTGGGGCCATCGTGCTGGCGCCGGGCAGCGGCGCGCGGGCCAAGTGCTGGCCGCCGGTTCGCTGGCTCGAGCTGGCGGCGCTGCTGGCCGCTCGTGGTTGCGCGCTGCAGGTCGTGGTCGGGCCGGTCGAGCTCGAACGCGACGACCCGCGGCGCTGGCCGTGGCCGGTGCCGGTGACGTTCGTCGTCGGCCGCCGCGTCACCGAGCTCGCGGCCGAACTCGAAGCCGCGGCGGCGTTCGTCGGCAACGACAGCGGCACTACGCACCTGGCGGCGGTGGTCGGCGCGCCGACGGTGGCGCTGTTCGGGCCGACGGAGCCGTTGTTGTGGGCGCCGGTCGGGCCGCACGTGCGCGTGCTGCGCGGGGCGGCGGGGGAACTCGCCGCGATCCCCACCGCCGACGTCGCGGCCGCCGTCATCGGCCCGCGGTAGTGGGGCCGTCACGGCAACTGGGCGCGAACCCGCTGCCAGTAGCCGTCGGTCTTCTGGTTCTCGGTGCCCTTCGGGCCACCGTTGTGGGTGCGCGCGATCACCTCGGCGTCGCCGCTGGCCCACGCCGCGGGCACGTAGTGCTGCATGTAGATCGTGATCACGCGTTCGGCGTAGTCGCGTCGTCGGCAGTCTTGATAGTCGCCACCGAGCTCCGGGGCGAAGCGCAGTGCGTCCTGCCAGTAGACGCGGTGGATCTGGTAGGGGCCGATGGCGAGGCCGTCGTCGCCATCGGGCGGCCGTTGCCGGCCGCTGCTCTCGACGAAGCGGATGGCGTCGAGGATCTGCTGGCGCGGCCAGTGCCGGCGCTCGCCGCCGCCGTGCCACCACCACAGCACGACCAGCAGCACGAGCGCCCACAGGCTCGCCGATCGCCGCGACCGCGGCCGCAGGCGGCGCCACGGCAGACGGCGCAGCGACGGCAGGCGCAATCGTGGCAGTCGCTGTCGGCGCGGCATGTTCATCGGCGGCGCCCGACGACGAGGAACAAGCCGGCGGCGACCAGCGTGGTGCCGGCGAGCGCCAGCGGCGTCAGCGCGCCATCGCCGACGATCGCGGCGAGCAGCATGGCGAGCACCGGGGTGACGTAGGTGATCAGGGACAACGACGAGGCCGCGGTGGTGCGCAGCAGGTGGAAGTAGAGGCCGAACGCGAGCGTGGTGCCGACCAGCGCCAGGTAGAGCGTCGCCGCCGCCGCCGGCCACGTCCAGCGCAGCTCGAGTGGGCGTTCGCCGGCGAACGCGGCGGCGCCGAGCAAGGCCGCGCCGAGCAGCATGCCGTTGCGATTGAGCAGCACCGAGCTGGTGTGGCGGCCGTGGCGTTTGACCAGCGTGGTGCCGACCGCCGACACCACCGGGCTCGCCAGCAGCAGCAGCGCCCAGTGCAGTTCGTCGCCGCCGAGGTCGTTCGCCGACACCGTGCAGATGCCGCTGAAGCAGATCACGAAGCCGAGCAGTTGCCGTGGCGACAACCGTTCGCCGAGCACGAGCACGCCGCTCAGCGCCATCAGCAGCGGGAAGACCGCCCACAACACCGCGGCGGTGCCGGAGCGCACGTGCTGTTCGGCGACGTAGAGCACGCCGTAGGAGCCGGCGAAGTTGGTGGCGCCGGCGAGCAGCCACAACCAGACCGGTGGTGGGGCGGGCGGCGGCGTGCTTTCGTGGCGGCGCAGCAGCGGCGTCAGCGCGGCCATGGCGAGGCTCGCGATCAGGAAGCGCAGCGCCGCCGAGGTCAGCGGCGGCTGCACTTCGACGCAGAGGCGGATCGCCCACCACGTGCTGCCCCAGATCAGGCAGAGCAGCGTGATCTGCGCGGGCACCTTGGCGGAACGGTCAGGGGCGGAGGCCATGGCAGAGCACGGCGGCGAAGCGGGTCGCGCCGGGGCGGAGGTAACAGCGGGTCAAGGCGCGCAGCGTCGCGGCGGCGCGGCGATGCTGCGGCAACCAAGGCGGGCGCGGCCACGGCCGCAACGGTGCGGCGAGCACGACGCGCTGCAGGTCGCCGCGGCCGAACGAGCGCACCGAGCCCCGGCCGTGGGCCAGCGCGGCGCCGGCGGGCACTCCCCACGGCACCGTGGCGAGGCCGTAACCGAGGCCGGTCCAGGTGTTGATCGCGACGGTGCCGTGCGGCAGCGCGCGCACGAGCTCCTGCAGGCCGCGGTCGCGGCGGGCGATGGTGGTCGGCGCGAACACGTAGGCCGAGAGCGCGCCAAAGCAGCGCTCGCGCACGAACGCCGGGGCCGCGCTGGCGAAGTCGGCGACGTCGGCCGGCAGCATGACCTCGCGCAGCACGGGCGCAAACAGCTCGCGGCTGCCGTCGAGCGTGGTCGCCTGGTCGCCGCGGTCGCGCACCAGCGTCGGCGGCAGCGGTCCCGCGGGCGCCGCAGCGCCGGTGGCCGAGGCGAAGTGCTCGCGCACGCTCGGGTGGAACGGCTGGCGCGCCGGCAGCGCCGCCAGCTCGGCGGTCAGCAGATCGAGCAGCCGTTCGTGCTGTGGCCAGCCGCGCGCCGTCAGCAGCACGCGCGGAGCGAGGCAGGTGGCGCCGCCGTTGGTGGCGACGTAGGCGGCGAGCTGGCGGGCGATGGCCAGCAGTTCGTCGTCGGCGAACACCGCCGGCAGCACCATGGCCGGCGTGCAGCAGCCGACCTCGGCGGTGAGCTGCTTGGGCTGCAGCGCCGCATCCTGGGCCAGCGCGAGCCAGGTGGTGGCCGAGCCGGTCAGGTGCACCGCGTCGACCAGCGGGTCGTGGGCGAGGCGCTGCGCGACCTCGGCGCCGCCGGGCACGATGCGCACGAGGTCGCGTTCGACCAGCGGCCGCAGCGCCGCCACGAGGTGCGGCAGCAGCGGCGTATGCAGCGGGCTCGGCTTCAGCAGCACGGCGCGCTGGTGCAGGAACACCTGTTCGAGCGTGTCGAGCAGCGGCGTCGCGGTGACGTTGCCGGCGCCGAGCACCAGCGCGAGGCCCCCGTGGTGGCGGCGGTGCGGCGCGTCGGGCAGGGTCGCGACCGCGGCCGAATGGCCGCGCAAGAACAGGCGATCGAACGGCACCCGCGGCCCCCGGCCGCGACAGTTTGCCGCCAAGGCCACCAGGAAGCGCGCCACCGGCAGCGGTCCGCTGGCCCATTCCTCCGCGGTGGCGTGTGGCAGGTCGCGCCAGCCCTTGGCGGCGGCGCTCGCAAGGACCAGCTCGTCGGCGACGTGGTCGAGGCTCTGGCGCAGTTCGGCCAAGACGCGAAGCCGCGCCGCCGGGCCCGCCGCCAGCCACGCACCGGCCGCGCGCTGCAACGGCGCGCAGGGCGGCATCGGATCGGAAGCGGCCGGCGGGCCTATGTGCATGCGCGGGCAGTGTCGTCGCCGCGCGCTGCCGCGCAACGGCGAGCCGGCGTAACGCCGCTGCACCGTTGTCGGCCGGTGCTTTACCGGGGCCGCTGCAGCCGCCACGCTGGGCCGACCATGCGCGCGCTCCTGCCCTTCGTGCTCGCCGCCGGGCTCGCCCCGGCGGTCGCCCAGAACCCCGCCGCGGTGCCGCTCGGCAGCGTCGTCGCGGCCCCGTTCACCGACCTGCGCTGGCAGACCCGTTCCTTGCGCGAACTCGGCGACCGGCCGGCGACCGTGGTCTTCTTCACCACGCTCGAATGCCCGCTCGTGCAGCGGTACCTGCCGCGTCTGAGCGACCTCGCCCGCGACTACGCGAGCCAGGGTGTGGTGACGCTGCTGATGAACGTCGGCCCGGGAGATGGCTTCGTCGACGCCGTCGGCCAGGTCGCCGATCAGGTGCCGCAGGCGGTGTTCGGCAAGGACTTCGAGCTCGCCTTCGCGCGCGCCTGCGGCGTCGACCGCACCGCCGCTGCGCTGGTGCTCGACCACGAGGGCCGCATCGCCTACCGCGGCCGCGTCGACGACCAGTATGGCTACACCGGCAGCCGGCAGCGGCCGACGCGCGACGACCTGCGGCTGGCGCTCGACGACGTGCTCGCCGGCCGGCCGGTGGTCGTGGCCGAGACCATGATCAGCGGCTGCAAGATCACCCCACCCGCCGCGGTCGCCGGCGATGCGTCGGTGACCTACACGCGCGACGTGGCGCCGATCCTGCAGCGGCACTGCACGCCGTGCCACCGGCCCGGCGGCGAGGCGCCGTTCGCCTTGCTCGACGAGGCCGCGGTCGAGAAGCACGCCGAGATGATCGCCGAGACGGTCGTGCAGGGCCGCATGCCGCCGTGGTACGCGAGCTCGGCGCACGGCGCCTTCGCCAACCACCGCGGGCTCGGCCCGGCCGAACGCGACACCGTGCTGGCGTGGGTGCGGGGCGGCATGGTGAGCGGCGACCCGCAGCACCTGCCGCCGCCGCCGCCGGTGCCGCCGCCGGGCTTCCGCATCGGCGAGCCCGACCTGGTGCTGTCCCTGAAGGCGCCGGTGCGGCTGCCCGCGGACGGCATCGTGCCGTACCAGTACTTCATCCTGCCGCACCGCTTCGAACAGGACACCTGGGTCGAGGCGATCGAGATCCTGCCCGACAACAAGCGCGTGCTGCATCACTGCAACCTGGCGCGCGTGAAGTGGGGCGAGAAGTTCTCGCAGCAGGGCTTCATCACCGGCTACGTGCCGGGCGGCGACCCGATGGTGCTCGACGCCGGCAGCGCGATCCGCATCCCGGCCGGCACCGTGCTGGCGCTGCAGGCGCACTACGTCACCACCGGCCAGCCGGAGGTCGACCGCATCCGCGTCGGTCTGCGCTTCCCGCGCCAGCCGGTGCAGAAGGAGGTGAAGATCGCCATCGTCGCCGACTTCAAGTTCGAGATCCCGCCCGGCGCCATGGCCCAGCGGGTGGCGGCTTCGCGCACGCTGCCCGAGGACGCCGTCGGCATCGGCATGTTCGTGCACATGCACCTGCGCGGCCGCGACATGAAGGTGCTCGCCGAACTGCCGGGTGGCGACCAGGAGACGCTGCTGCTGGTGCCCAACTACAACTTCGACTGGCAGCAGTCCTACCGCTGGGCGCCGGGTTCGCGCACGTTCGCCAAGGGCACGCGGCTCGAGGCCATCGCCCACTTCGACAACTCGAAGTGGAACCCGTTCAACCCGGAGCCCGAGGCGACGGTGCGCTTCGGCCTCGAGACCACCGACGAGATGATGTACTTGTTCTTGTTCTGGATGGCGCAGCACGAGCAGCTCGGGCTCGACGTCGATCCGGCCACGGGCACCGTTCGCGGCTGAAGGGCTTGCCGCGGCGGCCGGCGCCCGTTTGCTTCTCGCCATGCGCATCACCCTGCTGTTGGTGTTGGGGTTGTCGTTGCCGTCGAGCCAGGACCCGCGCAGCGACGCGGCGATGCTGCGGCAGGCGCAGCAGCTCGCGGTGCCGGTGGCGCAGCACCAGCGGCTGCAGCGGCTCACCGGCGAGTGGAAGGTCGCGTCGCAGTCGATGGGAACGACCAGCGAAGGCGCCGTGGCCGGCAAGGCGATGCTCGGCGGCCGCTACGTGGTGCTGAGCTATCGCCTGCCGCGCGCCGGCCGCGAACTCGAGGCCGTACAACTGCTCGGCTTCGACACGTTGCATCAGGTCTACACTTCGTCGTGGCGCGACGACGCCAGCACCTGGGCGGTGGAGGCGAGCGGCAGTCCGGACCCCGAGGCGCCGGACCGGCTCGTGCTGCGCGGCAGCGTCTGTGATGCACGCGACGCGAGCGGACGGCCCTACCGGATCGAGTTCGACCTCGGCGTTGCGGATGCCGTCACGGTGGTGATGTACGACACGATCGACGGCAAGGACGTCTGCGTCGAGACGCAGCGCTGGCGGCGCTGAGCCGGGCCGCCGGTCGCGCGCGGCGTCACTTCGCCGGCGGGGTCGGCACCGGCAGCTTCTGCAGCTTCGGGGCGATCACGGCGCGGCAGTAGGGCTGCTGGCTGTTGCTGCGGAAGTAGTCCTGGTGGTAGGCCTCGGCCGGCCAGAACGTGCTCGCCGCCGTCACCTCGGTGACGATCGGCTGGGCGAAGTCGGGCTGGTGGCGGGTGATCGCCGCCCGCGCCGCCTGCTGCTGCGCCTCGTCGCGGCAGAAGATCGCCGAGCGGTACTGGGTGCCCTCGTCGGCGCCCTGGCGGTTCAAGGTGGTCGGGTCGTGCGCCTTGAAGAACCAGTCGAGCAGCGTGTCGTAGCCGATGCGCGCCGGATCGAAGGTGATCTGCACGACCTCGGCGTGGCCGGTGCTGCCGGTGCAGACCTGCCGGTAGGTCGGGTGCTCGACGGTGCCGCCCATGTAGCCCGAGGTCACCTCGAGCACGCCGTCGAGCCGTTCGAACACCGCCTCGGTGCACCAGAAGCAGCCGGTGCCGAAGGTCGCGACCGCCCGGGTTGCAGCGGCAGCGTGGGCGGGAGCGGCAGCGGGGCTGGGCTGTGGGTCGGGCATGGTCGTGGTCGTGGTGGAGGATGGGGTTGTGGCGGTCGGGGCCGGGGCCGGCGAGGCGTTGCGCTCGGGGCCGGAGCAAGCGGGGGTGAGGCCGGCGACGAGGCCGATCAGGAACACGGTGGCTCGGGACCAGGTTCGCGGCGCGTGCATGGCGCAGAGACTAGGCCTTGGGCCTGGGTGGCCAAGGGAATGTCGCGGGGGTGCTTTTGGCGCCGGCAACCGTCAGTATCATGCGCCCAGTCCGCCGGCCCCTTGGGTCCGGCGGTGGCACGCCCCGATCGCCGATCTCGACACGAGGCGGCTTCCTCGACGGTCGCGGCGTGAGGCCCATGCGTTTGCCCGAGGAAGTCAGATCCGAATGGGAAAGAGACTGTACGTCGGAAACCTCCCCTACGACGCCGACGAGCAAACCCTGCGGGACGCGTTCGCCCAGGATGGGCGCACCGTCGAGCGCGTGCACATCGTGATCGATCGTGAGACGCAGCGTCCGCGCGGCTTCGCCTTCGTGGAGATGGCGACGGATGACCAGGCGCGCGCCGCGATGGAGGCCCTGAACGGCACCATGCTCGGCATGCGGCAACTGCGCGTCACCGAGGCCGAAGACCGGCGTCCGGGCGGTGGCCCCGGTGGTCCCGGCCCGCGTGGCCCCGGTGGACCCGGCCCGCGAGGTCCCGGTGGTCCGGGCCCGCGCCCTGGTCCCGGTGGCCCCGGTGCGGGCAGCGGCGGCAGTGGCGGCGGCGACGACCGCAGCAACCGCTTTGGGCCCGATTCGCGGCCGGCGCGTGAGCGCTTCCGCGACATGGAGCGCCGCGGTGGCGGTGGCGGCGGCGGTGGTGGTGGTGGACCGCGGCGGCGCGACGAGGGCGACGACAGTGGGCGGCGCGGCGGCCGCCGCTACGACGACGACGACGACGAGTAGGCGCCGGCTCGGGGAACGGCCCGGACCGCTTGATGTTCGGTATCCGTTAGGTATACCGCGAGCGTGGTCCTCCTGCTCGCGCGCACCCACTACTCGCTGCTGACGGCGCCGGCGTCGCCGCGCGAGCTGTGCGAAGAGGCGCTGCGGCGTGGCCTCGACCACCTCGTGCTCGCCGACACCAACGCGCTCTACGGGCTCTACCCGTTCGCGCGCGAGACGGCGCGGCTCGGGCTGCACGGCCTGTTCGGTTGCGAACTGGTGCACGCCGGTCGCCGCGTCGTCGCCGTGGCGCAGGACCGCCGCGGCTACGCCTCGTTGTGCGCGCTGGTCAGCGAACGGCACGGCGCCTACGGGCCGACTGCGGGCGAGCCGTTCGACCTCGCGCGCGCCTGCGAACGCCACGCCGAAGGCCTGTTGTTCGTGTGTGGCGACGTGGCGCTGCTGCCCGAACTGTCGGTGCGGGTGCCGCCGGGGCAGTTGTCGGTGGCGCTGCCGCCGCGTGGTCGCGGCGCCGGTGCGGCCGCCGCGGCGGCGGACGAGGTCGTGGTCGCCGCGCGGCGCGACGGCGGCCGCAAGCTGCCGGACCCGGGGCCCGGCTGGCCGCGCGAAGTGCTGCTGCAGGCCGCGCGCGACCTCGAACTGCCGCCGTGTGCGGTGCGCGACGTCTGGTTCCCGACCGAGCCGGACCACGCGCTGCACCAGTTGTTCCTGGCGGTGAAGTGGAACCGCGCGCTGCGTGGCGGCGACGCGGCGGCCGACCTGCGTGGCATCGGCCAGGCGCCGGCGGCTGCGCACCTGCCGTTCGCCGCCGAGCTCGCGGGCGGCTTCGAGGACGCGCCGGCGGCGCTGGCGATGGCGTCGGCGCTGCGGCAGCGCTGCACGTTGGCGTTCGCGACGCCGGCGGAGCCGGTGTTCCCGCCGATCGTATTGCCGCCCGACACCACGCCCGCGGCCGAGCTGCGCCGGCTCGTCGCGGCCGGCCGGCGCCGGCGCCACGGCGACGACGCCGCCGCGGCCGCGCGCTGCGAACACGAACTCGCCGTCATCGAGCGCATGGGGTTCGCGCCGTACTTCCTCGCCGTGCAGCAGATCGTCGAGCTGGCGCGGCAGCGCGACATCCCGTTCGTCGGCCGCGGCTCGGCCGCCGACAGCCTGGTCGCGCACTGCCTCGGCCTCACCGACGCCGATCCGCTGCGCTACGGCCTCCTGTTCGAGCGCTTCCTCAACCCGGGCCGCCGCGACCTGCCCGACATCGACCTCGACTTCTGTTGGCGCCGCCGCGACGAGCTGATCGCGGCCGTCTACGAGCACTTCGGCCGCGACCACGTGGCGATGATCGCGACCTACAGCACCTGCGGGCCGCGCGCCGCCTACCAGGAAGCGGCGAAGGTGCTCGGGCTGCCGCCGAACGAGGCGGCGCGGCGCAGCAAGCTGCTGCCGTGGCACGGCGGCGCCGGGCTCGACTTCGCCGCCGTGGTCGCCGAGACGCCGGGCTTCTGGCGCCTGGGCGCCGGCCGCGGCAGCATCGCCGACGGCGAGCACCTGCCGCCCGCCCGCGAACGCCTGCTGCTGGCCGCGGCGCAGCGGCTGCTCGCAGCCCCGCGGCACCTCGGCGTGCACCCGGGCGGCATCGTCATCACCCCCGGACCGGTCGCCGCGCACGCGCCGCTCGAAATCGCCGCCAAGGGTGTCGTCGTCACCCAGTACGACAAGGACTTCGTCGAGGGCATCGGCCTGGTCAAGATCGACCTGCTCGGCAACCGCGCGCTGTCGATCGTGCACGACTGCTGCACGATGCTGCGCGAACACGGCGTCGCCCTGCCCGACCTCGACCGCATCCCCGAAGACGACGCGCGCACGGCGGCGCTGCTGCGGCGCGGCGCTACGCTCGGCTGCTTCCAGGTCGAATCGCCGGCGATGCGCACGCTGCTGCAGCAGCTCGACGCCGGCAGCATGGACCGCGTCATCCAGGCGGTGGCGCTGGTGCGGCCCGGCCCCGCCGCGGCCGGCATGAAGGACAGCTTCGTGCGGCGCGCGCGCGGCCTCGAGCCGGTGACGGCGGCGCACCCGCTGCTCGCCGAGGTGTTCGCCGACACCTTCGGCATCATGCTCTACCAGGAGGACGTCATCCGCGCGGCGATGACGGTGGCCGGCGTCGACGCCACCGCCGGCGACGGCCTGCGCCGCGAGCTGGGCCGGTCGGCAGCGGGGCGCCGCGATGGTGCGCGCGGCGGCGAACGTTTCGAGGCGTTCCTGCTGGCGGGGCTGCGGCGCGGCCTGACGCGGCCGGCGATCGAGCAGGTGTGGGCCGAGATGGCGCGCTTCGCCGCCTACTCGTTCTGCAAGGCGCACGCGGTCACCTACGGCCGCATCGCCTACCGCTGCGTCTGGCTCAAGGCGCGCTGGCCGGCGGCGTTCCTGGCCGCGCTGTTGCGCAACGAGGCCGGTTACTTCGCTGCGGGCGTCTACGCCGAGGACGCCAAGCGCTTCGG
Organism: Planctomycetota bacterium; assembly: GCA_016793265.1. GTDB lineage: Bacteria > Planctomycetota > UBA1135 > UBA1135 > UBA2386 > JAEUHT01. The sequence goes on from JAEUHT010000221.1 coordinate 31,341, forward strand.
CGCCGAGCTGCTGCCGCCGTGTGTGCAGCACAGCGACCGCGAACACCGGCTGGTCGGCCTCGGCACGATCCGCATCGGCCTCGGCGCCGTGCGCGGCATCAACGAACGCACGCTGGGCGCGATCGCCGACGCGCGCGCGGCCGGCGGCAGTTTCCGCTCGTTCGCCGACTTCCTGGCCCGGGTGCGGCCGGCGCGCGACGAGGCCGAGAACCTGATCCTGGTCGGCGCCTGCGACGCCTTCGGCAGCACGCGGCCGGAGCTGCTGTGGCGGCTGCAGGTGGCGAGCTCGAAGGCCGGCCGCGAGGCCGCCGGACGGGCGGCCGCCGCCGCGCGTGGGGCGCTGTTCGCCGAGGCCGTGGCGCCGCGTGAGGTCAGCTATCCGCCGTTGCCCGACTACGACGCCGACGCGCGCGCCGAGGCCGAACTGCGGCTGCTCGGCTTCACGCTGGGCAGCCATGCGATCGACGTCTGCTGGCGGCGCGGCGAGCTGCCGGAGCTCGCCGACGTGGTGCCGTGCGGCCGCATCGACGAGCTGGTCGGCCGCACCGTGCGCGTCTGCGGCTTCGCCGTCGCCTTCCGCCCGCACCACACCGAAGGGGGCGCCATGTGCTTCGTCACCATCGAGGACGGCACCGGCATCGTCGAGGCGACGCTGTTCCCGCGCACGTTCCAGCAGTGTGGTGGCGTGCTGCAAGGCCGCGGCCCGTTCGTGGTCAAGGGCATCGTCGAAGAACGGCTCGGCGGCGTCTCGCTGCGCGCGCTCGACGTCGTGCGGGCGAGCATGGCACGCGGCGGCCAGGGCCCGTAGAACGGCGGCATGGCAGGCAGGAAGCCACGCGGCCCCGACCCGGTGCCACCGCCGCTCGGCGGCATCGTCATCGATGGCGCCAACGTGGTCGCCTCGAGCCGGGTGCGCCCGCTCGAACGACTCGACCTCGTCGTCGCGTGGTTCGCCGCCTGGCGCCGCGACCTCGGCATCCAGGTGTTCATCGACCACGCCACCGCGGTGCGCATGAAGCCGCCGGCGCAGGCCGTGCTGCGCGCGCGCTGCGAGGACGTCACGCCGGGCCGCGCCCGCTACGCCGTCTGCCCGCGGCACGAGGCCGCCGACGAACACGTGCTGCGGCACGCGCATGCCCACCGCGCCCTGGTCGTCAGCAACGACCGCTTCTTCGATCACGACGCGCTGCGCCGCGGCGTGCTGACGGTGCAGTTCACCATCGTCGGCGACGAGCTGGCGGTGTTCGACGAGGCGACCTGGTTCCTCGCCACCGGGGCGGCCGTGCGCGTGCCGATGGTGGTGCTGCGCGAGGCGGGCCGCGTCGACTAGCCGCGTGTCGCGCGGCGGAAGCCGGCCGCGGCCATGAGCCCCGCCAGCGTACACGCGCACCACAAGGTGGCGGCGCCAGCCCCCTGGTAGACGAGGCCGCCGAGCAGCGGCGCCAACACCAGCGCCAGCGTGAACGACATGCCGTAGGCGCCGTTGTAGGCGCCGCGCGCGCCGGCCGGGGCGTGGTCGTTGACGTAGGCGCCGAGCGTCGGCATCTGCAGCAGCTCGCCGACGGCGATGACGACCATGCCGAGCACGATGGTGGCGCCGCCGAACGGCAGCAGGAAACAGGCGAAGCCGAGGCCGATGACGGCAGCGCCCAGCGCGACCAGCGGCAACGCCGGCCGCCGCTGCAGGGCGTGTACGACCGGCATCTCGAACAGCGTGATCATGATCGGGTTGATGGCGACGAACCAACCGATGGTCTGCTTCGAGTAGCCGCCGTCCTCGAACACGCGCGTGCCGGTGGTGAAGTACTGCATGAACGCCGTGATGACGACGACGTTGGTGAGCATGAGCCAGAGGAAGTGGCGGTCCTGGAACGGCCGCCAGGAGTCGCCGCGCCGGCGCGCGGGCGCCTCGGGCCGCCAGTGGCGCAGCGCCACGAACAGGAACCCCGCGGCGAGGGCGCAGGTGCCGCCGTCGGCCAGGAACATCCAGTGGAAGTCGATCGTGGTCAGGTAGCCGCCGATGGTGGGGCCGAACGACCAGCCGAGGTTCAGCATCAGCCGGTTCAGCGTCAGCGCCTTGCGGCGCAGCTCCGGCGCGCAGCTGATGGCGACGGCGGTGATGCTGCCGGGACGGAAGGCGTCGTTGAGCACGCCGAGCAGCAGCACCGCGGCGGCGAACCCGCGGGCGTCGTCGATGCGCGTCATGGCGAGCATCCACGCCCCCGACGAGAGCAGCGTCACCACCTGCACCCGCACCGGGCCGATGCGGTCGGCGAGCCAGCCGCCGAGCCAGCTGCCGCAGAGGGCGCCGATGCCGTAGAGCGCGACCACGAAGCCCGCCTCGTCGGGGTCGTAGCGCCAGCGGTCCTTGACGTAGAGGCCGAGGAACGGCACCACCATCGAGCCGCAGCGGTTGAGGAAACCGGCGAGGCACAACAACCACGTCAGCCGCGGCAGGCCGGCGAACGCCTCGCGGTAGAGCGCGACGACGCTGGTGACCGGGTTCCGCATTCAGGAGCGCCGCAGCGCCTGCGTCGGCGACAGGCGCGCCGCGCGCCAGGCCGGGAAGGCGCCGCCGACGAGGCCGAGCAGCACGGCGAAGCCGACCGCCAGGCCCATGGCCATCGGCGTGGTGCGGAAGGCGATGGTCGCCTCGGTGAAGGTGGCGAAGTTCAGCATGCCGCCCTGCAGGCCGTTCAGCGGCAGCACCATCAGCACGCCGACGAGGCCGCCGAACAGGCCGAGCAGCGCCGCTTCGAGCAGGAACGACAACAGGACCGCGTACGGCCGGAAGCCGGTCGCGACCAGGATGCCGATCTCGTGGGTGCGCGCGGCGAGCGCCGACAGCATCGCGTTGGTGCCGGTGAAGACGGCGGCGATGCCCATGATGACCGACAAGAAGACGCCGAGGCCGATGAAGAAGCCGCTCAGCGCGCCGGTCTGCTTCTGCAGGTACTCACGCTCGCTGAAGACCGCCGCCGGCACCCGCTTGTCGTGTTCGAGCCGTTCCTTCAGGGCCGCCAGCGAGGCCGCGGACCGCAGCACGCCGAGCACGCGGCTGTAGTGCGCGGTCTTCAGCGCCTCCTGCATGCGGTCGACGTCGCCCCAGATCTCGGCCTGGTAGGCGCCCTTCGACTCGAACACGCCGACGACGCGGAACGGCGTGGTGTTGATCTGCAGCACGTCGCCGACCTTGCAGTGCTGCATGCGGTCGGTCAGCGCCTTGCCGACCAGCACCTCGTCGGTGCCGGGGGTCAGGTTCTTGCCGTCGATGATGCGGAAGCTGTCGCCGTGGATGGCGAACGTGGCTGGCATCACGCCGCGCAGCGGCACGTTGGTCTCACCGCCGTCGAGGCGCTGCAGCAGCGCCGCCAGGTAGAGTTCGGCCGCGACCAGCGGCTTGCCGGCGGCGTCGACGGCGAACTCGGGTGTCTCCTTGAGCACGATCTGGGCACGGTCGCGATCGAACGCGCTCTCGCCCTCGGAGGTGGCACCGGGGCGCATCAGCACGGCGAGGTCGTCGCGGCCGCGGTCGGCGAACAAGGTGGCGAAGCCCTGTTGCAGGCTCAGCATGGCGGCGAGCACGGCGACGGTGGCGGCGATGCTGCAGATGCAGAGCCACGTGTTGCCGGAGCGCACCAGCAGCGAACGCAGGTTGTAGCGGAATGGGACCAGGGCCATGTCATGCCTCCGAACGCAGGGCGACCACGGGACGGAGGCCGACCGCGCGCCACGCCGGCAGCAGGCCGGCGACGACGCCGAGCCCCAGCGCGAGGCCGAGCCCCTGCAGCAGCACCACGGTGCTGAGGTGGAACCCTGGCACCGTCGACGAGACCACGCTCCAGATCGGCGCCTCGGCGGCCAGGGCCAGCAGGATGCCGAGTCCGCCGCCGAAGGTGCAGACCAGCGCCGACTCCAGCAACAACAGGCCACCGATGGCGCGGTCGCCGAAGCCGATCGCCTTCAGCACGCCGATGTCGCGCGTGCGTTCGCGCGCCGCCATCAGCATGGTGTTCAGCACGGCGAAGAAGATCGCGAACAACACGCCACCGCCGACCGCTCGCAGGATCGCCGGCACGACGCCGAGCATGGTGATGAACTGGCGCTGGAACTCGGCCTCGGTGGTCACCCGCACACACTGCGGGCCGTTGGCGTAGGTCTCCTGCACGGCGGCGATCACCGCCTCGGGGGACGCCCCGGGTTCCACCGCGGCGAGGAACACGCCGACCCCGGGTGGGCCGCCGACGGCCAAGGCCTCCTGGCCTTCCTTGAGGTAGTCGAAGTCGAAGAACATCGTGCTCTGGTCGATGTTCGGCGACTTCGAGCGGTAGATCGCCGCGACGGTGAAGTCCCAGTTGCTGCCGTCGAGGCGCGGGAAGATGGCCCCGATCAGGGGCACGTGATCGCCGATC
>JAEUHT010000238.1 GCA_016793265.1 Planctomycetota bacterium
CGGACACGATGTCGGTGGTATCGACAGTTGTCGCCTTTCCCGGCACTTGGCACCTGCAGTGCTCCATCACCTTCGGATGGACGCCGACAAGAACGACAATCCCAAGCTCCCCGAGGCCCTGAGCTCGACGGAATACCGCGCGCGGCTCACGACCAAGCTCAACTGCCTGATCGCCGTGCTCGAAGTCGCGATCGCCAAGATCACGAAGAGCATGGACGTGCCAGGTGCGAACGAAGAGCGCTTGCTCAAGATCAAGGGCAACCTCGAGAACACCCTCTCGATCTGTCATCGCGCCAAGCAGACCCTCGACCGCACCTCGCCCAAGGGGGCGACGATCGACCGCCGCGAGACCAGCTCGATGTCCGCTCGCGACTACGTCGAGCTGACCAGCATCGAGGAGTACCGCAAGTTCCGGAAGATGACCCCGATCACGAAGGACGAGTTGGCGACGATCGACTTCGACGCGCTGGCCAAGCGCCTGACCGAAGGCTGACCGCCCGCGAGCACTCGCCCGCCGGCCGGATTTTCTGGCTGCGGCGCCGAGCGCCAACCGCCGCTGGTGTGGGGGCTTTCCCGCGGCCCCCGATCGGACCCGTTCGTGGTCTTCATGCGCGTTCGCGTGAATGCCGATCCTGGAATGGGAAAGGCATGACGACAGCATCTATCGGGAAAGGGGTTACGGTTGCCGGGCGGGCTTGCGTTGCGCTGCTGTCGCGGCAGGGCGGTGCGAGCCTCGGCGCCATCGCTTCACGGGCCGGTCACGAGGTGTTCGAGTGCGCCGAGTGGGCCGATTTGGTCGCCCTGGTCGGTCAGCAGCAGATCGACCTCGTGCTGATGGACGAAGAGCACCTCGGCTCGCGGCCGGCGAGCTTGGCCATCCCGGCGCTGCTGCTGGGCGAACGCCAGGGACCCGTTCCCGGCTGCATCGCCAGCCTCAGCGCGGAGCAGTTCGCGGGCAATGCCGAGCCGCTGCTGGCCATGGCGTCGGCGCTCGGGGCGAGTCGGGCGCGGTGCCACGAACTCGAACGGCTCGTGCAGGGCATCCACAGCGGCACGACGCTGATCGGCAACACACCGGTCGCCCGGCGGCTGCAGTCGGCGATCAGCCGGGCTGCCGACGCCGACGCCACGGTGCTGATCGAAGGGCCGGTCGGCAGTGGCAAGTCGCTCGCCGCGCGGATGATCCACTGCAAGAGCCGCCGCGGCGCCCAAGCGATCGCGGTGGTCGACGCGGCGGCGGTCGACGCCGAGGGCTTCGGCAAGCTGCTGCAGCGCCACGCCAATACGACGCTCGTCATCGAAGGTGTCGATGCCCTGCCGGCAGCGGCCCAGGCCGTTCTCGTCCGCAACCTGAAAGAGCGAACGTCGATCCGGGCCCAATCGTGGCCACGCGTCATCGCCACCACGGCGGCGCATCTGCCGGAGCTGGTGGCGCGCGGCGCCTTCCGCGAGGACCTCTACTACCGGCTGCACGCGATGCCGATCCTGGTGCCGGCCCTGCGGGAGCGGGTGGAGGACATCGTGCCGATTGCGGAGTCGGTGCTGAGTGCGGTGGCCCAGCCGTCTGGCCGCCCCGCCGTGAACCTGTCGGCGTCAGCGCGCATCCTGCTCGAATCGATGCCGTGGCCCGGCAACGTCACGCAGCTCGAGGCCGTGCTGCACCGCGCCCAGATCCTGGCGGGTGGTGGGCCGATCGAACGTGAACACCTGCTGAGTCCTGGCCCGACGACCCCGGCTGCCGCTTCCAACGGCAACAGCACGGCGGCCACCGTCGAGCTCGAACTCGGCGAGCAGTCGATCCGCCCGTTCGAGGAAGAGGAACAGGAACTGCTGTCGCGGGCGCTGCGGGCGACGAAGGGCAACGTGCGCCGTGCGGCGCAGCTGCTCGGCATCGGCCGCGCCACCCTGTATCGCAAGATCCAGCAGTACCACCTGCGCATGCAGTGAGAGGCCGATCCGCGCTTGCCCGGCGCCCCATGGGGCCGTAACCAAGCGCGCGATGGACATCCTGGTCCTGCATCGCGACGACCATCTGGTGGTGGTCCACAAGCCGGCGGGTGTGCTCGTCGTGCCGGCTCCGGGGCGCGCCGCGCCAACCCTGATCGATCGGCTCGGTCGCCAGCTCGGTCAGCGGGTGTTCGCCGTGCATCGGCTCGACGAACAGACCACCGGAGCCCTGGTCGTGGCGATCACGGAATCCGCGCGCGCCGCCATGGAGGATCTGTTCCGGCGCCACGCCGTCGAACGCGACTACCTGGCTCTGGTCGCGGCTGCTCCATCGCCGCCGGCCGGCACCATCGAGAGCCAGCTCGAGGAGGGCGCTGACGGCGTCGTCCGTGTCGTGCGTCGAGGTGGTCAGACCGCGATCACGCACTATGAGACGATGTCCCGACGCGGTCGTTGTGTGCTGGTGCGCTGTCGGCTCGAGACCGGCCGCCGCAACCAGATCCGAGCCCACCTCGCGGCGCTCGGCTGTCCGCTCGCCGGCGACCGCAAGTACGGGTTCCGGGTCCGCGAGGGCGAACGCTTCCCGCGGGTCATGCTGCACTCGTGGCGACTCGCTTTCGATCACCCGCTGACCATGCAGCGGGTCGCGGTCGTCGCGGCGCCGGCCGAGGCCGAACTGCAACCTTGAAGCCTCGTTGCCACCGCGGATTGCGTGCTGGCAACCTGGGTGCCCCTGCCCATAGAATCCGCAGCGCTTGCGCACTCCGCTCCAGATTTCGGAGGAGTCGCTGTTCGGCTTCCTCGCGAGCACGAAGCTGCCGGTGGTGTCGAGTCTGTCGGCGTTGATCCGCTGGATCTCGCTGGGGCTGGCCTTGCTGTGCGGTGTGTTTGGTGTCGTGTGTCTGGTGCTGCCGGATGGCGGCCTCTGGTCGCCGGAGCTGCCGTGGTCTGGTGCACTGCCGGCGCTGCTCGCGGGGCCGCTGTTCTTCGGTGCGTGGATGGACTGGCGCGCCGGGCGCATGCAGCGCGCGGCCATCACCCTGTTCGTGGCGCTGTTCCTGTTCACCACGCTCGCCAACTGGAAGCGTGGCGCCTTCTCGCCGGCGTGGTACCTCGAACCGATCCTATCGCTGTTGGCGACGATGTGCCTCGGCGTGGTTCCTGGCCTCCTGCTGACGCTGGTTTCGACCAGCGCGCTGCTCGCGGCGGCGGTTTCTGCGGTCGGCTCCCCGTGGCCCCCCGAACTCGCGGGCTCCTTGTGGCAGCACACCACCAGCCTCGCGTCGTTGTCGCTGGCCTCGGCGTTGGCTGGTGCCATCGTCAACCGGCTCGTGTTCATGGCGCTGCTGACCGCGGAGTCGCAGCGTCGCAAGAACTTCGAATCCAGCCGGGCGCTGCGTTATCGCGAGAAGCTGCTGCGCCATGCCTTGCGCGTCGAGACGGTAGGCGACCTCGCTGGCATGGTCTGTCATCAGCTGCGCAACACGTTCCAGGTGCTGATGGGGCACGTGACCATGGCGAGCATGGCGGGCGACGACGAGCGGGAACGCCGCCTCAACATGATCCAGGACACTCTGCAGCAGGCTGGGCCGCTGCTCGATCAACTGATGCGGCTCGCGCACCCGGACGAAGGCAGCACGGTTGCCGTGGACGTCGTGCCGGTGTTGCGCCAGTTCCATGAACAGGCGAGTCGTGTGATCCCGGGCCGGATCCAGCTCACGCTCGAGGCGCCGGAGACGACGCCGAACGTGACGCTCAATCCGCACGGCCTCGTGCACGTGCTGTGGAACCTGGTGATCAATGCCCGGCAAGCCATCGCCGGCGATGGCGCCATCACGCTGCGCTGCGGCAGTGACCGCCATCAGGTGTGGATCGAAGTGGCGGACACCGGCTGCGGCATGACCAAGGAGGTGCAGCAGCGCATCTTCGAACCCTACTTCACGACCAAGCCACCGGGCCAAGGCACGGGACTCGGGCTCGTCGCCGTGGCGCGCTTCGTGCGCGGTAGCAACGGCCTGATCCAGGTCGAGAGCGAGAAGGACCGCGGTACGACATTCCGGCTGCGCTTCCCCCGCGCCGCGGAGCTCAGGTTGTCGGACTCAGCGTGATGCGCCGGCCGACCCGGTCGCTGATCACCTTGGCGAGGATCGTCGCCAGTTCGCCGCGTCCTTTGGTATCGAGCCACTGCCGGCTCACCACGTCGAACTCGAAGTGCCAGGCCGAAGCGCCTTCGGCGAGCCAGATCTGATTCGCCGCGGATTGGCGGTTGAGCACGCAGACACGCCTGTCGGCGAAGGCGATCTTCAGCACGCCCTGGGCGAGGTCGGCCTCGAGTTCGTCAGGGTCGAAGTGATCGAGCTGAGCCAGCAGGTGCTGCATGCAGGCTTCGGCTCGGCGCAAGTAATCCGGGTCGGCGTTGGTCATCGCGGACTGATGGTGGGGCCGAAGCGGGTGCGGTTCCAGGTCGTGAATCGAGGCGGCTGCGGACGCGGCCTGAGGGCGCACGTCCCGGTGACGAGGGGGTTGAAAAAAAGAGTGGCCGGCGATTCTCACCCAGAATCGCCGGCCACGGTGGGTCCCGGTCGCGTCAGTTTGCCCTCTCGAATCGGTCCGCGCTCTCTTGCGAAGAGCTCGAACCTACGCGGCCGGGACCACTCGTCCCATGCAAGGTAGGTAGACGAAGCAGGCGCCGGAACTTTCCAAGCTGGTGCGATTTTTTTCGCCGAATGCCTGTTTGCGCCCTTCCTTGGTACAGAATTGGCAAGGAAGTTCTGCAACGTCTGGCCAAGAAGGAAAATCCACTAGCCCGAGCGGCGTTCGGCCGCGGCGCGCCACTCGGGCAGAAGTGCCGCCACCGAAACACGTTCGGCCTCGGCCTCGAAGCCGAGCAGCACGCGGTGCCCGAGCGCAGGTGCCAGACAGGCCTCGATGTCGGTCTTCACCACCGCCGGCCGCCCGGCTAGCAGCGCCTTGGCCTTGGCGCCGAGGATGATGGCCTGCCCGGCGCGGGCGCTTGCGCCGTAGCGCACGAACCGGCGCGTGCGGTCCGCCGCGCCGTTGCGGTCCGGGTGGGTGGCCAACAGCAGTTCCGCCACGAAACGCACGAGGTGGGTCCCGCAGAGCACGCTCCGCACGAGCTGCTGGAGCTGCAGGAGTTCGCTGGCCTCGAGCCGGGTGCTACCCGCAGCGACGGGCTCGCCCGTGGTCGCCGTCAGGATGCGCACCATCGCCTCGGTCTCGGGCGTGGTCACCTCGAGCCGGAACAGGAACCGATCGAGCTGCGCCTCGGGCAGCGGGAAGGTGCCTTCGAGCTCGATCGGGTTCTGCGTAGCGACGACGTGGAACGGCGCCGCGAGCTTGTGGGTCGTGCCGGCGACCGTGACCGAGTGCTCCTGCATCGCCTCGAGCAGGGCCGACTGCGTCTTCGGCGTGGCGCGGTTGATCTCGTCGGCCAGCACCAGCCCAGCGAAGATCGGCCCCGGCTGGAAGCGGAACGTGCGACGGCCGCCTTCGTCGTCGACAATCTGGGTGCCGGTGACGTCGCTCGGCATCAGATCCGGCGTGAACTGGATGCGCGCGAAGTCGAGCCCGAGCCCGGCGGCGAGCGAACGCACCAGCAGCGTCTTGCCGAGCCCCGGCAGACCTTCGAGCAGCACGTGACCGCCGGCCAAGAGCGCCGTGATGAGGTCCTCGATCAGCGTCTCCTGGCCGATGACCTGCTGCTGCAGCTGTTGTTGCAGCGAGCGCACCTTGCCGATGAGCAGCCCAGCCTGTTGTGCGACGTCCATCACCGGCGCACCTCGCCGGAGGCAGGCGCGCGGCGGGCGCGGTTGGGCTGCGGCACGATCATGGCGGAAGCGTAGCTTGGCCCCGGGAGGAGGCCAGACGATGATGCGCGCGATGCTTGCCCCGCTGCGTTTCGGCCTGCTGCTCGCCGTCGTCCTTCCTGCCTGCGCGGGTGTGTCGCCGCGGCGCGACTCGTTGCGGGTCGAGGACCTCGAGACGCGGGAGCTCTCGGCTGCGCAGGCGCGGCATCGTGGCGCTGCGATCGACCGCGCCATCAGCGCGGTGGTGCAGCGTCGCTACGACGAAGCGGAGGCGGCGGCGCAGCAGGCGCTCACGATCGACCCACGCGCCGCGCGCGCCCATGCCATCCAGGCCATGGTGACCCTGCAGCAGGCCCAGGTCGACGACCCTCCGGACCTGCGGCTCACCAACACGGCCGAGGCGCGCATGAACCTGGCGGCGCGTATCGACCCGAGCGACCCGTTCGTCGGCTGGATGTACGCGGTGATGCTGGCGCAGATGGGGCACGTGACCGCGGCGGCCGAGACCGCGGAGGCCTTCCTGGCGCGTGCCGGGAACGCCAGCGACGACGAGCGCGCCGCCCTGCTCGGCATCGCCGGGACCTACCGCTACGAGCTCGGCGAGGAGAACGCCGCGCTGCCGCACCTGCAGGGCTACGTGGCGCTGCGCCGCGACGATGCCGCGGCGCAGTTCCGGCTCGGTTCCAGCCTGTTGCGCATCGCCGCTGTGCCGGTTGGCCTGCCGCCGCGCTCGCTGCGCACTGCGCGCGGGCAGGCCGCGGACGCCGCCAAGGCATTCGAGCGCTGCTGGGAGCTGGCGCCCGGCGACGAAGACGCTGCGCTGGCGGTGGCGACGGCGTTGTTGCGGGCGGCGGAGCTCGACAAGCAGCTCGGGGAATCGGCGGCGTCGATGGTCCGTGAGCGGGCGGTGCAGCAGCTGCAGGCGGTTGCGACGCAGTTCCCGGTCAGTGGCGAGGCGCTGTTCCGGCTCGGGGTGCTCGCCGAAGCGCAGCAGGACCTGGACGGCGCTCGCGCTCGATTCCAGGACGCCCTGCAGCGGGATCCGGCCCACCTCGGCGCACTGCTCGATCTGGCCGCATTGTGTGATGCCGCGGGGCAACACGACGAAGCCGCGGCGCTGCTGCAGCGTGTGGTCAAGGACGCCGGCGCCCGCGAACGGCTCAGCGACGACGAGTGGCGGCGCATCGTCGAGCGCCTGCAGCGTGGCTGAGGCTGCTCTCGCCGCCGCGGCTCACGCGCCGAGGATGCTGTACCCCGCGTCGACGTAGATCGTCTGGCCGGTGATGCCGCGGGCGAGGTGCGACAGCAGGAACACCGCCGTGTTGCCGACGTCGGCCTGGTCGATGTTGCGGCGCAGCGGCGCCTTCTTCGCCATGTTGTCGAGCAGCGAACCGAAGTCCGACACCCCCATCGCCGACACCGTCTTGATCGGGCCAGCGGAGATCGCGTTGACGCGCACGCCGTGCTGACCGATGTCGTTGGCGAGATAGCGCGTGCTGGCTTCGAGCGCCGCCTTCGCCACGCCCATGACGTTGTAGTTCTGCACCACCTTCTCGGCGCCGTAGTAGCTCAGGCAGACGACGCCGGCCTCGCGTCCGGCCATCAACGGCAGGGCGCCCTTGACCAGCCCGATCAGCGACCAGGAGCTGACCTGTTGCGCGATCTGGTAGCCCTCCCACGAGGTGTCGACGAAGTTGCCGCCGAGCTCTTCGCGCTTGGCGAAGGCGATCGAGTGCACCAGGCCGTCGAGCGGGCCGAACTCCTTGCCGAGGCGTTCGAAGTAGCGCTCGATGTCACCGGGCACGGTCACGTCACAAGGCGCCACGAAGGTGTCCTCCGGCAGCTCGGCGGCGAGCTTGCGCACCGGCTCCTCCATGCGCTCGTTCTGGTAGTTGAGGGCGAGGCGGGCACCTTCCCGGTGCAGGGCCTGCGCGATGCCCCAGGCGATGGAGCGCTTGTTGGCGACTCCGAAGATCACCACGTTCTTGCCGGACATCAGACCCATGCGTCGTTCCTCGTTGGCTGCATCGGGCCGGAACCATAGCCGCCGCCGCCGGCAGTTCACGCGGGCATCGTGCCGTCGGCGCCGAACGCGCGTCGGAAGACCTTGCGGGCGGGGGTCGTCCACGGCGTCGTCGCGTGCAGCGGGAACCAGTCCAGCGCACCGCGGCGGCGAACGGCACCGGCGTGGGCGTGCACGGTGATGCGATGGTGGGTGATGGCGTGGCGCACGCTGGTCAGCTCGGCGCCGACGTCGATGCGGGCCGCGTAGCGCCGCCACAGGTGCGCCGGCAGGTCGACTTCGTCGACGCTGGTCAGCACGCCGGCGCCAGGCAAGTCGACCTGGCCGGCGTTCGGTTCGCCAGCCGCCGCGCGGTGGCCGAGCACGCCCCGACGGCCGGTGACCAGCACCACGCGCGCCGCGACCTCGAGATTGGCGCGCGGCGGCCGCTGCACGGGCAGTTCGGCGGTGCGGTCGCTGGCCTTGGCGACGCAGTCCGCAACCAGTGGGCAGTCGCCGCAGCGAGGTGCGGTCGGCGTGCAGACCATGGCGCCGAGTTCCATCAGCGCCTGGTTGAAGTCGCCGGGCCGAGCGGCGTCGAGCCACTCGCCGCTGACGCGGCGGATCAACTTGCGCGCTGCCGCGGTGTCGATCGCTTCGCCGATGCCGCGGTGCCGCGCGATCACGCGCAGCACGTTGCCGTCGATGGCGACCTCGGGCAGGCCGAACGCGATCGACGCCACCGCGCCGAAGGTGTAGTCACCGATGCCGGGCAGCTCGCGCAGCGCGTCCGGGTCGCGCGGCACCTCGCCGCCGTGGACGGCGGCGACGCGGCGCGCCCCTTCGCGCAGCAGCCGCGCCCGCCGGTAGTAGCCAAGGCCTCGCCAGGCGACCAGCAGCGCGTCGTCGTCGGCGGCGGCGAACGCCGCCGGGTTCGGGAACGCCGCCAGGAAGCGCTGGAACGGCTCGCGCACGGCTTCGACCCGGGTCTGCTGCAGCATGACCTCACTGACCCAGATCGCCCATGGGTTGGTGGTGCGGCGCCACGGCAGGTCGCGCCGGGTGCGGTCGAACCAGCGCAGCAGGCGGACGCCGGCCGCAGCGCAGGTGCGGCGGCTCAATCGCCGAGCCGGCT
>JAEUHT010000243.1 GCA_016793265.1 Planctomycetota bacterium
TGTTCTCGATCCTGCCCCCGTTCAACACCTTCCACGCCCAACTGATGGTCGGCGGGCACGTCGTCACCGGCAACTACACGGTCACCTACGAAGCCATCGCCGACGCCACCGGTTCGATCAACAAGACCTCGATCGGCAAGACCGACTTCTGGCAGCATGCGCAGGCGCTGTTCGGCGCCAACCTGCAGCCCGACGAAGGCCTCTACGGCTTCCGCATGCCCGGCCTCGCCAACACCCCCCAGGCCATGCCGTTCGCTGCAGCCTCGCAGGAGTTCATCGCCACGGGCGTGCCGGTGACGCCGTACGACGACAACCTGCAGATGCGACCCTACCCGCTGATGCGCCTCGTCGCCCGCAATGCCAACGGGCAACAGGTCGCGGCGACCGACATCGTCACGCCGGTCTCGGCCGAGATGGCCTGCGTCAGTTGCCACGGCTCGGGCAACAACCCCGCCGCGCGTCCACCCAGTGGCTGGACCTACGGTGCCCCCGCCGTCGACGACCGCCTGAACATCCTGAAGCTGCACGACGACCGCCACCTCGGCGACCCCGTCTATGCAGCGGCGCTGACTGCCGCCGGCTACTCGTCTTCGGGTCTGCTGCACAGCGCCACCGTCGACAGCACCCCGGTGCTCTGTGCCCGCTGCCACGCCAGCAACGCGCTCGGCACGACCGGGCAGCCCGGTGTCGCGGCGATGACCAGCGCCATGCACACGGCCCACGCCGACGCCCGGCTGCCGGATGGTCGCCGACTCGACGACGTGACCACGCGCGAGTCGTGCTACACCTGCCATCCCGGGGCGGCGACGCGCTGCCTGCGCGGCGCGATGGGCAAGGCGATCGGCGCCGACGGTGAGGCGATGATGTCGTGCCAGGACTGCCACGGCAACATGAGCGAAGTCGGCGATCCGGCGCGCAACGGTTGGCTCGAAGAGCCGAACTGCCAGAACTGCCACAGCGGGGATGCCGTCGCCAATGCGGGCCAGATCCGTTTCACCAACGCCTACGATGCGCCTGGCCACCGCCGCGTGCCGCTGAACGACCGCTTCGCCACCAACCCGGACACGCCCGCCAGCGGCGTCTCGTTGTATCGCTTCTCCGAGGGCCACGGCGGCCTGCAATGCTCGGCCTGCCACGGCTCGCCCCACGCGATCTACCCGTCGACCGAGGCCAACGACAACCGCCAGAGTGTCGCCACGCAGGGCCACCTCGGCACCATCGTCGAATGCAGCGCATGCCATACGAACCTGCAGGAATCGCAGTGGAGCGGCCCGCACGGCATGCACCCGACCGGCTCGGCGTGGGTCGATGACCACGGCGGCATCGCCGAGAGCGTCGGCACCGCGGCCTGCAGGGTCTGCCACGGCACCACGAGCCGCGGCAGCGTGTTGTCGCGTTCGCAGGCCAACCGCACGCTGAACACCGAGTTCGGCACCAAGAGCTTCTGGCGCGGCTACGAAGTCGGTTGCTACGACTGCCACAATGGACCGAACAGCGAGAACGCGAGCAGCAACACGCCGCCGGCGGTGATCAACCGCAGCGAGACGACGCCGACCGACACCGCCCTCACGCTGACGCTGGGCGCGACCGACCCCAACCCCGATGCGCTGACGCTGCGCATCGTCGACCAGCCGGCGCACGGCGCCGTGGCCTTCGATGGCACAACGGCCGTCTACCGCGCGCGCGACGGCTACACCGGTGCCGATTCGTTCACCTACGCGGCCGGCGACACCAAGAGCAACAGCAACCTCGGCACCGTGACGATCACGGTCACGCCGCCGTCCTGCGCCGGCAGCGCCACGAGCTACGGCTTCGGCTGCCCGGCCCCGAATGGCCAGGTGCCGACCCTCGGCGTCGACGGCTGCCCATCGCCGAACCAGGGCCTCGACTTCGTCATCGACAACGGTCCGACCACGAGTTGGGCGGTGCTCGCCCTCGGCGTCGGCCGCGGCAACCTCGAGCTCGGCAGCGACGGCTGCACGTTCCGGCTCGATATTCTGCTGGCGACGTCGAACCTGCTGCCGGTGACGGGCGGCCACGCCAACCTGCCGATCACGGTGCCCGCCGGCCTCGCGCCGTTCGATCTGACCCTGCAGGGCTTCTGTCTCGACGGGGGCAGCCCGCGCGGCTTCGTCGCCACCCCGGGCCTCGAAGTGCACCTGCGCTGACCGGCGCCGGGAGCAATATTGGCGCCTGCCCGGCGACGGCCGCAGATCGGCCTCCTATCCTGGCTGCGTGACCGGGCCCAAACAACCTCCCGATGAGTTCCTGGCAGCCTGCGTGCAGTTCGACGTGCGGCCAGGCGACGTCGCCGCCAACACGGCGGCGATGAAGGCTGGTGTCGACGAGGCCGTCGCCGCCGGCGCCAGCCTGCTCGTGCTGCCGGAGCTGTGGTCGACGTCGTTCCTGCCGCAGTTCGACGCCGATCTCGTGAGCCAGGCCGAAGCCGCCGAACAGGAACTGCGCGAGCTGTCCCGCGGCGGCTCGCTGACCATCGTCGGCAGCGCCATCGAGGTCGAGGGCGACCAGGTGTTCAACACCGCGCGCGTCTACGACCGCGGCGAACACGTCGGCAGCTACCGCAAGATCCACCTGTTCTCGCCCAACCTCGAACACCGCCACCACAGCCGCGGCGAGGCCCCGTGCATCGCCGACACCTCGTGCGGCAGGCTCGGCCTCTTGATCTGCTACGACCTGCGCTTCCCCGAGCTGACGCGCTACTACTTCCATGCCGGCGCCGAGATCCTCGTGGTGCCTGGGCAGTGGCCGGAGGCTCGCGCCCAGCACTGGCGAACGCTGCTGCGCGCGCGCGCCATCGAGAACGAGATGTTCGTGATCGGCTGCAATCGCACCGGCCAGGAGCCATCGCTGCGCAACGGCGACGCCATGTCGTTCCCGGGTGACGGCCGCATCATCGACCCGACCGGCGAGATCCTCGCCGCGGGCTCTGGCGAGGCCGGTGCAGCGGTGGCCCCGATCGAACTGCGCAAGATCCGCACGATGCGCCGCATCCTGCCGATCGAGCTGGACCAGCGCCCGCAGGTCTACCGGCAGCTGTTCGATGCCATGCTGCCGACGATGCTCGAACGTTGCCGTGAGAACCAGGCAGGCGACGCCGGCGACTGACGCCGCCGGCGCCGCGTCATTCGACGAAGGCCTGCAGCTGCTTGAGCTTGGCCGGGCGCTTGATGCGCGCGATCGCCGCGTTCTGCAGCTGACGCACACGTTCGGCCGTGATGCCGAGGTCGGCTGCGATCTCACCGAGCGTCTGCGGTTCGTCCCCGTCGAGACCGAAGCGCCGCCGCAGGATGCCCTGCTCCCGCGCCGGCAGATCGGCCATCACCTCACCGAGCACCTGCACGAGGTTGCCAGGCGGGATCGAATCGGGAATCGGCTCCAGGGCTTCGTCGGGCAGTCGCTGCGCCAGCGTCGAGCCCTCTTCGCCACCGAGCTCGGCGTCGATGCTGACCGCGTAACGGCGGGTCGCCAGCACCCACTCGACGCGCTCGGCGGGGATGTCGAGACGCTGGCCGATCTCGGCGGCCGTCAGTTCGCGACCATCACGACGCCCGGCCTGCTGCACGCGGCGGATCTTGCCGAGCAGCTTCTGCACCCAGATCGGCACCCGCACCGTGCGCGAGCTGTTGTAGAGCATCTTCAGCACGGCCTGGTGCACCCAGTACTGCGCGTAGGTCCGGAAGCGCACGTCGCGGCGCCAGTCGAAGCCATCGATGGCTTGGAACAGCGAGGCGTTGCCTTCCTGGATCAGATCGGCGGTGTCGACGCCGAGGCCGCGGTAGCGGTTCACGGTCGTCAGCACGATGTGCAGGGCCCCTTCGACGTAGAGGTTGCGCAGCTGCTCGTACTGCAGCACCATCGCCTCGGCCCAGTCGCGGTCGAGGTCGCGCGGGCCATCCAGGGCACGCAGCCGCGTGATCAGCTCGCGCGCCGGCAAACGCAGCAGTTCGGCCGCCGCCAGCTCCTCGATGCCGAAGCGTGCGAGCACCTCGGTCAACAGTACGACCAGGAACTCGTGGCGGCGCGCCATGCGGAACTCCTCCTCACGGTCCATCGGCGGCAGCCGCCGCAGGTCGTCGAGGTAGGCAGTGCCACGTACGTCAGGGAAATCGGCGATACCTGCCGCATTGACAGGGCGGCCACGCTGCTCGCGGTGCCCTTCGAGGTCGAGGGTCGCCTTGGCGGCGATGAAGCGCCGTGCCAGCTTGTTGGCCGTCTTGCCGAACTGCTCGGTGGTGACGTCCAGCCGGCCGTCCAAGTCGGTAAGCGAAAGCCTGGC
>JAEUHT010000261.1 GCA_016793265.1 Planctomycetota bacterium
GCCGCGGCGGTCGCCGCGCCGGCCAACCCGCTGGGAACCCGCCGCGGGCCATGGGCCATGGCCAGCCTCGCGCTGGCGATGTTGTCGTCGTCGTTGGGCACCGGCATCGTCAACGTCGCCCTGCCGACGCTCACTGGGCACTTCCACGCGCCGGTCGCGGCCGTGCAGTGGGTCGTCATCGCCTACCTGCTGACGAGCACCGCGGCGATCGTCGCGGTCGGCCGGCTCGGCGACCTGCTGGGCCAGCGGCGCCTGCTGCTCGCCGGTCTCGCCCTGTTCCTGCTGGCGGCGGCGGCCGCTGGCCTCGCGCCCTCGCTGGCCGCGTTGATCGCGGCGCGCGCTGTGCAGGGCGTCGCCGGCGCCGTGCTGATGGCGCTGACGGTGGCGCTCGCGCGCAGCAGCGTCGAACGGGAACGCACCGGCGCCGCGATGGGCTTGCTCGGCACGATGTCCGCGGTCGGCACCGCCTTGGGGCCGTCGCTCGGCGGCGCCGTGCTCGCCGGCCTCGGCTGGCGCGCAGTGTTCTTCGCCACCCTGCCGCTGACGGCGCTCGCGTTCGGCCTGGCCTCTAGCCAGCTGCCGCGCGATCCGTCGCCCCGGGCTGCCGGCGCGCGCGAAGGTCTCGATGGCCCCGGCACGGTGTTGCTCGCCACGACCCTCGCCGCGTTCGCCCTCGCGGTCTCCGGCGGCGCGGCGGTCGGGCCGTGGCGGACCGCGGCGGCGCTGACGGCGCTCGGCGGCCTTGGCGCCTTCGTGCTGGTCGAACGCCGCGCCGCTGCACCGCTGATCCCGCTGCAACTGCTGCAGGGCGCGCTCGGCGGCGCCCTGCTGACGAACGTTGCCGTCGCCACGGTGATGATGGCCACGCTCGTCGTCGGGCCGTTCTACCTCGTGCAGGGGCTCGGGCTCGAAGCGCTGCCGACGGGGCTCGTGATGACCGTCGGCCCGGCCGTCGCCGCGGCCATGGGGCTGCCGGCCGGCCGGCTCGTCGACCGCTTCCGTCCGGCTCGCGTGATGCGCCTTGGCCTCGTGGCGGTCGGCGCCGGCGCCGCGGCCCTGGCGAGCGGGCTCGGCGGGGCGAGGCTGCCCGCCTACGTGCTGGCGCTCGTGGTCACGACGGCTGGTTACGCGCTGTTCGCGGCCGCCAACAACACGGCGGTGATGGCCGACGTGCCCACGAACCGGCGCGGCGTCGTCGCGGGGCTGCTCAACCTGTCGCGCAACCTCGGCCTGATGATCGGCGCCACGGTGCTCGGGGCGGTGTTCTCGGCCGCGTGCCAGGTCGGCGGTCAGGGCCTGGTGACGAAGGAAGTGGTCGTCGGCGCGATGCGCACGACCTTCCTGTTCGCCGCGTCGGCCGTCGGCGCCGTGCTCGTCGTGGTGCTGGCCAGGAACCGCGTTCGCCCGAGGAACTGCTGCGGTCCGGCGATCGGCGGGCCGACCCGGTGAACGCAGCCTGCGGCGGCGTTCGGCTGCGCATCGGCTCGGCCGGTTGTGCCCACGCCCCTGCGCACGAGGCACCCCTTGGCCAGATCTCCGACGAACCTAGGGGCCGGCGTTGCCGGCGATGCCGCCTGATGCGGAGCCCCGCTCGCGGCGGTCGCGGCGCCTTCCCTCATGCCCGAGCAGCGAATCATGCGCGTCTGCATCCCGACCGAGACCGACCAGGGCCTGCACGCCAAGCTGGCCGGCCACTTCGGCACCGCCCCGTTCTTCACCATCGTCGACCTCAGCGGCGGCGTCGTGCTGGTGCGCCCCAACCCAGCCTGCCACGCACGGCCCGGGCAATGCCACCACCTCGGTCTGTTGCAGTCGGAACAGGTGGATGCCGTGGTCAGCAGCGGTGTCGACCGCAACGCCTTCGAAGCGCTGCAGCAGGCTGGCATCAAGGTGCTGCTGCCGGCCGGCGAAGCTGTGGCCGAGGTCCTGGGTGCCCTGCGCCATGGCCACGAGACGCCGATGCGGACGGCGAGCTGCGGCGGCCGTCACCACGAGGCCGGTGCGCCCGGACACTGCCACCAACACCAACACCAACACCAGCACCACGACGGCGAGCCGCCGCGTTGATCGAAGCTGGGGGGCGGCATCCTGCGCATCTGGGCGCGAATGGCATGCTCTCGTCTCGCTGGCCTGGCCGTCGATAGGGAACGGTCGCGGCGCGGGTCCCGGCCCGCGGCCTGGTGAGCATGGACGATTCGATCACCTACCAGTTCCAATCGATGGCCATGCAGGCCTTGGTCTGCTGCGCCCTCACCTTCGTCGGCAGCGGGCTCGGCTGTGCCTTCTGGATCGACTTCCGGCGCCGCACCGGCCGCGGTTGGGCGCGCGCGGGAACGGTCGTCTGGGTGCTCGGCACCCTGATCGGGCTCGGCTTCGGCATGCTCAGCACGCAGCCGGGTCAGGTCACGCGCCTCACGGCGAGCCGCAGCGGGCTCCGGCTCGAGTCCGGCCTGCTCGGTCCGACCGTGGAGCTGGCCTGGTCGGAGGTGCGCGTCGTCGACATCCAGCGCGATCGCCTGGTGGTCGAGACCGGTCGCGGCGCCGTGTTCACCAGTGCGGTCGTCTATCGCGGGGATCAGCAGAAGCTCCTGTGGTCGATCGCGGCGCGCCGGCCCGCCAGCGATCAGTGACCACGGGGCGGCAGCGCGTGGTGACTGCTGCCACCCGCATCGTGACGTGCTGCTGCAGGACCGGGAAGCGGCCGGGGAGACAGTGGCCGCGCGGGGATGGCTTGCGTGGCATCGGCTCCGCCGCCGCCGGCCTCACCGCGGCAGCGCCGCCAGCACCTTGCCGAGCAGCTGCTGGAACGCCTCTTCGCGCACCCAGCGCACGACCACCACCAGATCATGCTCGCGGTCGAAGTAGACGACGTTGCCGCCGTTGCCGAGGAAGCGCACGGCGCTGGCGGGCGCCGCCGGCATCGACTTCCGGTCGGTGTTGAGGAACCAGTTGGCGAAGCCGTAGCCCGCGTTCGCCGGCCCTGGCGTGCGCGCGCGCTGCAGCCAGTGGGCATCGAGCAGTTGCCGTTCGCCCCAGCGGCCGTCGCGCGCACACAAGAGGCCGAAGCGCGCGAGGTCGAGCGTGCTGATGACGAGGCCGCCGCCCCAGTGGCCGCCGCCGGTCGAAGCCTGCACGCGTTGGCCGTCGAGGTCGAGCCAGGCGTTGTCGTAGCCGTGCCAGCGCCAGGTCGGGCTGGCGCCGATCGGCAGCATGATCTCGTCGCGCAGCACCGCCGGCAGCGGTCGCCGCAGCACGTGTTGCGCCGCCAGGGCCAGCACGTTCACGCGCACGTCGTTGTATTCGAAGTGGGTGCCGGGCGGGTGGCGCGGTGGGTGTTCCCATTCGTCCGGCGTCTTGCCCTCGGGCCGATCCGCCCAATCGGGCTTGCCCCACAGTTCGCCGCGCCAGTCGCTGGTCTGACGCAACAGGTGATCCCAGGTGATCGGCTGATTGGCCTCGGCGAGGAACAGGTCGACGCCGGCCGGCATGCTGATGGCGACGCGGTCGTCGACGTCGGCGAGCAGGCCATGCTGGAAGGCGAGCCCGACCACCGCGGTCAGGAACGACTTGGTGACGCTGTTGCACATGTCGGCGCGCAAGACGTCGCCCCACTGCGCCACCAGGTGGCCACGATGGACGACGACGCCCGCCGGGCCGCCACGATCGAACAGCGGGCCGATCGGCTCGCCGTGCGGTTCCTTGCCGAAGCTGTTCGCCTGGAACTGCTTCATGTCGCGCGGCGCCGTGATCTCGCCGGCCATGCCGATCGCCACCGCCGCCGCGAGGTGGGCTTCGTCGAGGCCGAAGGCGGCGGGTGCTTCGAGCGGCCAGCGGCCGGGCGGCGGCACGAACGGCGTCGCCGGCTGCTGCGCGCGCAGGGTGGCACCCAGCAGCAACAGGACGCACACGAGTGGACGGAGCATGGGCAAGGTGGGGGGCGCGTGGCGCCCGGCTTCGAGTTCCTGGTGGCGCCGCCGGCGCGCGGCTCAGCGCGCGCCCTTCTTGGCCGGCTTCTTCCCCGCCTTCTTCGCGGCGCCCTGCTTGGCAGCCGGCTTCTTGATCACCGCCTTCTTGGCGCCGGCCTTGGCCTTGCCGGAGCCGGCCGAGCGGTCGCGCCGGCAGTGATCTTCGAGCACCTGGGCGACGCAGCAGGTCAGCTTCTTCGCCATCGGGATGTGCAGGAACTCGTTCGGGCCGTGGGCATTGCTCTGCGGGCCGAGCACGCCGGTGATCATGAACTGGGCCTGCGGGAACTTCTCGCCGAGCATGCCCATGAACGGGATCGTGCCGCCCTCGCCCATGTAGGTGCAGCCCTTGCCGAAGTAGGCGCGCGACGCCTTCTCGCACGACTGCTCCAACCACGGCGCCAGCGCGGGCGCGTTCCAGCCCTGCGCGGCGCTGGTCGGCGTCCAGGTGACCTGGGCACCGTACGGCACGTCCTTGGTCAGCAGCTTGCCGAGCAGCTTGCTGGCCGCGGCCGGATCGCCGGTCGGCGGCAGCCGCAGCGACAGCTTCAGCGTCGTGAACGGGCGCAGCACGTTGCCGCCCTTGTCGCACGCCGGTACGCCGTCCATGCCGACGATCTCGAGGAACGGCCGCCAGGTGCGGTTGAGCACGATGTCGACGAGGTCCTTCGCCATCGGCTTGGTCTTCCCGGCCCACGGGAAGCGCTTGTACATGTAGTCCTTGAGCACCTTGCCGCAGACGGCGGCCTGCTGCACGCGCTGCTTCGGGATCGGCGCGTGGAACTCCTTCTTGATCTGGCCGGTCGCCTCGTCTTCGAGCCGCGACAGCAGTTGCCGGGCGACGCGGAAGCTCGACGGCACCACGCCGCTGGCGTCGCCCGAGTGCACGCCTTCGCTGAGCACGTCGACGCGCAGCGTGCCGCCGGCGAGGCCACGCAGCGAGGTCGTGCACCACAGTTGCTCGTAGTTGCCGCAGCCCGAGTCGAGCGCGATGACGAGGCTGACCTCGCCGATCTTGTCCTTCAGCGCGTCGATGTAGAACGGCAGGTCGTAGGAGCCCGACTCCTCGCAGCCTTCGATCAGCACGACGCAGCGCGCGTGCTTGCCGCCCTGCTCACGCAAAGCACGGATCGCCGTCAGCGCGGCGAACGCCGCATAGCCGTCGTCGGCGCCGCCGCGGCCATAGAGCTTGTCGCCCTTCCTCACCGGCAGCCACGGGCCGAGGTCGTCGAGCCAACCGGTCATCTCCGGCTGCTTGTCGAGGTGGCCGTAGAGCATCACCGTGTCGGGGCCTTCCCCCGGGATATCCATGAAGATCAACGGCGTGCGGCCCGGTAGTTCGTGCACCTCGACGGTCAGGCCTTCGATCGGCTGCGCCTTGCACCAATCGGCGATCAGCTTCACTGCCTGGTGCATGTGCCCGGCCGCGGCCCAGTCCTTGTCGAACGCGGGCGACTTGTTGGGGATCTTGATGTAATCGACGAGCTGCGGAACGATCGATTGCTCCCAGACCTCGTCGACGAACTTCTGCGCGCTGCGGTTGTCCATTTGGCTCCGTGAAGGGAAACGGTGGCCGCGCATGTGACACGCGGGCCGCGGGGCGGACAAGCGCGCCGGCCCGGGGAACGCAGCTTTGGCGCGGATCGTGCCGTCTGGCTCAGCTCAGGGTCGTCAGGAGCTTCATGACCGGAGCGACGCGAATGCCCTCCGGGGTCACGTAGTCCTTGCTGCCTTCCAGGGACACCTGCCAGGCGGGGGCCGAGGGGTAGTGTTCGTGCAGGTAGCGCAGGCCCTTGTCGAGGGCGTCGTCGCCGAGCTTGCACTCGACCAACAGCACCGGCTTACGACCGTTGCAGACGACGAAGTCGACCTCGCGGCCATCGGTGTCGCGGAAGTAGCGCAGCTCGTGCTCCTCACCTTCGACGTCCTGGCGCCAGTGCACCCATTTCAGGAGGTGGCTGGCGACGAGGTTCTCGAAGCGGGGGGCCGGCTCGCGTACCGCGGCCCAGTTCCAGTGGTAGTGCTTCTGGGCCTTCTTGATCGCCCGGATCCTCGGCGCGCCGAGCGGCGACAGGCGGAAGACGGCGTAGAGCCGCTCCAGGATCGTGACCCAGTGCGTCACGGTCTTGTGACTGACCTGCAGGTCTTCGCGCAGCGCGTTCAGCGACAAGGGCGAACCGACGAGGTCGGGCAACCGCAGGGCCAGCAGCTCGAGGTTGCCGAGGTCGTGGATGCGCTCCAGGTCCCGCAGATCGTCGCGGATGAGGCGGCTGCTGTACTCCCGGGTCCAGCGGCGTGCTTCGGTCTCAGAACCGCTGAGGAAGGGCTCGGGGAAGCCACCGAGCCGGAACAGCTGCAAGAGGTCGTCCTTGCTCGTCAGTCCCAGTTCCTTCACCGAGAATGGGTGCAGGTGCAGCAGGTGGTAGCGGCCCTGCAGCGAATCGCCGGCGTAGCGGTAGTAGTCGAGTCGGGCACTGCCGGTGACGAGGATCTGCTGGCCCTGCTGGCGACCGTCCCACAGGCCTTTGATCCAGCGGCGCCACGACCGGTACTTGTGGATCTCGTCGAGCGCCCACAGCGGGGCCGCGGGCAGTTCCCCGGCGAGCAACTTCCGGCGATCCCCGGCGACGTCCCAGTTGAGGTAGCCGGCGCTGGCGCCGGGCAGGGACTTCGCGAGCGTGGTCTTGCCGACCTGGCGGGGGCCGGCGACGAACACCATCTTCTTCGCCAGATCGGCGAGGATCTGCTCCCGAAGGTAGCGATTGGTCACGGACAATTTCTACCACGGTAGAAAACGTCTGCCAACTTTTTCTACCGCGGTAGAAAACGTCAGTGCACTCGGCGCGGCTCCGGCGACCGTTGCGAGGCCGGGCTCACTTGGTCGAGGTCGGCGTCGGCCGTTCGAGCCCGTGGCTGCTCGGGCCACGCTCGTGCCGCCACAGCAGGATCGCGAAGACGACGCCGACGGCGGCGAGTCCGGCCAGGGTCAGCATCACCGGGTTCCAGCCGGCGGGGTTCTCGGCGCTGGCGTTCATGCCGCTCTTGATGCTGCCGAGCAGCGGGCTCATGCCGGCCCAGAACAGCTGCTGGAAGAACGTCATCAGCGCGTAGGCCGAGCCGAGGCGTGTATCCGGGACGAGGTAGGTCACCGCCGGCCACAGCACCGCGGGCACCAGCGCGAAGGCGAGGCCGAGCATGCCCATCGACAGTTCGAGCGGCAGCTGCGGGGCATACACCATCAGCAGGAACGGCGGCGCGAACACCGCGGTGCCGAGCACCATCATGGTGGCGCGGCGGCCGAACGCGTCTGCCAACAGGCCGAACACGGGCATGCCCCACATCGACAGGAACGGCAGCCACGCCTTGAGGTCGCCGGCGCGTTCCGGCGTCACGGCGTGCGCCTGCATCAGGTAGAGGTTGGCGAAGGTGCGGAACGGGAAGATCGTGGCGTAGAAGGCCACACACAGGCCGACCACGTACCAGTACCCGCGCGAGAACTTGACGAGGTCGGCGAGCACGAGCTTGTCGGTGGCGCCGGCGCGTTTGGTGCCATAGTTGCGCGCAGCGTTGCCTTCGAGCCACGAGTAGATGATCGCGAACAGGAACCAGCCGCCGCCGACCGCGGCCGCCAGCAGCAGCGGTGGTTGCCAGTCGGTGAACAGGTCCTGGAACCAGTTCGGCGACTTGTCGGCGGCGAACGAGCCGAGGCGGCCGATCAGCAGCTGCAGCGCCAGCGCGAAGCTGATCTCCTTGGCGCGGAACCAGCGGCCGACGACGGTGGTGGCCGCGACGATGAACAGTTCGGAGCCGACGCCGAGCAGGAAGCGCCCCATGCCCATGGCGAACGCCGGGTAGGCGGGCAACAGCTTCGGGAACACGGCGATGCCGACCGTGCCGAGCGCGCCGATGCCGGCGAACAGCAGCGCCGACCGCGCGGTGCCGAGGCGATCGACCATCACGCCGCCGGCGAGCAGGGTCAGCAGCGCGGCGACGTTGTAGTAGGTGTCGAGCAGCCCGATCTCCTCGTCGCTGAAGTGCAGCTCCTTCTGCAGCGCGTCGTAGACCGGAGGCAGCGCGTCGAACACGTAGTAGCAGCCGAACATCGCCAGGCTGCACATCAGCAGCACGAGCCAGCGGTAGCCGGCGGGTGGCGTGAGCGTGGCGGCAGGCAGCGGCGGCGGCGTGGCGGGCGCGGTCATGGGGCAAGGTGGTACCGCCGCGGGCCGCGGGGCGCGAGCGGCAGACTCCCTTTCCGGGCCCCGGCCCGCGCGGGATAGGATCCCGCGCCTCCCGGAGGCCCTCTTGACCGCAGCGACCCCACCAGAACCCGCGCCCACCACGATCGGCGCCCGTCTCGCCGACTTCTTCCGCTCGCTGCGCGACTTCGACCGCTCGTTCTGGGCGGCGAACGTCAGCGAGTTGTTCGAGCGCATCTCGTACTACGGCATGAAGGCGTTCCTGGTGCTGTTCCTGATGAACGGCCTCGGCGTCAGCGAAGTCGAGGCCGGCGACATCGGCGGCTGGTTCGGGCTGTCGGTGTGGGGGCTGGCGGCGGTGTCGGGCTTCCTCGCCGACATCATCGGCTACCGGCGCGCGATGCTGCTCGCCTACACGCTGCTCGGCGGCGCCTACTTCCTGCTCGGCTGGGTCACCGGCGGCGTGCCGACGATCCTGGCGCTCGTGCTGGTCGCCTTCGGCACCTCGCTGATCAAGCCGTCGATCACCGGCACCGTGCAGAAGACGTGCAGCGCCGGCCAGCGTGCGCTCGGCTTCTCGATCTACTACACGCTCGTCAACATCGGCGGCGCGCTCGGCCCGAAGCTCGCCGGTTGGATCCGCACCGAGTGGAAGGAGACCGGCTCCGCGGTCGCGCTCTCGGTCAGCGCCGCCTCGATCGTGGTGGCGATGCTGCTGATCCTGTTCCTGTTCAAGGAGCCGCCGAACGAAGGCGGCGCCGAGCGCAAGCGCTTCCGCGACTTCCTGCGCGACTTCCGCACCGTGCTGAGCAACTGGCGGTTCGTGCTGCTGGTGCTGCTGGTCGGCCTCTACTTCTGCGTGTTCTGGCAGCTCTACTACGGGCTGCAGTTCTACGCCGTGAAGGTGCTGCAGCTCGACGACAGCACGATCGGCGGCCTGGTGGCGATCGAGTCGGTCTCGGTGGTCTGCCTGCAGGTCGTGGTCGGTTACCTGGTGCGCAACCTGAAGCCGATGTGGGCGACGTTCGCGGCGGCGGCGCTGTCGGCGGCCAGCATGCTCGGCATCGGGCTCGGGCTGCCGATCGGGCTGATGATCTTCGTGCTGGCGCTCGGCGAGATCATCTACTCCGCGCACTTCTACAAGTACCTCGGCAGCATCGCGCCGCCGAACCAGGTCGGCCTCTACATGGGCTTCGCCTTCCTGCCGATCGGGTTGGGCGACTTCTTCGGCGGCATGCTGGCCGGCCGCTTGTTCACGTGGAGCAACGACGTGCTGAAGGCGCCCGAGGTGATGTGGTACGTGTTCGCCGGCGTCGGCATGGTCGCGGCGGTCGGCATGCTGCTGCTGGCGCGCGGCGGCGAGCAGAAGGACGCGCGGGCCTGATCCGGCGCGCAGGCGAGCGCCACTTCCTGCGCCCGCAGCGCGGCGTCAGCCCGCGGCGGCGCCCTCGCCGGCCATCCTCAGCACCCGCTCGCCGTCGAGCTTGGCGACGAAGGCGCCGGTGCGGTGCAGCATCACCTCGGGCTCTTCGCCGAACTGCGCGGCGGCGCGCGCGGCGATGGTGGTGACGGTGGCGGTGCCGTCACACTGCTGCCAGACGAACGAACCGAGCGCGTCGAGGCGAATCTGGATGTTCGGCCGGCGCACGAAGCGCCCCAGCAGCCTGGGCAGCCAGCGGCCCTCGAAGCGCGGCACCAGCAGCACGACCATGCCGTCCGCGCCGACCTCGAAGGGCACGGCGTGGACGGGGCTCAGCTGGTAGAGGTTCTGCCGGGGGCGCTTCACCACGTCACATCATCGCGCTCGGCGGCGCCGGGTCTTCGGGGCGGCCGGCGTTCTTCATCGGCGTGAGGATCAGCAACAGCGCGATCACCACGAACACCAGCGCGCTGACGCCGAACGGCAGCGGGAACATGCTGCTCGCCGTCGGCAGCCACTGGTCGAACTTGACGTCGCCCACGGCCATGCCCGCGAACAGCAGCCCGATCAGCGCCTCGCCGGCGATCAGGCCCGACGCCAGCAGCACGCCGTTGTTCTCGACGCGCGCCTTCTGGGCGTCGTTGTGGCCGGCCTTCTTGCTGCGCATCTCCAGCAGGCCCTTCACCAGGCCGCCGATGAAGATCGCGAACGAGGTCTCCAGCGGCAGATACATGCCGACGCAGACCAGCATCGGGCTGCGCACCTTGACCAGGATGAAGCCGATCGCCATCAGCACGCCGACGATGATCAGCGGCCACGCCATGTCGCCGCCGACGATGCCCTGCGACAGGGTCGCCATCAGGCCGGCCTGCGGCGCCGACAGGTTGCTGCCGCCGAGGCCGGTGCCGCCGAGCTTGAGGTCACCTTCGTGCAGGATCACCAGCGGGAAGAACATGACCAGCGACGCCACCACGACACCGATCATGTCGCCGGCCTGCATGCGCCACGGCGTGCCGCCGAGGATGTGCCCGACCTTGAGGTCCTGCAGCATCTCGCCGGCGACGGCGGCGGCGACACACACCACCGCGGCGACGCCGAGCACGGCAAACACGCCGGCGTTGCCGGTGACGCCGAGTGCCACCATCAGCAGCGCCGCCAGCACCAGCGTCGACAGCGTGAGGCCGCTGATCGGGTTGTTGGAGGAGCCGATCAGGCCGACCAGGTTGCCGGACACCGCGGAGAAGAAGAAGCCGGCGACGATCATCACCAGCGTGGCGACGAGCGCGGCGACCAGGTTCTGCGTGAAGTAGAAGTAGAGGGCGAAGGTGGCGACCGCGCAGGCGCCGATGCCCATCAGCACGAGCTTGAAGTTGAGGTCCTTCTCGGTGCGCGACACCGTGCCGGTGGCGGTGGCGGCCTTCTTGACGTCGCTGATGGCGCGGCCGAGGCCCGAGGCCAGGCTCTTGCGCATGCGATACAGCGTGAAGGCGGCGCTCATCAGC
>JAEUHT010000272.1 GCA_016793265.1 Planctomycetota bacterium
GGCGACGAACTGTGCCTCGCCGACCTGCCCTACCAGCGGGCGAAGCGCTGGCTGCGGCACGGGCTCACGCGCTGGCTGGCGCGGCGCCTGCCGGTCGGAGTGGCCCTGCGGGTGGCCGAACGGGCGCGGCAGCGCAGCCGCATGGTGATCCAGCGCGGCGACCAGACGCGCTTCTTGCCGACGCCGGCCGCGTTCGCGGCGGTGCTCGCTACCGGGGTGGACCGCCTGTTCTTCGGCCACGTGCACCGGCACGCCCGCGACGTCGCCCACGGTCGCTGGTACGGGCTGCCGGCCTTCGACGCCGGTGCCGTCGGCTATTGGTTGCACGATGGCCGCGTCGAATCGGTGCGTTGTGCCTCTGCGGCGGGGGAACTGGTGTCGTTG
Source organism: Planctomycetota bacterium (assembly GCA_016793265.1). GTDB lineage: Bacteria > Planctomycetota > UBA1135 > UBA1135 > UBA2386 > JAEUHT01. The sequence goes on from JAEUHT010000272.1 coordinate 385, forward strand.
CCGGCGCCCGGCGCCCTGGAAGAGGCGCCGTAACCCCAGTCCGGGCAAGGCGGGGGCCCCCGCAGGCTTCAGCCGCGATCCCGCGCCGCTGGCTTGCACCCTGGGTGTCCGGCTCGCTACACTCGGCGCCCCTTTTCGTCGGGCCCAGGGTCCGACACCGGATCGTGGCCGCGGTCGTGGTCCGGCCGCGGTCTTTTCCAATCCGGTTCGAAGTTCCTGTACCCCGCGTGATCGTCCCTCCTGCTGCCGCCGATGCTGCCGCCGCTTCGTCGCCCACCCTCGTGGTCGCGATCGACGGACCGTCGGGAGCCGGCAAGAGTACGGTGGCGCGGCAGTTGGCGGCGAGGCTCGGCTTCGCTTTCCTCGACACCGGCGCGATGTACCGCGCCATCACCTGGCACTTCCTGCAGAACGGCTGTGCGCCGGCGGAGTGTGCCGGCGAGGCCGACGGTGGCCAGGCGCGTATGCGCGCGGCGCTGGCGGCGGCCCGCCTGCGCCTCGAACAGGGGCGCCAGATCCTGAACGAACGCGACGTCACGGCGCACCTGCGCACGCGCGAGGTCGAATCGCAGGTCTCGGCGGTGTCGGCGTTGTCGTTCGTGCGCGCGGCGATGCGCGACCTGCAACGCCAGGTCGCCAGCGCCGGCCCGGTGGTGGCCGAAGGCCGCGACATGGGCACGGTGGTGTTCCCGCGCGCGCGCTGGAAGGTCTTCCTCGATGCCGCACCGAGCGAACGTGCGCGCCGCCGCAGCGCCGACTTCGTGCGCCAGGGCCGGCAGGTCAGCGAAGAGGACGTGCTCGCCGAGATCGAAGTGCGGGACCGCCTCGACAGCACTCGGTCCGATGCGCCGCTGCGCCAAGCCGACGACGCGCTCTATCTCGATTCGACGGGGCTGACGACCGACGCGGTGGTGCTGCGGCTGTTCGAGTTCGTGCGCGCCGACGCGGCTGCCGCGGGCGCGGTGGCGGGAGGTCGCGCATGAGCGTGCCCGCCCGCCAGGACGGTGGCAGGGTCGGCGGCAAGGCGGCGAAGCCAGCGCCGCGCATGCTCGTGCGCAGCCCGTTCTGGTGGACGTTGTCGCGGTCGTCGTTGTGGTTGTTCGCCAAGCTCTGGCTGCGCATGCGCAGCGAAGGCTCCGAGCAGGTGCCGGGCGCCGGCCCGGTGCTGCTGGTCGCCAACCACACCAGTTACCTGGACCCGCCGCTCGTCGGCTCGACGTGTCGACGCTGGGTGGCGTTCCTGGCCCAGGCCGGGCTGGCGCGGTTCGCGCCGATGCGATGGTGGTTGCGGCAGGTCGGCGTCACGTTGATCGACCGCGATGCCCCCTCGACCGCGGCCCTGCGCCTGGTCGCCGACAGTCTCGCCGCCGGCGAGGTCGTCGGCATCTTCCCCGAAGGCACCCGCAGTCGCGACGGCAGCATCGCGCCGTTCCGCAGCGGCGTCGAGTTCCTCGTGCGCCGCACCGGGGCCATCGTGGTGCCGATCGGTATCGACGGCGCCTTCCGCGCCTTCCCGCGCGGCGCCCTGCTGCCCAGGCCCCGCAAAGTGATCGTGCGCTACGGCGAGCCGTGGCCGCCCGAACGTGTGCTCGCCCCGGGTGGGGTCGAAGCGCTGCGGCGGCGCATCGCCGAGCTCGCGCGCGCGCCGCTGCGTGGCGCCGAGACGCCCGTCGGTCGTGCTGGGCAACAGGAACAACGCACCGATGCCGATGCTGTGGCCCCGTCGGCGACAGCACCTTCTTCTTCTTCTTCTTCTTCTGCCGGCGGCGAGGCGTGAGCTTCGTCTTCGGCGAACCGACGGCCGGATGGTCCGGTCGGCGGGACTGTGAGTGCCGTGAGGCGCCGTGTGGCGTCGAAGCGGCGGTTCATCGTCGTCTGTGTTCCCTGTCTCCCCACAACCCCTTTTTCGTTTGATGCACGGCAAGAATCTCATCAAGAAGTTCGCCCTGGCCCCCGACGAGCTCTCCAGGCTCACCTCGGAGGCGCTCGGCTCCACCACGCTCGCCGAACTCGACCATGCAATCGGCAAGACGGTCGCCGAGCTGTCGCCCAACAAGATCGTGCGCGGCCGGGTCATCAAGGTGCTCGAAGACGGCACCGTGATCGTGGACGTCAGCTACAAGGCCGAAGGCCAGATCTCGATCGACGAGTTCCCGGATCCGCTCGCCGTGCAGCCCGGCTTGGAGATCGAGTGCCTCGTCGAGCAGATCAACGACGCCGAGGGCTACATCCTGCTCAGCAAGCGCAAGGCTGATCGCATCCGCGGCTGGGAGAACATCATCCAGACGCACAAGGAAGGCGACACCGTCAAGGGCCTCGTGCTGCGCAAGATCAAGGGCGGTCTGCTCGTCGACATCGGCGTGCCGGTCTTCCTGCCGGCCTCGCAGGTCAACATCCGCCGCGCCGGCGACATCGGCGACTGGATCGGCAAGGACATCGAAGCGCGCATCATCAAGATCGATGAGGAGCGCATGAACATCGTCATCTCGCGCCGCAAGCTCATCGAAGAGGAGCGCGAGACCCGCAAGGCCGCACTGCTCGCCGAGCTCGAGGAAGGCCAGGTGCGCAAGGGCATCGTCAAGAACATCGCCGACTTCGGCGTGTTCGTCGACCTCGGTGGCATCGACGGCCTGCTGCACATCACCGACATGTCGTGGGGCCGCGTGAACCACCCGTCGGAGATGCTCAAGCTCGACGACGAGGTCGAGATCAAGGTGCTCAAGATCGACCGCGAGCGCGAGCGCATCGCGCTGGGCATGAAGCAGAAGAGCGCTTCGCCCTGGGAGAACATCACCGAGAAGTACCCGGTCGGCAAGCGGGTGCAGGGTGAGGTCGTCAACCTGATGAGCTACGGCGCCTTCGTCAAGCTCGAAGACGGCGTCGAGGGCCTGGTGCACATCAGCGAGATGTCGTGGACCAAGCGCGTCAACCACCCGAACGAGGTCGTCAAGCAGGGCGACCAGGTCGAGGTCGTCGTGCTGGAGATCGACGTCGAGAAGCAGACGATCAGCCTCGGCATGAAGCAGACCGAGGTCAATCCGTGGGACATGGTGGCGGAGAACTACCCGCCGGGCACCGTGATCCGCGGCAAGGTGCGCAACCTGACCAACTACGGCGCCTTCATCGAGCTGCAGGAGGGCATCGACGGCCTCTTGCACATCACCGACATGAGCTGGACGCGCAAGATCACCAACCCCAGCGAGGTGGTGAAGAAGGGCGACGAGATCGAGTGCGTGGTGCTCTCGGTCGACCAGGAGAAGAAGCGCATCGCGCTCGGCCTGAAGCAGCTGCAGGCCGACCCGTGGAGCGGCGACATCCCGGCCCGCTACCACATCGGTGACAGCGTCCCGGGCACGGTCACGAAGATCACCAACTTCGGTGTGTTCGTGGAGCTGGAGCCTGGTCTCGAAGGCCTGCTGCACATCTCGGAGCTGGCCGACCACAAGGTCGACAACCCCGAGGAAGTGGT
>JAEUHT010000311.1 GCA_016793265.1 Planctomycetota bacterium
TGAGCGCCAACGTCTACGTCGGCGCCTTCGCGGTCGCCGAGTGCCTCGCCGCCGGCGCCCAGATCGTCATCGGCGGCCGCCTCACCGACCCGGCGCTCGTCGCCGGCCCGATGATCCACGAGTTCGGCTGGCAGGCCGGCGAATGGGACAAGCTCGCCGCCGGCACGATGGCGGGCCACATCGCCGAGTGTGGTGCGCAGTGCACGGGCGGCAACTACACCGGCTGGCGCGAAGTGAAGGACTTCGTGCGCATCGGCTACCCGGTCATCGAGGCCAGCCCCGACGGCACCTTCGTCGTCACCAAGCACGACGGCACCGGCGGACTCGTCAACCGCAACACGGTCATCAGCCAACTGCTCTACGAGATGGGCGACCCCAAGCGCTACCTCGGCCCCGACTGCACGGCGGACTTCACCTCGGCGAAGGTCGAGGAGGTGGGCAAAGACCGCGTGCGCCTGTCCGGCATCAAGGGCGGCCCGGCGACCCCGACCTACAAGGTCTCACTGAGCTACCAGAACGGCTTCAAGACCACCGGCCAGCTCACCGTCAGCGGCCCGGACGCGGTGGCGAAGGCGAAGCTGTGCGCCGACATCGTCTTCGGCCGTCTCGCCCTCGACGGCTGCACGTTCGCGGAGCACCAGAAGCTGGTCGAGATCGTCGGCGCCGGCGTCTGCCACGCCGGCATCACCGAATCGGCGAACCCGCCCGAAGTCGTGCTGCGCCTCGGCGTCAAGTGCGACGACGAGGACAAGGTCGACCGCTTCGGCATGGAGGTCGTGCCGCTCGTCACCAGCGGCCCGCCCGGCGTCACCGGCTTCGCCGGCGGCCGCCCGAAGGCGACCGACATCGTCGGCTACTGGCCGGCGCTGCTCGACAAGAGCGTGGTGAAGACCAAGGTCCGCGTGGAGGTGTCGTGATGGCGAAGGTCAAACTCGGTTCGTTCGCGTTCGCGCGCAGCGGCGACAAGGGCGACGGCAGCAACGTCGGCATCTTCGTCACCAACGACAAGGACTACGAGCTCATCAGGCGCGAGCTGACGGTCGAACGCGTCAAGCGCCACTTCCACGCCATCTGCAAGGGCGAGGTGACGCGCTACGAGGCGCCCAACATGCTGGCGTTGAACTTCCTGCTGCGCGACTCGCTCGGCGGCGGCGGCAGCGAGAGCCTCAAGACCGACGCCCAGGGCAAGACCCACGGGCTCGCGCTGCTCGAGCTGGAAGTCGAACGCTGACCGGCGCGCCGCGGGTGTGAGCGGCGCGGCCGCGGCGATCAGCGGGCGTAGACGCCGGCCGGCGCCCACAGTGCCCCCGGGCCGCCGCCCATCGACACCGGCGGCACGCTGATCGTGACCGCCTTGCCGTTCACCTTCAGCTCCGCCTTCTTGGCGGCCGACTCGGGGCCCTGCTGCGCGAACGGCATCGGGCTGCCGGCGGCGCGGTGCACCAGTTCGAGTGGCGACAAGGCGCTCATGGCGACCTCGAACACGTGCCCGGCGACCTCGATGCGCGAGCCGACGCGGTCGTTGCCGACGCTGATCTCGATCTTGGCCTGGTGCGCCGGGGCCTTCTCGAACGGCGTGCCGGCGAAGATGTTCGGGCCGAACCACGCCGCGAGCTTCGCATCGGCGGCGACGAAGCCGATCACGGCCGGCGGTGCGGCAGGATCGGGTTGCCAACACACCATGCCGGCCGGCGCGGAGCCGATCGGCGTGTGCACCATTCGCGCGACGTGCAGGATCACGTTCGGCATCGACAGGCCCGGCTTCGTCATCGCGACGAGGTCGACGCCTCCTTCCCAGGACATCCAGTTCTTGATCGGCATGGGTTCTCTTCGCCGCGGTGGTTGACGAGGTTCGCGGCGCGCGGGGTTGTAGCACACCGCCCTCGAACGGCGAAATCGCCGTCGGCTGGCGTCGCCGTCGCAGGTCGGCTACGACGCGAACATGACCGACGTGCTCACCCGGCTGCGTGCCCGCGCCCAGGCCCGGCGCGCCCGCATCGTGCTGCCCGAGACCACGGACCCGCGCACCGCCGCCGCGCGCGCGTTGCTCGAACAGGACCGCCTGTGTGAGGTGGTGTGGATCGACGATCCGCGCCGTGACCCGCGGCTGCCGGAGGTCGCCGCGCTGCTGCACCGCCGCCGCGCCCACAAAGGCCTCGACCTGCAGGCGGCGACGGCGCTGGCCGCGCAACCGGTTATGTTCGGCGCCGGCCTCGTCGCGCTCGGCCATGCCGACGCCGGCGTCACCGGCGCCGCCCACGCGACCGCCGACGTCATCCGCGCCGGCCTGTTCTGCCTCGGCACCAAGGCCACGATCCCGCTGGTGTCGTCGATGTTCCTGATGGTGCGCGGCGACGAGGTGCTGTCGTTCGCCGACTGCGGCGTGGTGCCGGCCCCCGACCAAGACCAGCTCGTGCACATCGCCGCGGCGACCGCCGACAACCACCGACGCTTCACCGGCGAGGCGCCGCGCGTGGCGTTCTTGTCGTTCAGCACGCGCGGCAGCGCCGACCACGACAAGGTGCAGCGCGTGCGCGCCGCCGCCGCGCGCTTCCGCGCGGTCCATCCGACCATCGCCAGCGACGGCGAGTTGCAGTTCGACGCCGCCTACGTGCCCGCCGTCGCCGCGCGCAAGTGCGCCGACAGCCCGCTGCAGGGCCGCGCCAACGTGTTCGTGTTCCCCGACCTCGACGCCGGCAACATCGCCTACAAACTGACCGAGCGGCTCGGCGGCTTCCAGGCCTTCGGCCCGCTGCTGCAAGGCCTCACCCGGCCGTGGCTCGACCTCTCGCGCGGCTGCACGGCGGCCGACATCGCCGGCGTCGCCGTGATCGCCAGCGCCATGCTCGAATGAGGCGGCTTGCCCGCTCGGCGGACGGCGGGCTCTAATCGGCGCTTCGCCGCGCCCCATGAAGAAGCTCGCCACCACGTTCCTGTTCTTGCTCCTGCTGTTGCTCTCGGGTTGCCTCGAGTTCGACGGCCAGGAGATCACCCTCACCTACGACGCCAAGAACGACCGCATCGACATCCTGGTCGTCTACCGCGGCCTGTTCGTCGAGAACGGCTCCGGCAGTTCGGACAAGCCGCTCGAGAAGGCGCTGCAGGACCTCGCCACCGCGCGCGAGACCGGCAAGGTCGCGTTCTGGTGCAACTGGCCGGTCGCCTTCGCCCTGACCGGCACCGACAGCGCCCCGCCCCCGGTGCAGGCGCTGCTCGAACACGTCGACGTCGAGAACGGGCCGCTGTTCACCGACGCGCAGGGCCAGCTGTGCGGCTATCAGTTCGTGCGCATCCGCAGCGCCAAGGCGTTCGCCAAGAAGCTCGAGACGATGCTGCAGCTCGCCGCCCAGGCGGCGCTGACGACCGGCATGACCGGCCACGGCGGCAGACACCAGTTCGACGAGGACACCGCGGAGCTGCTGCGCGAGTACCTGCGCGGCGGCCAGCGCCTGCTGCTGATCGAACCGGGCCGCATCGAGCTGCGCCTGCCGCTGTCGGCCAAAGACCACGCCTGGGTGATGCAACAGGTCGAACGTGAGTTCGTGCGGGGCATGAGCTCCGAGCTGCTGCGCCACCAGGCGGTCGCCAAGCGCCGCGCCGAAGGTGGTGAGCCGATGGACACCAGCACGGGCAGCAGCCCGGTGACCCTCGACGCCGGCGGGCTCGATGCGGCGGTGACCAAGGCCCCCGCCTTCCGCTTCTTCTGGGACAACCCGTGGTCGCTGCAGCGCGAGCCCGACCTCACCCGCATCGGCCTCGGCGTGCGCGGCAACGACGCCGTGCGCGTCACCAAGGCGCCCGAGGGCTTTTATCACGACAGCCTGCTCGAAGCGCTGCGCGAGAAGCAGGAGACGGTCGAAGAAGGCATCGCCGACGAGGAGCTCGCGCGTCGCTTCAGCGAATTACACGAACGCGACGCCTTGCTGCCGGAGAAGGTCGCGGCGTCTCGCAAGCCTAAGTGAGCCGTCACCGCCATGGTTCGTGCCCCCCATTGCCTTTGTCCCGGGTAACATCCCGCGCCCGGCAGGTGCGAGATGCGCATCGCGTGCCAGTCTGCGATCCGGAAGTGACACCCATGCGAGATTCCCCTGCGCGACCCTGGTCGAACGAGGCGTTGCACGAGCGGCTGCTGGCGATCCCGTCGATGTTGACCGACGAGGAGCGCAAGTACCTCATCTGGCTTACCCGCACGGTCTTCACCTGGCGCGGCGCCGTGCTCGACCTGGGGCCGTGGCTCGGCGCCAGTTCGGCTTCCCTCGCCGAGGGACTCGAACGTGGTGGCCATGCGGGAGTCGTGCATGCGTTCGACCTGTTCCGCTGGGAGCGGTGCTACATGCAGATGGACCGCGCCCCCGATCTCGCCGACGGCGACGACTTCCACCCTTGGTTCCGGCGGATGGTCGCGCCGTGGGGCCAGCGCATCCAATCGGCGCCGGCCGATCTGACGAGCTACCGCTGGACCGGCGGCCCGATCGAGATCCTGTTCGTGGATGCGGCCAAGAGCTGGGCGCTGACCAAGGCCATCCTGCAGAGCTTCGGGCCACACCTGATGCCCGGCGTGACCCGCATCGTGTTGCAGGACTTCGCCGATTCGCCGACCTACTTCCTGCCGCTGGTCTTCGATGCGGCCCCGACGGCATTCCGGGAGGTGGAGGCGGTCGACATCGGCACCACCGTGACCTTCGTCGTGCAACCCGGCGCCGACCTCGCCGCCGTCGCCGCGACTTGCGATCCCGAGCAGTTCCCCTTGGCCCGCTCGACCGAGATCTTCCGGCGACGCGCGGCAGCCTGCCAAGGTCTGCAACGGTCCCTCTACCTCGGCTCCTTGTGCTACCGCAGCGCGGAGGAACTGGAGGTCGCGCAGCTGGACGCGCTCGAAGCCGAGATCCGCACCGCATACCCGAAGGTGACCGCCGACCGGATCCAGCGCTACCGGGATGCCAGCTGCCGGCTCGTCGAGCGCGGCTGGCAGGCCATCCAGTCCGGCGACCTCCAGCAGGCGGCCAGCCTGGCCCGGCGGGCCCTGCAGCAGGCACCGAACCAGCCGTGGTCGGTGATCCTGTCCACCTCGGTCGCGCTGCGGCAACGCGACGAGAAGACCTTCCTGGCGTCGCTCCAGAAGCTGAAGTCCTTCCCGGATCAGCCGGAGTACCTGCTGTTCCACGCCGAGTACTGCTCCCACCTGGGCGACCTGCTGCAGGCCGAAGCCGATCTGCTGGCGACCCTCGTGCTGTTCCAGGACCGCCCGACGGCGGTGCGGTGGGCCCTCGGCCTGTTGTCGTCGGTGCTGCGGCGACAGCCCGATCTGCAGCGGGCCTGGCGCGTGGTGCAGCGCCTGCCGGCCCAGGACCTGTTGGGCATCGAGTTCCAGGTGCTCTGTGCCGAGGTGGCCCTCGCGGCAGGTCACGTGGCGGAGGCCAGCCGGGCCTGCGAGCTGGCGCTCGCCGCCGAACCCGACAACACCCGGGCGCAGCACGTGCAGCACAGCCTCGCGGCCAGGCGCAGCTGAGTCCGCGTCACCTCACGAACCACCACCCCAATGTGGCGGCGGCGTGTCGTGCGGCTCGATCGGGTCGCCGCCGCGGCCCTTCTTGAGGTTCTGCAGCAGCGCGTCGACGTCCGTGCGCAGCCGGTCGATCGTGCGTTGGTGCGCGGCGAGCTCCCCGCTGAGCACGTCGACCGTGTGTTCCAGCACCGCGATCTTGCTCTCGAGTTCGACCAGGCGATCCGTCATGCGCGCATCATGGCGCAGGCACGGGCAGGGCCGCCAGGAAGTGGTGGGCGGAGGCGCGCGGCACCTTCACTTGCCGGCCGGTCGCGTCGGCTCTGCCGCCGGCAGCCGTTCGAGGGCTTCGATCTCGGCGGCGGGCACGCTGGTCTGCAGCACCCGCAGGTTCGGCAGCGCCCGGCGCAGGCGGACCACCTCGCGCGCGGTGACGAAGTCGTTGTTGCGCAGGTCCAGCTCTTCGAGCTGCGTCGCGGTGGCGACGGCGTCGAGGCAGGCGGCGGTGAGCCCGTACATCTGCCCCATGTCGAGCGCGCGCAGCGACCGCATCGCCAGCAGCGCCGCGAGGCCGCGGTCGGTGATCCGATAACAGGCCGCGACGCGGAGCCGACGCAGGTGCAGCAGGTGCCCGCGCACCGCGTCGCAGAACGCGTCGGTGAAGTCGCCGCAGACCTCCAGGCCTTCGAGCTGCGGCAGCGCCGCGACCCAGCCCGGGTCGACGGCTGGCACGCCGAAGGCGCCGAGCTCGCGCAGTGAGGCGCAGTCGCCGAGCGCCGCGAGCCCCGCCGCGGACACCTGATCGGCGCTGGTGATGTCGAGCTTGCGCAGCGTGCGCGAACCCGCCAGCGCCACCAGCGTCGCGTCGCGCACCCCGCGCCCGCGCCCCTTCGCCGCCTGCTGCGCGCGCAGCACGACCTCACGTTCGGTGTCGTCGAGCCAGCCGCCGTGGTTGCGCCAGTTGATGCCGTCGATCAGCGACAGGTCGAGTTCCGCGAGCTCCGGCAGCGCCGCCAGCCGCGCCAGCGCCTCAGCCGAGAGCTGCTGGCAGCCTCGCAGCGACAGCACCCGCAGCGAACGGCAGCGCAGCACGTGGTCGAGGCCGGCGTCGTCGAAGCCGTGGTTGAACGAGAGGTCGAGCTGCCGCAACGACGTCAGCTGGTCGAGCATCGCCAGCGCCGCGTCGTCGAGATCGAGGAAGCGCAGCGTCAGCGATTCGAGCAGCGGCAGCGCGGCGAGACGGCTGCCGAGTTGCTGCGGGTCGATGCCCGCCGCGTCGAGCCGCCCGGCGAGCAGCACGCCGCTGAGTTCGAGCCGGCGCAGCTTGGTGAAGCCCGGGATCGTGCGCCAGCAGGCGGCCGTCAGGTGGCGCAGGCCGGGCGGGATCGTGACCTTGAGCCCGAGGCCGAAGTTCTCGTGCAGCGGTTCGCGCACGATGAGCAGTTCGAGCTCGCGCAGCCGCGCCAGCGCCGCGAACGCCTCGTCGTCGACGTTGCTCAGTTCGACCGCGCGGGTCGCCCCGGGCAGCGCCTGGATCTCGGCGAGCGTCGACACCGAGACCGGCAACGGCCCCTGCGCCGGCGCCGGGGCCGGGGCAGTCGGCCGCCCCCACCACGCCACCGCCACCACGGCGGCGATGCCGAGCAGCAACAGCGCCGCCACCGGCCACGACCAACCGAGCCGCGCCGGGGCCGCCTCGCCGACCGCCAGCTGGGCGCGCACCGCCGGGAGCAGATCCGGCGGCGCCTCGCCACCGAGCCGGTCCTCGAGGCCCCAGTCGAGCAACTGGTCGTGCTCATTCGTGTTCATGAACGTCGCCTCCGTTCGATGCAGTCGCGCAGGGCGGCGCGCAGCCGCTGCAGCAGCGTGCGCACCCCGTGTTCGCCGATGCCGAGCTCGGCGCCGAGCTCCTGGCGACCGACCCCATCGCGGTAGGTGCGCTGCAGCGCGGCGCGCGAACGCGCAGGCAGGGTCTCGAGGCAGCGATCGAGCGCTTCGAGCCAGCCGGCGCCGTCGTCGTCGACGAGGTGTTGCTGCCAGAGGCGCTCGGCGGCGTCGGCCTGGTGCGCGGCGCGCCGCCGTTCGTCGCGCTGGTCGCGCAACCAGACGAAGCGCGCCGTCTGCCGCAGGAACGCCGCCGCGACCGCCGGCTCGGCATCGACGAGCCCGCGCCGGATCGCCACCACCAGCGCCTCCTGGGCCGAGTCCGCGGCCGCGGCGCCGCGGCAGCCGCAGAGCCGCAGGAAGCGCCACAGCCCCGCCTGATGGCGGCGCACGAAGGCGTCGACGCTGGGCTCGGGGTTGTTGGTCAAATGGGGCTCGGTGCGGCAGGGCAGACTCGACACACGCGGGAATCCCCCGCGCGCCGGCGAGGGTACGCAGGAATCCGCGCGCCGTCAGCCCAGGCGGTCGCGCAGCCGCAGCTGGCCGCAGGCGGCCTCGGCGTCGGGGCCCGACGAATCGCGGATCGTCGCCAGGATGCCGCGTGCCTTGACCGCGCGCACGAGCTCGATGATGCGTTCGCGCGCCGGCGCCGCGAACGGCAGCCCGTCGACGCGGTTGTAGACGATGAAGTTGACGTAGCAGCGCACGCCCTGCAGCAACGAGCACAGCTCGTCCACGTCCTGGTCGCCGTCGTTGATGCCCGCCAGCATCGTCCACTCGATCTGCACCGGCGTGCCGACGTCGCGCGCGTAGGCGTCGGCGGCGGCGGCGATCTCGGGCAGCGGGTCCTTGTGCGCGCGCGGCAGCAGCTCGCGGCGCTTCTGCTCGTTGGCGCTGTGCAGCGACCACGCCAGGCACGGTTTGACCACGAAGCCGCGCATGCGTTCGAGCGGCTTGACGCCGCCGACCGTCGAGAACGTCTGCTTCTTCGGCGAGATCAGCACCTCGTCGCGGATGCGCGCCACCGCCGTCATCACCGCGTCGAGGTTGTGCGACGGTTCGCCCATGCCCATGAAGACGATGCGGTCGATGCGCATGACGCGGCGCGCGTGCACGATCTGCTCGACGATCTCGTCGCTGCTCAGGTTGCGTTCGACGCCGAACAGGCCCGAAGCGCAGAAGCGGCAGCCGACCGCGCAGCCGACCTGGGTGGAGACGCAGCAGGCGCCGATCGGCATCGCCACCGTCTCGACCTTCTTGCCGTCGCGCAGTTCGAGCAGCAGCTTGACGGTGCCGTCGGCGGCGCGCGACTCCTTGGCGACGCGCGTCACCAGGCCCTGATCGAGCCATTGCTGCAGGATGGCCTGCTCGTCGGCGGCGAGCCGCAGCCCCTGGCGATCGAACTCGAACGGCGTCGGCGTGCGGCCGGCGGCGACCAGCCGGCGCGCCAGCAGGGCCTTCGCCTCGGGCAGGGCAGAGCGCAGGCCGGAGAGGCCGGAGCCGGTCAGGGGAGCCGTCGCGTCGGACATCGGGCGCGGCATCGTCTCCATCGGCGCGGCTTCCGCCATCCCCTGGCGGGCACTTCGTGGCGGGGCGCCGGTCGCGTCACGCGGCGGCGCGATGGCATGGCGAACTGCCGCGACCCGCCGAACGCTCGCGCCGGCGCCGGACGTCGCTACGCTGCGTGCGTGACCGACGCCGTCGAACCTCCTGCTGCCGCGCCGCCGCCGAACGACTGGCTGGTGCCCAGGGAGGTGGCGGTGCCACGCCTGCTGGCGCAACACGGCGATCGCCTCTACGGCCTCGCCAGCCGCCTGTGCGGGGCTCCCGAGCAGGCGCAGGACCTCGTGCAGGAGACGTTCTTGCGCGCCTGGCAGTCGTGGCACACGTTCGCCGGGCACAGCGACCCGAAGGTGTGGCTGTTCACGATCGCGCGCCACACCTGCCAGCGGCTCAACCGCCACCGCGCCGGGCAACCGAGCCGCATCGCGTCGCTCGACGAGGCCGGCCCGTTCCAGGAGCCGAGGATCGCGGTGCTGCCGAGCGACTTCGACGCCTTCGACGAGGTCGTGCGGCGCGAACAGACCGCGGCGCTGCAGGCGGCGATCCTGCAGCTGCCCGACGAGTTCCGCCTGCCGCTCGTGCTCAAGGACGTGGTCGGCTTCTCGGTGGCCGAGGTCGCCGAGGTGCTCGACCTGGAGGCGGCGACGGTCAAGACCCGCGTGCACCGCGCCCGGCTGCGGCTGCGCGACGCGCTGGCCGAGGGTCTGCCGCATCGAGAACTGCCGCCGCCGGCCTACTCGCGCCAGGTCTGCCTCGACCTGTTGCGCACCAAACAGGACTGCCTCGATCGCGGCGTGCCGATGCCGAACGGCGACCAGTTGGTCTGCGAACGATGCCGCGCCGTGTTCGCCACGCTCGACCTCACCCGCGACGTCTGCGCGACGATGGCCGCCGATGGCATGCCGCCGGCCGTGCGCGCGCTGCTGCAGAGCCGATTGACGGCCTGAGCGCGGGCGCGGACGGGTCCTTCAGAAGCTGCAGCGCACGGCGATGAAGACGTTGCTGTCGCGATCGAACTGGCCGAAGAAGGTCGTGTCGCGTTCGCCGACGAAGACGTTGGCGCCGGCCGACACCGTCCAGCGGTCGTCGATCGTGTAGCTGGCGTTGGGCCGCAGGTAGGCGTCGTGGTCGCTCGGGCTGAAGTAGCCGAACAGCGACAGCCGCAGGCGCTGGTCGAGCAGCAGCTTGCTGACGCGCAGCGTGACCACGTGCCGCAGTTCGTCGCGCGCCGGCATGCCCGCCGGCAGGGTGCGCAGGTAGTCGTCGTGCTGCAGCATCGCCTCGAGGTAGTACTGGGCGCCGACGGTCAGCGAGTCGGCGAGCTCGGGCAGGTCGCGTTCGTAGCCGGCCAGCACGCGGAACTGCGAGTTGTCGACGAACGGGTCGGCGCCGCCGGCGTCCTGGCGCGACTCGTAGTAACCGAGCTCCAGGTTGGTGATGCCACCGGCGAGCTGGCCGCGGGCGCTGGCGCCGTAGACGTCGAGGCGCGGGAAGGTGGCGCGGCCGGCGACCGGGTCAAAGCCCGCGGGGCTCTTCCAGCGGCCCACGTAGGCGTAGGCGGCGAGTTCGACGGCGTCGAGGTTCTTGTGCACGCGCAGCGCCAGTTCGCCGTCCGCGAACCAGTCGTCGGGCACGATCGGCGGCTGCGCCGCGTCGCGACCGGCCTGACGGCCGAGCGACGGGTCGTAGAACGACAACCGTTCGCCGCGCACGTAGCGGTCGGGGTCGAAGCGCGGCGTCAGCACGAGGTCGACGTTGGCGAGGTCGGTGAAGAGGCCGAGCCGCAGCGCGTCCGAGGGCGCCTTCAGGTACTCGTCGTCGCGGCCGACGAAGAACGACACCCAGTCCTTCGGGAACATGTCGTTGACGAACAACAGGTCGCCGGTGCCCCAGGTCAGCACCTGGCGGCCGAACTTGAAGTCGAGCCACGGCAGCGGCGTCGCCGCGACGCAACCGGTGCGCAGGTCGAACCACCCGGCGCCGCGCTCGAGCTCGGGCGTCCACGACGACTCCAGCGTATCGAGCACGAAGTCGCCCTTGGCCGCGAACGTGAGCCCAACCGCCTGGTGTTCGGCTTCGAGCCGCAGCCGCGCTTCGCCGAGTGAGGCGGTGCGTTCGTACGGGTCGTGTTGCAGCCGGCTGCCGGCGCGCAGGTCGAGGAAGCCGCGCACGCCGAGCTGCCGCCACCAGTCGTCGGCGGCGAGGTCCGCGGCGGGCGCGGCGGCGGCGGGCGCCGTCTCCAGACCCGGCGGCAGGCTGGGCTCCGCCGTCGACGGCTGTTGCGGCTGCTGCGGCTGCTGGCCGAGCCCGCTCGGCAGCGCCGGCTCGGGCGATTGGCCACCGAGCCCGGGCGGCAACGCCGGCTCCTGGGCCCGCAGCGCGGCCGTCACCAGCAGCACGACGAGCCCGATCGTCTTGGTGTTCGCTGGCATGCGCAGTTCGCTCACTTCATGTGGCTGCGCGGCGCTTGCCGCAGATACCGCTCGGTGAAGATCTCGGCCGGCAGGCCGACGTCGTAGGCGACGTCCTTGTAGACGACGGTCGTCTCGCCCTTCGTGCGCAGGTCCTTCAGGCGCGCCTTGGTCACCGTCGGGTGGCCTTGGATCGTCTCGACGCCGAGCGCCTCGTAGGTGCGGTAGACGGCGTCCTTGTCATCGTGGTACTCGACCTTGACCACGACGAAGCTGGTGCGGTGGATCCACATGCGGAACGAGGCGAACTCGACCGCCGCCGGATCCTTCGGCTTCGCCTCGACGACGTAGTAGTTGGCCGACGTCTCGACCAGCGTGTGCGTGTCGGCGGCGACGTGGCGGCCGGAGACGTCCTCGTAGCAGAAGTTGGAGCCGACGAAGCTGCTGCGCTTGTCGGCCGACGACACGCGCTTGACGAGGTCGAGCGCCGGCAGGTAGAGCCAGCGGTCGTCGTCTTCGCCGGGCTTCTTCCAGACCAGGAACGTGGTCTTGTCGACGTCGGCCGGGTGCTTGAAGCGCACGTAGAAGCGCTGTTCGCCGCAGTGGTCCTCGTCGTTCGGCGCGTCGGCGGCGGCCCCGGGCTTCGGCATGTCGAGCCGCAGGATCGTCATCTCCCGTTCGCGCTTGCGACCCTGCGCGTCGACGATCTCCATCTGCACCTGGGCGCGGCCGTCGCGGCCCTGGTAGTAGGCGACCTGGTTGGCCTTGCTGACGATCTGCTCGACGGTGAGCGCCTTGGCGTCGACGGCCGGTGGCGCGGCGGGCGCCGGTGTGTCCTGCGCGACGGCGGCCAGCGACAGGCAGAGGGCGGTGAGCAGCGGGATGTAGGGGCGGACGTTCATGGGTTCACTTCTCGGTGGTCGCCTGCTGCGACCGCATGCGACGGAACAGGAAGTGCTCGCCGACGGCCAGGATCGCCGGCAGCAGCAGCAAGGTGGCGCCGCCCGACACGGCGAGGATCGACGCCAACAGCACGCCGACGGTCTGGTACGGCACCAGCGGCGCGAACAGGAGCGGCAGGAAGCCGACCGCGACGACGATCACGTTGCGCGTGATGGCGCGCGCCGGCTCGTCGAACATGGCCGGCAGCGCCGCCCGCCAGGAGCCGGCGCGTTCGTACTCACGCTTGGCGCGGGCCAGCAGGTGGATCGCGAAGTCGACCGCGAGGCCGAGCGCGAGCGACGACAACACCGCCACCGGCATGTCGTAGGGCTTGCCGAGCAGGCCGATGGCGCCGTAGACGACGGCGATCGTCAGGCTCAGCGGCACCATCGCCAAGAGCCCCCAGACGATCGACCGGTAGAGCACGATCATCAGGATCAGCACGGTGACGAAGGCGCCGGCGAGCGATTCGAGCATGCCGACGACCATCTTCTCCTGCCAGACGACGTTGATGTGGGTGAGGCCGAACCACTCGTGGCGCAGCGCCACCGGCGGCGGGTTCTGGGCGACGAACGCATCGACGGCCGCGTGCACCGCCGACATGACGCGGTTGTCGCCGCTGGTCAGCTGCACCCACAGGCTCGCCTGGCCGAAGTCGGGCGTGACGAAGTGCCACAGGTCGTCGGGCCGGTGGCTGCTCTGGTAGGTCAAGAGGCACTGGGCGACGCCGTTCGGCGTGTCCGGCACGCGGTACTGCGCCGCTTCGCCGAGCATCAGCTCGCGGTGCACGGTCTGCACGATGTCGGCGATCGAGCTGCTCTTGCCGACCAGCCCGCCCCGCTGCAGCGACGCCTGCAGCGCCACCATCCAGCGCAGCACCGCCGGGTCCTTGAACACCTCGCCACGCTGGCGCTCCACCGACAGCAGAGAGCGCACCTCGTGCCAAGACTCCGCTTCGTCGCCGCGGGCGGCGTCGGCGCGCGTGCGCACTAGCTGCTCCAGCGCCGTCAGCGCCGCGGCGAGGTCGCCGGCGCCGGCGAGGCTCTTGCCGAGCTCGGCGCGGAAGGCCGGAAAGACCTGGGCCAGCTCGGGGGTGCCTTCGTCGGCGAGCTGTCGTTCGCGCGCCGTCAGCGCCTGCTCGAGCCGCGCCGAGAGCGCCTTCTCGTCATAGGCACCGACGTTCGTGGTCAACGACAGGTGGGCCATGTAGGTGCCGGCGAAGTGCTCGTTGAGCACCTGGTCGGCGACGCGGATCGGGTGCGACGGTGCGAACCACTTGACCGGGTTGTCGTCGATGACGATGCGCGAGATGCCGAAGCCGGCGATGCCGAGCAGCAGCAGCGAGACGCCGAGCAGCGGCTTGGCGAAGCGCCCCGTCCACGGCCCCATGCCGCGCAGGAAGCGCGACAGCCAGCCACCCTCGTCGTGGCCGTGCGTGGCACCGAAGTTCGTGAACACGCGCGCCGGCAGGATGGCGATGTAGGCCGGGATGAAGGCCATCGTCAGCACCCACGCCACCATGATGCCGATGCCGACGAAGATGCCGAACACCTGAACCGGCGGGATCGGCGTCAGCGCCAGCGACAAGAAGCCCGCCACCGACGTCAACGACGTGTAGAGCATCGGCAGGAACAGCTCGCTCATCACCGTGCGAACGGTCTGCACCCGATCGCCGATGGCGCGGTAGCGGTCGAAGAACTCGGACAGGATGTGCACCGAGTCCAGCACCGCGATCGGCATGATGAAGATCGGGATCATGCTGCTCATGATGTGCACGGGCTTGCCGGCCATGATCAGCAGGCCCATGGTCACGATCACCGAGACCATCGCCAGGATCATCGGTCCCACCACCAGCGACAGCCGGCGGAAGAACCACAGCATCAGGAGGAAGATCACCAGCATCGCCAGCGGCGCCGACACCGCCATCTGCACGAACATCTCGACGCCGAAGGTGTCCTCCGCGATCGGCAGGCCGGTGAGGTGGAACCGGGTCGTGCCACGGTAGGTCGCGATGCGTTCCTTCAGCTGTTCCCCGATGCGGTAGCTGAGGTTCTTCTGCGTGATCGGCACGTAGATCGCGAGCGCCTTGCCGTCCTCGGACACCAGCGTGCCGTCGAGGAACGGGATGCGGCGCGCGCGTTCGCGCACCTGCCGCGCCTCCGCCGCGGTCTGCGGCGGCGTCGGCATCAACCACTCGAAGCGCACCGAACCGAGCCCGCCCTGACTGATGTCGTCGACCGTCGACGGCGCCAGCAGATCGACGCCGATGACGCCCGCCGGCTCGCCCGAAGGCGTCGACCAGTGCAGCGTCTTGGCGTAGGTCGCGAGGTCGTGGATCTGCGCCAACGCCTCGGGGTGGAAGACGCCGTCGGGGTGCTGCTCATCGACGACGCCGACGACGATCATGTCGTGCAGCTGGAAGCGGCGGCGGTTCTCGTCGTGGAACACGCGCGCCGGCTCCTCGTGCGACAGCATGTTCTCGGGGTCGGTGTCGACGACGACACCATGCAGCCACGGGAACGACTGCGGCCAGATCGACGGCAGCGCAGCGCCGAGGCCGGTCAGCAGCGTGAGCAGCACCGTCAGCACGAGCATCAGCCCGCGGCGGCGCATCGAGAACTCGGCGAGGGAGGCAGCGAAGTGCATGCGTGGTCTCCAGGGCGGGAAGGACAGGGAGACCGCTCAGGCGCCGGCGCGCCGCACACCCAGCTTGCCGAGCAACCACATCATCGGGCACCAATCGGTCAGGGCCGACTGCAGCAGGTTGATGCCGACGAAGGCGGTCAGCCATGCCCAGGTCGGGCGCAGGAGGTCGACCTCGTGCGAGGACCAGAGCAGGACGACGGAGAGCAGGACGACGAAGCCGGCGATGCCGCGGAGGATGCGTTCCATGACTGTGTGCGTGGCCCCGGAGCGAGGCGGGCCAGAGGAGTCACGGTCGGCCGCGGTGGTTCCCGGAAAATCCGGGCTCGGCCGCCGGCCCCACATCGGCCGGCCTT
This sequence comes from Planctomycetota bacterium, assembly GCA_016793265.1. Classification (GTDB taxonomy): domain Bacteria; phylum Planctomycetota; class UBA1135; order UBA1135; family UBA2386; genus JAEUHT01. The sequence continues at coordinate 15,303 of JAEUHT010000311.1, forward strand.
GCCAAGGCGCCCGGCGCCGCAGTGCTATCGTGCGAGCCATGTGCACCCGCCTGCTGGCCCGGGCAAGCTGCCTCTTCCTGCTGCCGCTGCTGCCCCCTCAAGAACCGGGGCCTGCCGAGGCCCACGAAGCCGCCCCCGCGCGGACCTTGCAGACCCGCTGCTGGCAGGTCGATGGCGACCGCCGCGAGGCGCTCGTGCACGTGCCGCCCGCCGCCAGCCGAGAACCGGTGCCGCTGGTGTTCGTGTTCCACGGCCACGGTGGCTCGATGGCCGGCATCGCGCGCAGCTTCGACCTGCATACGGCGTGGCCCGAGGCCGTGGTGGTCTACCCCCAAGGGCTGCCGACGGCGACCGGCCGCGACCCCGACGGCCGCCGCGCGGGCTGGCAGAACCGGGCCGGCGCCGACGGCGACCGCGACCTGCACTTCGTCGACACCATGCTGGCGGCACTGCAGGACGAACTGCGCATCGACCCCGATCGTG
>JAEUHT010000312.1 GCA_016793265.1 Planctomycetota bacterium
CTTGTGCGGGCGGCACCAGCGCCGACACAATCGCCGGCCGTGCGCATCGACGCCCACCAACACTTCTGGCGCTACTCGCCGGCCGAGTACGGCTGGATCGACGCGCGCATGGGCCGCATCGCGCGCGACTTCCTGCCGGCGGATCTGCAGCCGGAGCTGGCCGCGGCCGGCATCGACGGCTGCATCGCCGTGCAGGCGCGCTGCTGCCAGGCCGAGAACGAGTTCCTGCTGGCGCTGGCCGCGACCACACCGTTCGTGAAGGGCGTCGTCGGCTGGGCCGATCTGACCTCACCCACCGCCGGCGACGTCGTCGCGCAGCTGGCGGCGCACGACAAGCTGGTCGGCCTGCGCCACATCGTGCAGGCCGAAGCCGACGACTTCCTGCGCCGCGCCGACTTCCAGCGCGGCGTGCGCACGCTGGCCCGGCACGGCCTCGTCTACGACCTGCTCGTCTACCCGCAGCAGTTGCCGGCGGCGCTCGACTTCGTGCGCGCGCTGCCAGGCCAGCCGCTGGTGCTCGACCACCTCGCCAAACCCGACATCCGCCGCGACGGGCGCGAACCGTGGGCGCGGCAACTGCACGAACTCGGGCGCTGCCCGCACCTCGCCGTCAAGCTCAGCGGCCTCGTCACCGAGGCCCGCTGGCAGCACTGGCGCGCCGCCGACTTCACCTTCTACCTCGACACGGCGCTCGACGCCTTCGGCCCGGACCGCCTGCTGTTCGGCAGCGATTGGCCGGTGTGCCTCGTCGCCGCCGCCGACTACCGCGCCGTCCACGACCTGCTCGCCCAGTGGGCCGCGCGCCTCGATTCCCGCGCCCGCGAACTGCTGTTCTCCGGCAACGCCACGCGCATCTACGGACTCGCATGAACGAACGCTTCTTCGTCACCGGCGCGCTCGGCTGCATCGGCGCCTGGGTGGTCAAGCACCTCGTCGAACGCGGCGACCAAGCCGTCGTCTACGACCTCGGCGACGACGCCCGGCGGCTCTGCGACATCGTCGCCGAACCGCTGCTGGCGCAGGTGCAGTTCGTGCGTGGCGACATCACCGACCTCGCCGCGACGCGGCGCGCGGTCGCCGCGGCGGCGCCACGCGCGGTCGTGCACCTCGCCGGCCTGCAGGTGCCGGCGTGCCGCCAGGACCCGGTGCAAGGGGCGCGCGTCAACGTGCTCGGCACCATGCACCTGTTCGATGCGGCGCTGGCGGCGAAGGTGCCGCGCCTCGTCTACGCCAGCTCGGCGGCGGTGTTCGGGCCGAGTGAGGACGACGGCGTCGCCGTCGACGAACACACACCCGCCGAGCCGGTCACCCACTACGGCGTGTTCAAACGCGCCAACGAGGGCACCGCGCGCATCTACTGGCAAGAGCAGAACCTGGCGAGCGTCGGGCTGCGGCCGCTGACCGTCTACGGCGTCGGCCGCGACCAGGGCATGACCTCGGGCCCGACCACGGCGATGAAGGCCGCGGTGCTCGGCCGGCCGTTCCGCATCGGCTTCTCCGGCCCGACCGACTTCCACTTCGTCGGCGACACCGCCGCCGCCTTCGTCGCCGCCGCCGACGGTGGCCCGCCCGGCGCCCACGTCTACAACCTGCACGGCGATACGCTCGACGTCGCCGACTTCGTGCGCGCGATCGAGGCCGAGTGCCCGGCCGCGAAGGGCTCGCTGACGATCCAGGGCCCGCGCATCCCGATCCCACCCGAACTCGACGGCAGCGCGTTCCGCGCCGCCTACCCGGCGGTGCCGCACACGCCGCTCGCGGTCGGCGTGCGGCGCACGCTCGCTGCGTTCCGCGACCTCGCCGCCGCCGGTCGGCTCGACACCCGCGACCTGCCCTCGACGTAGCACCGCGGCCAGGGCCGGCTAGACTCGGCGGCCCGATGCCGCATCCGCCCTCCGCCCGGCCGCTGGCCGACTTCGCCGTGTTGGTGTCGCCGGCCGACAACGTCGCCGTCGCCAAACAAGCGCTCGCCGGCGGCGAACAGGTCGTGCTCGCCGATGGTGAGTTCGTCACCCTGCGCGGCCCGGTCGAGCCCGGCCACCGCTTCGCGCTGCGCGCGATCCCGACCGGCGACTTCGTCTTGCAGTACGGCCAGCCGATCGGCACCAGCCGGGGCATCTCGAAGGGCGACCCGGTGCTGCCCGCCAACATGGACAACGCGGTGCCGCTCGTGCGCGAGCTGCCGGCGTCCTTGCACAACCCGGCGCCGGTATTGGTGCCGAAGGCGCTGCGGGCGACGTGCCGCGGCTTCGTGCGACCCGATGGCCGCGTCGGCACGCGCAACTTCGTGCTGATCGTGCCGACCAGCATGTGCGCGAGCCACGAGGCGCTGCAGATCGCGACCCTGGCCGAGTTCACCCGCTACCGCCGCGAGGCCTTCCCGAACGTCGACGGCGTGGTCGCCCTGCCGCACAACAAGGGCTGCGGCTGCAGCGACGGCAGCAACCTCGAGCTGATGCTGCGCACGCTCGCCAACTACGCCGACCACCCCAACGTCGGCGCCGTCTTGTTCATGGACCTCGGCTGCGAGAAGACCAACCTGACGCTGCTGGAGCGCTTCCTGAAGCGGCGCGGCGGCCTGTCGACCGACAAGCCGGTGGCGTGGCTCGGCATCCAGGAGGTCGGCGGCACCCAGGCGGCGATCGAGCGTGGCCTGCAGCTCGTCGACGACATGCTGGCGCTGGCCAACCGCGCCACCCGCAGCGTGGTGTCGGTCGAGCACCTCACGCTCGGCGTCAAGTGCGGCGGCAGCGACGGCTTCTCGGGCCTGTCGGCCAACCCGGCGCTGGGCCACGCCGCCGACCTGCTGATCCAGAACGGCGGCACCGTGCTGATCACCGAGATCCCCGAGTTCTGCGGCGGCGAACACCTGTTCGCGGCGCGCGCCAAGGACCTGGCGACGGCGCAGCAGGTGTTCGAGTACGTCGACTGGTACAAGACCTACGCGGCGAAGTTCGGCACGCGACTCGACGACAATCCGAGCCCCGGCAACGTCAAGGGCGGCCTGCTCAACATCACCATCAAGTCGCTCGGCGCCATGGCCAAGGCCGGCACCACGCGCGTCGAGGGCTGCACGCCCTACGCCCAGCCGCCGGCGTCGCGCGGGCTGCACCTGATGCAGGGCCCCGGCTACGACCAGGAGTCGACGCCGGGCCTGGTCGGCGCCGGCGCCCAGGTCGTCGTCTTCACCACCGGCCGCGGCACCACCATCGGCAACGCCATCGCGCCGGTGATCAAGCTCGCCTCCAACACGCCGGTGTTCGAACGCCTGCGCCAGGACCTCGACCTCGACGCCGGCACCATCATCACCGGCAAGGAGTCGATCACCGAGGTCGGCGCGCGCGTCTTCGAACACGTCTGCCGCGTCGCCAGCGGCGACGTGCTCGCACGCGCCGAACAACACAAGCACCGCGAGTTCCAGTTCTGGGCCGAACAATCGGTGTCCCTCTGATGCGCGCCGCCGCCCTCGTCAAGAAGCAGCACGTCGAGCTGATCGACGTGCCGTCCCCGTACCTCGGCCCGCACGACGTGCGCGTGCGCCCGGCCGCCGTCGGCGTCTGCGGCACCGACTTCCACATCGCCGCCGGCGAGTCGAACTTCCACCTCGACGAACACGGCCGGCCGATCCCGTTCGAGGCCTCGCCGCAGATCCTCGGCCACGAGATCACCGGCACCGTCATCGAGCGCGGCGCCGCGGTGAAGGACCTCGCGGTCGGCACGCGCGTCGTCGTCGACCAGGGCCGCAACTGCCGCAGCGAACGCCGCGAGCCGCCGTGTGAGTACTGCGCCTCGGGCCACAGCCACCAGTGTGAGCACTACCAGGAGCACGGCATCACCGGCCTGCCCGGCGGCTTCGCCGAGGAGCTCGTGGTGCCCGCCGTCAACGCGGTGCCGATCGGCGGCGACCTCAACTTCGAGGTCGCCGCGCTGGCCGAACCGCTCGGCTGCGTGCTGCACTGCCTCGACGCTGGCGAACGCGCCCGCACCCGCTACCGCCTGTCCGGCCAGCACGACCGCGTGCGCACCGCCGTGGTGCTCGGCGCCGGCCCCGCCGGGCTCTTGTTCGTGCAGGCGCTGCGCTCGCTGCTCGCCTTCGACGGCGCGCTGCTGGTCAGCGATCCGAGCCCGCACAAGCGCGCGCTGGCGCAGGCGCTCGGCGCCGAGGCGGTGCCGCCCGAGCAGCTCACCGCGTTGGTGCGCGAACGTTCCCACGGCCGCCGCGCCGAGTACGTCGTCGAGGCCACCGGCTGCGGCCACGTCTTCGGCGACGTGCCGAACCTGATCCGCAAGCAGGGCACGCTCCTGCTCTACGGCGTCGGCCACGGCGGTGCGGCGATGGAGCTGCTGAACCCGCTGCAGTGGCGCGAACTGGCCTTGGTCACCTCGGTCGGCGCCAGCGGCGGCTTCGACGCCGACGGCCGGCCGAGTGTCTACCGCCGCGCGCTCGGCCTCCTGGCCAACAACGCCGTGCGGGTCGACTCGCTGCTGACGCACCGTTACCGCGGCCTCGCCGCCGTGCCGCGCGCCCTCGGCGACGACCACCGCCGCCCCGACTACGTCAAGGGCATGACCCTGCTGCCGTGAGCACCCCGTGAGCACGAAGGTCGCGCTGTTCGCCACCTGCCTCGCCGACCAGTTCTGGCCCGAGGTCGCCACCGCCACCGTGAAGGTGCTCGAACGCGCCGGCTGCACCGTCACCTTCGATGCCCGCCAGACCTGCTGCGGCCAGCCCGCCTTCAACTCCGGCTACCGCGACGACGCCAAGGCAGTGGCGCGGCACTGGCTCGACGTGTTCGCCGGCGCCGAGCACGTCGTGATGCCGTCCGGTTCGTGTGCGGCGATGGTGCACCGCTACGAGCAGCTGTTCGCCGACGAACCCGGCCAGCTCGCGCGCGCGCACGAGCTCATCGGCCGCACCCACGAACTCGCCGGCTTCCTCGTGCGCGTGCTCGGCGTCACCGACCTCGGCGCGCGCTTCCCCGGCAAGGTCGCCTTCCACGACTCCTGCCACGGCCTGCGCGAACTCGGCCAGCGCGAGGAACCGCGCGCGCTCTTGCGCCAGGTCACCGGCCTCGAACTCGTCGAGTTCACCAACGGCGCCACCTGCTGCGGCTTCGGCGGCACCTTCGCGGTCAAGTTCCCCGAGCTGTCGACGGCGATGGCCGACCATCGCCTCGCCGGCACGGCCGGGCTCGCGATCGACGCGATCACCGCCGTCGACGCCTCGTGCCTGATGCAGCTGCGCGGCCGCCTGCAGCGCACGGGCTCGAACCTGCGCGTCCTTCACCTCGCCGAGATCCTGGCGTCATGACGCACCTCGACGCCGAGCACTTCGACCAGAATGCGCGCGCCGCGCTGCAGGATGCGACGCTGCGGCAGGCGCTGCGCCGCGCCACCGACCTGTTCGCCGAGCGCCGTGCGCGCGCGATCGGCGCGGTCGAGGACTGGGAGGCGCTGCGCGAACAGGCCCGCGCCATCAAGGCCCACACGCTGGCGCGGCTCGACCACTACCTCACGCAGTTCGCCGACCAGGCCGAACGCGCCGGCGTCAAGGTGCACTGGGCCAAGGACGCCGCCGCCGCCTGCCGCATCGTCGCGCAGATCGCCGCCGACCACGATTGCCACCGCCTCGTCAAGGCGAAGAGCATGGCGACCGAGGAGATCGGCCTCAACGCGGCGCTGGCGCGCGCCGACAAGGAGCCGATCGAGACCGACCTCGGCGAGTGGATCATCCAGCTCGCCGGCGAGACCCCATCGCACATCATCGTGCCGGCGATCCACAAGACGCGGCAGGCGATCGGCGCGCTGTTCGTCGACCAGCTCGGCATCCCGCCGACCACCGAACCCGCCGTGCTGGCCGACCACGCGCGGCAACGGCTGCGCGCGCACTTTGCGCAGGCGGACCTCGGCATCAGCGGCGTCAACTTCGGCGTCGCCGAGACCGGCACGATCCTGATCCTGGAGAACGAAGGCAACGCGCGCATGACGACGACCCTGCCGCGCGTGCACATCGCGGTCATGGGCATCGAGAAGGTGATCCCGCGCTTCGCCGACCTCGAGGTGTTCCTGCGCCTGCTGCCACGCTCGGGCACCGGCCAACACCTGACCACCTACCAGAGCCTGTTGACCGGCCCGTCGCCGCAGGACGGTCCGCGCGAACTGCACGTCGTGCTGCTCGACAACGGCCGCTCGCGCATCGTCGCCGACGAAGCCATGCGTTCGACGCTGGCCTGCATCCGCTGCGGCGCCTGCCTCAACGCCTGCCCGGTCTACCAGCAGATCGGCGGCCACGCCTACGGCTCGGTCTACCCGGGCCCGATCGGCGCCATCCTGTCGCCGCAGCTCGACGGCCACGCCGGCGCCACCACGCTGCCGTTCGCGTCGAGCCTGTGTGGCGCCTGCAAGGACGTCTGTCCGGTCAAGATCGACATCCCGTCCTTGCTGCTCGAGCTGCGCCACCGCGCCGTGTTGTCGCCGCCGCCGCACCAGCGACGCCGGCCGTTCCTCGAACGGCTCGGCTTCCGGCTGTGGGCGTTCTGCCACCGCGGCCCGCGCCGCCAGGCGCTGCTGATGTTCCTGACCCGGCTGCTGCTGCGTGTGCCCGGGGTGCGGCGGCTCGGCCCCGCCGGCGCCTGGACGGCGACGCGCGAGCTGCCGGCGCCGCCGCGGCTGCCGTTCCGCCGCCGGCCGGAGGCCCGTCGATGAACGACCGCGAGTCCATGCTCGCCGCGCTGCGTAATGGCCTCTGCGGCACCACCGCGCCACCGCTGCCGCCGGTGCTGCCCTCGCCCGAGCTGCCAGGGAAGGACTGCGCCGAGCGCTTCGCCACCATGCTGCGCCAGGTCGGTGGTGCGTGTGAGCAGGTCAGGGACCTCGCCGCGGCGGCCCGCCGCGTCGCCGAGCTGCTGGCCGCCGCCGAGGTGCGTTCGCTCGCCGTCTCCGACGCACCCGAACTCGCCGGCGTGCTCGAAGCACTGCCGCCCACGATCCGCGTGTACGGCCCTGAGTCGGATCGCACGACGCTGCTCGCCGCCGACTGCGGCCTGTCAACCGCGCAGGTCGGCATCGCCGAGACCGGCTCGCTCGTGCTGGTCGCCGCCGACGAACGCCACCGGCTGTGCTCCTTGCTGCCACCGCGGCACCTCGTCTTGTTGCCTTGTTCGCGCCTGTGCGCTTCGCTGGGTGCGGCGCTGGCTGCGTTGTCCTCCCCCGACGGCCGCCCGCGTTCGCCGACCGTCACCTTCGTCACCGGCCCGTCGCGCACCGCCGACATCGAGCTCGAGCTCGTCATCGGCGTGCACGGCCCGCGCCACCTCCACGTGCTGCTGATCGAACTCCCGTGAGACTCGTCGCCTTCACCACCAAGGACTCCCCCGCCCGCATCGGCCACCTGCTCGCCAACAGCCGCGTGCTCGACCTCACCCACCCCGTGCTGGGCCTGCCGCCGCTCGAACACGCGAACGACGCCTATGACCTCGACCGTCCGTTCCTGCAGGCCGCGCTGGCACTGCACGAACCCTACCCGGAGGTGGCCCTGCTGCCGCGCGCGGCGGTGACCCTGCTGGCGCCGGTGCCGCACCCGGGCAAGATCCTCTGCATCGGCCTCAACTACCGCGACCACGCCGCCGAGCAG
>JAEUHT010000085.1 GCA_016793265.1 Planctomycetota bacterium
CGCCGCCACCGCGGTGCCGAGTTCGCGGCCGCGCTGCACCACGGCGGCGAGGCGCGGGTGCAGCGGCAGGGCGAGCAAGTCCCGGCCGAAGCGGGTCAGGCTGCCGGCGGCGTCGAGCGCGCCGAGGTCGGCGAGCAGGCGGTCGGCGGCCAGCAACGCGTCGCGCGGCGGCGCTTCGAACCAGCCGAACTCGACCGGATCGCGGCCGGCGAAGGCGCGCACCAGCAGGGTCGGGCCGCAGAGGTCGATGCGCTGCACCTCCGGCGTCGAACGCGCGGCGAAGCCACGTTCTTCGGCCGCGGTCCACAGCCGGTAGCAGACGCCCGGCCCGGTGCGGCCGGCGCGGCCGCAGCGTTGGGTCGCCGAGGCGAGGCTGATGCGTTCGAGCTGCAGCACGTCGACGCCGCGGCCGCGGTCGAAGCGCAGCTCGCGCGCGAGGCCCGAGTCGACCACGGCGGTGACGCCGGCGATGGTCAACGAGCTCTCGGCGACGTTGGTCGACAACACCACCTTGCGGCTCTTGCCGGGGCGGATGGCGCGGTCCTGCTCGCGTGGTTCGAGGCGGCCGTGCAGCGGCAGCACCTCGACGCCGCGGCGCCGCTGCAGGTTCTGCAGCGCCTGTTCGCAGCGGTTGATCTCGCCGGTGCCGGGTAGGAACACCAGCACGTCGCCGGCGGTCTCGTCGAGCGCCTTGTCGATGGTGTCGCGCACCAGCACCTCGAGCGGGTCGTCGAGGCGACGCTCGATGTGCACGGTGCGCACCGGGAACAGGCGGCCGTCGGCCTCCACCACCCGGGCCTCTGGCAAGAACCGCAGCAGCGGCGCCGGGTCGAGCGTCGCCGACATCACCGCCAGTTCGAGGTCGGGTCGCACCGTCGCGCGCGCCTCGGCCAGCATCGCCAGCGCGAGGTCGCCTTCGAGATGGCGCTCGTGGAACTCGTCGAGCACGACCGTGCGGATGCCCTCGAGGAACGGGTCCTGCACCAGCTGGCGCACCAGCACGCCTTCGGTGACGAAGCGGACGCGCGTGCGGCGGCTGCAGCGGGTGTCGCCACGCACCTGGTAACCGACCTCCTGGCCGAGTTCGACGCCGAGCTCCTCGGCGACGCGGGACGCGGCAGCGCGCGCGGCCAGCCGCCGTGGTTCGAGCACGACGACCTCGCCGTCCGCCGACCCCGGCCGCTGCCACAACGCCGGCGGCACGCGCGTCGTCTTGCCGGAGCCCGGCGGCGCCATCAGCAGCAGCGTCTTGCCCTGCGTGAAGGCCCGAACGACCCGCGGCAGCGCGTCGTCGATCGGCAGCGGTTCGACGGCGCGGCTCACGACAGCGGGCGGCGACCTTCGATCGCGTCGGCCAGGATCGAGCTGCTGACCTGCGCGATCGACGAGCCGGCGGGCAGGCCGCGCGCCAATCGCGTCACGCGCACCCCGAGCGGCGCCAGCTGCTCCGCCAGCACCCGCGCGGTGCCTTCGCCTTCGAGGTCGGGGTTGGTGGCGAGGCACACCTCGGTGAAGGCGCCGCCGGCGACCCGCGCCACCAGCGCGCCGGTGGTCAGGTCCTCGGGCCGGATGCCCTCGAGCTGCGACAGCCGCCCTTGCAGCACGTGGTAGAGGCCGCGATAGCCGACGTCCTCGAAGCGCGCCACCTCGCGCGGGTCCTCGACCACGAGCAACATGCCCTGGTCGCGCGTCGCATCGGCGCAGATCGCACACGGATCGCAGGCGTCGAGTTGGAAGCAGCGCGAACACGTCTTCACCGCCTGCCGCGCGAGTTCGATCGCGCGCGCCAGGCCGAGCGCTTCGTCGGCGGCGACCCGCAGCAGGTGGAACGCCAGCCGCTCGGCGGTCTTCGGCCCCACGCCGGGCAACCGGTTGAGCCGTTCGATCAGGTTCTCGATGCTGTGGTCGCGGGTGGCCATCGGCCTGCGTGCTGGGCGCGCGAGCGCCGCCTCAACTGCCTCGGTGCCGGGTGCCCCTCTGCAGGCGACGCCGCCAATTCAGGAACCGCCGACTCAAAAGCCCATGCCGGGCAGGTTCATGCCGCCGGTGACCTTGCCCATCTCGCGGTCGCGCAGCGCCTTCGCCTCCTGCAGCGCCTTCTGCACGGCGGTGGTCACCAGGTCCTCCAGCGTATCGACGTCGTCGGGGTCGACGGCCGCCTTCTGGATCTTGACCGCCTGCAGCTCCATGTTGCCGTTGACGTAGGCCTTGACCACGCCGCCGCCGGAACTGCCCTCGACGATACGTTCGCCGAGCGAACGCTGCGCGTCCTGCACGCGCCGCTGCATGTCCTGCGCCTGCTTCAGCAGGCTCTGCATGTCGTTGAAACCGTTCGCCATCTGCGTGTGCTCCTGATGCGGATCGAAGGCCGCGCATCATGGCGCAGCGACGGTCAAGAGACCACAGCGGCGCGGGGCCGACGCAAGGCCGGTGCGGTCCGGCGCGTCACGGCCGGATCTGCATGCTGACGCCGGCGCTGCTGCTGAGCCACTGGCTGCCGCAGGCGTCGAACCAGAACACCTGCGCCGCGAACGTGCTGCCGACCAGGCTCGGCACCGCCGGGATCGGCAGCGGCACGCGGCATTCGCCATGACCGTCGCTGGTGATGCCGCCGAGCACCGCCGTCAGCGGATCGACCAGCACGGTGACGCCGAACGCGGGCAACGACGCCGTGCCGGTGGCGATCGCGATCAACCCGGGCATGACCGGCGGCCCGTTCTCGGCGACGAAGCCGTAGAGCGAGTTGCCGAGGCGCGGCTCGCTGTTGGCGGCGAGCAGCGGTTCGCCGGCGCAACCGGCGGTGCCGGCACCGTAGGCGAACGGCAGCTCCTCGCCGTCGAGCGTGCCGTCCAGGTCACGATCGCGGCCGAGGCGTTCGCCCTCGCCGGGAGCGGCCCCGGTGAACGACAACGCGGCAGCGCCGGCGGCGGCCTTCGCGAGCAGCGTCGCCACCGGGAACGGCCCGACCCCGGTGTGATCGGCCAGGAAGGCCGAGAGCAGAGGCTCGTAGCGCAGGCCGGTGAAGGCGCCGTCGACGAAGCCGTGGGCGACGGCCTCGTTGTCGCCGGCGGCGGCGCGCGCGAGCAGCAGCGCCAGGTCAACCTGCACCCCGATGCTCGCGGCGTTGGCTTGGTCGAGGTAGACCTGGAAGCCGACCGTCGGCGCCGTGCCGGTGTCGAGCGCGAGCAGGAAGGTCTCGATGTCATCCTTGGTCGCCGCCGGCCAGGGAATGAACTGCGGGATGGCCAGGAACTCGGCGAGCGTGCCGGCCGCGCCGTCCTTGCGCAGGCCGAAGCCGGCCTTCTGCGGCCCCGGCGCGCGTTCGAGCCCGAGCTTGCGGTAGAGGTTGCGCAGCTGCGGCACCTTCATCTGCTGCGGCTCCTGGATGGTCGTCGCGTTGATGACGAAGCCGTTGGTGCCGAGCGGCAGTTCGTGGCACGCGGCGCAGGTGATCGTGCCGCCGCCCGGCGGCGCGATGTTCTGGTGGTAGGCCGCGAAGCCCACCGCCTCGTTGTTGTTGGCTGGCGCGGTGCGCAGCGAGCGGTCGAGCATCTGGTTGGGGTTCGACGGCATCACGATCGTGAGCACGAACGCCGCCAGGTCCGCCATGTCGGCCGGCGGCAGCGTCACGCCGCCGAGCAGGCTGTCGAACGCCGGCGCAAAGGCGGCGAAGTCGGCGCGGTCGCCGCGCCAGTGCAGCGGCCCGGTGCCCGGCAGGCCCCGCAGCGTCTGCGTGGTCAGCGGCCCCTTCAGCGGGTGGAACGGCACCAAGAACGGGAAGAACGGGTTCTGCGGCTGGAACACCGGGTTCTGCGGCACGCCGTTCGGATCCCCGAGGTCCCAGGCCAGGCCGTCGAGGTCGGCGTCGATGTGGCACGACGCGCACGACATGGTGCCGTTGCCCGACAGCTTGGCGTCGTAGAGGAAGTTGCGCCCCTCGCGCAGCAACGCCGGCATCGGGTCGTGGCTCGCAATCGGCAGTTCGCGCAGCACGGTCAGCGAGCTGGTGTCGACCACGCTCAGGGTGTCCCGGAGGTGTTGCAGCACGTACAGCCGCGGCGACGACGGGTGCAGCGCCACGGCGCGCGGGCCGCGCTTGTTGCGGGTGTCGACCGTGGCGCCCGGCGTGTTGCCGACCTCGATGCGGGCCAGCACGTTGCCGTTGAGGTCGAGCACGCCCACCCGATCGGTGCCGTGCGCGGCGACGAAGACGCGACCGCTGGTGGCGTCGATGGCGACGCCGAACGGCTCCGCCAGCGCCAGCGCCAGCTCGTTCGCGTTCGGCGAGCTGTAGGTGAAGCCCGGGTTGAGGTCGAACGGCGCCACCGTCGGCAACGGCCCGGTGGTGATGCGGGTGACGCGGCTGTGGATGGCGTGGCCACGCAGGTTCGGCTCGTGCGCGACGAGGTTGCGGGCGTCGGTGTTGGCGACCCACAGTTCGCCGCTGACCGGGTGCACCGCGATCGCCGTGTTGGTGGTGCCGACGGCGTCGAAGTAGCGCGCCACGGCCAGGGTGTTGGCGTCGATGTCGGCGACGTCGTGGTCGGGCAGCGTGTACGGGATCGCGAAGAACCAGGCCGGGTCGTCGGCGCGCACGATCAGCGCCGTGTGCGGCGCGCCCGGCGGTGGCGGCGGCGACATGGTATCGGGCAGCAGCGTGGTGCCGTTGCCGCTGCGCTGCACGACGGCGTAGACGTGCTGGCCGTCGGGGCTGACCGCCAGCGCGCGCGGGTCCTTGCCGAGGATCGGCACGCTGCCGAGCGGCAGCCGCGTGGTGGCGTCGAACACCTGCACCAGATCGCGCGTCGCGCAGCTGACGAAGGCCTTGCCGTTGGCGAAGACGACGTCGCTCGGTTCGTCGCCGACACGCAGGGTGGCGACCACACGCCGCGCCAGCACGCTGACGATGCTGACGCTGTCGGACCACTGGTTGGTGACCCAGACCTCGTCGCGCGTGCGCGGCATCACCGACACCGGATCGAGCCCGACCGGGATCTCGGCGACCAGGAACGGCGACGACGGATCGCCGAGGTCGAACACACACAGCCGCGCCCCCTGGGTGTCGGCGACGAACAACCGCGAGCCGTCCGGCGACAACCGCAGCGGCGCCACGGGTCCACTTTCGTGCGGCACGAACGACTGGGTGTTCGCGGTCGCGGCCAGCAGCAGCGCGGCGACCACGACCCGGCAGGGCGGCATCGAGGGCATCGCAGCAGGGTCGACGCCACCTCGCCCGCTGTCAACCACCCGGGAACGGCACCCGAAGCGGGGGCACGGCACCCGCGCCCACGCCCACGCCCACGCACCGGGCCTCGCTAGGCCAAGATCCGTATTGCTCCTGCGTCTCAATAACAATAAATCCCGGACCAGATGATGCGCCTTCCGGGTCCTGGTCCGCTGCTCGTTGCGACCGTCGTGCTGCTCGCTGTCACCGCAGGGGCACAACCCCCTGCCGCTGCCGCCGGAGGTACCCCGACAGCCGCCATCCCGGTCGCCGCTACCGTGGTGCGACAGATACTGGCGATGGGGACCTTGCTCGACGTCGCCGTGACCGCGGCCGAGCAACCGACCGCCCTCTCGGCATCCGAAGCGGCAGTGCAGGCCGTCGATGCCGTCGAGGCCAGGCTCTCGACCTGGCGCGACGACAGCGAGTTGGCGCAACTCAACGCCGCCGCGGTGGGGCGGCCATTCGTGCTGAGCCACGCCCTGCTCGAGGACCTGAGGGCGGCCCGCAGCTGGTGGCTCCAGACCGATGGCACGTTCGACCCGGCGATCGGCGCGCTGGTCGCCGCCTACGACCTGCGCGGGAGTGGTCGCTGGCCGACGGCAGACGCGTTGGCGGCAGCCCGTCAGGCCAGTGGGCTCGACGGGCTGTCGCTGCCACCGCAGGCCTCGTCCACCACCCCGCCTCCCGTGCCGGGCGCGACCCGCCGGCGTGAGGGCTTGCGAATCGACGCCGGCGGCTTCGGCAAGGGCATCGCTCTGGCCGCCGCCGGTCGCGCCGCCCTCGAGGCCGGAGCCACGACGGCGCGCTTCGACTTCGGCGGCCAACGGTTCGAGGTCGGACCAACCGGGCCCAACACCATCACCATCGCCGACCCCCGGGACCGCCGTCGGCCGGCGGTCTCGCTGGTCGCCCACGGCCGCAGCGTTGCCACCAGCGCCAACTCCGAGCGCCGCCGCGTCGTCGCCGGCCGAGCACTCGGCCACCTGCTCGATCCACGCAGCGGACTGCCCGCCACCGACTTCGGCGCCGTCACCGTCGTGACGGACGATCCGGTTGCCGCCGACTGCCTGTCCACCGCTCTGTTCGTGATGGGGCCTGAGCGGGCGCTCACCTGGGCGGCCGGGCCCCCCGACATCGAGGTGCTCGTGCTCGAAGTGCACGGCGACGGTCTC
>JAEUHT010000051.1 GCA_016793265.1 Planctomycetota bacterium
GCGAAGATGCGCTACCGCAGCGGCGGCGAGTACACCTGCCCGATGGTGATCCGCTCGCCGTACGGCGGCGGCATCCGCGGCGGCCACTACCACAGCCAGTCGAGCGAGGCCTACTTCTGCCACACGCCGGGCCTCAAGGTCGTGATCCCGGCGACGCCTGCCGACGCCAAGGGCCTGCTGATCGCGTCGATCCGCGACGAGGATCCGGTGATGTTCCTCGAACCCAAGCGCATCTACCGCCATGGCAAGGGTGAGGTGCCGCTCGGCGAACACGTGGTGCCGCTCGGCAAGGCCCGCGTCGCCCGCCAGGGCACCGACGTCACGCTGCTCTGCTACGGCTCGATGGTGTCGGTGTGCGAGCAGGCTGCCGAAGAGGCCGCAACGGCCGGCCGCAGCGTCGAGGTGATCGACCTGCGCACGCTGGTGCCGCTCGACGAGCTGGCCGTGCTCGAGTCGGTCAAGAAGACCGGCCGCGCCGTCGTCGTCTACGAGGCGCCCAAGACCTGCGGCTACGGCGCCGAGCTGTCGGCCCTGATCGCCGAGAAGGCCATCGAGTACCTCGAAGGCCCGGTGGTGCGCGTCGCCGGCTTCGACACGCCGTTCCCCTACACGCTCGAACCCCTCTACATGCCGGACGTGAAGCGCGTGCTCGCCGGCATCGAGAAGACCTTCGTCTGGTGAGCCGCCCGCGGCGCCACCGACCCCAAGACCGCACCCAAGGAAGCACTCACGTATGGCACACAAGGAATTCAGGCTCCCCGACATCGGCGAAGGCATCGCCGAAGGCGAGATCGTCAGCTGGAAGGTCAAGCCCGGCCAGGCGGTGAAGGAAGAGGACGAGTTCGTCGAGGTGATGACGGACAAGGCGACCGTGACGATCACGGTGCCGTTCACCGGCGTCATCGCCGAGCTGCGCTGCAAGGAAGGTGACGTGGTGCCGGTCGGCAGCGTCATCGCCGTGATCGACGCCGGCGCCGCCGGTGGCACCGCCGCACCCGCGGCAGCTCCGGCCCCAGCCCCGGCCAAGCCCACGGCACCACCGGCGCCGGCCACGAAGGCCGCAGCCCCCGCCCCGGCCCCGGCCCCCGCCAGCAGGCCGCCTGCAGCCGTGGTGCCGCCGGCGGTGCCCGCCGCCGCGCCCGCGTTCGTGCAGTCGAGCCCCGGCAAGGTGCTCGCCGCGCCGGCCACGCGCCGCCGCGCGCGCGAACTCGGCATCGACCTGGCGGCGATCCCGGCCAGCGGGCCGCGCGGCCGCATCACCAACGACGACCTCGCCACCGCCACCGCGGGCGGCGCCCGTCCGGCCGCCGCTGCCGCCCCCGCCGCCGGCGCCGCGCGCTTCGCGCCGATCGCGATCCCGCCGGCCCCCGCCGGCCGCAGCGAGGAGCGCATCCCGTTCCGCGGCCTGCGCCGCAAGATCGCCGAGGCGATGACGCGGTCGAAGTTCACCGCCACGCACTTCACCTACGTCGATGACATCGACGTCACCGAGCTGGCGAAGATCCGCGGCGAGGCCAAGAAGGCGTTCGCCGACAAGGGCGTCAACGTCACCTACCTGCCGTTCGTGATGAAGGCGATCGTCGCGGCGATGCGCGAGTTCCCGATGATGAACGCCTCGCTCGACGAGGTGACGCAGGAGCTCGTGGTGAAGAAGTACTTCAACTTCGGCATCGCCACCGACACCGACAACGGCCTGATCGTGCCGGTGATCAAGGACGTCGACCGCAAGTCGGTCGGCGAGCTGGCCAAGGACCTGCAGGACCTCGCCGCGCGCACGCGCGACGGCAAGGTCACCGTCGAGGACCTCACCGGCGGCACCTTCACGATCACCAACGCCGGCAACATCGGCGGCCTGTTCGCGACGCCGGTGATCAACTTCCCCGAGGTCGCGATCCTCGGCGTGCACGCGATCAAGGACGCCGCCATCGTCAAGAACGGCCAGATCGTCGTCGGCAAGAAGATGTACCTGTCGGTCTCGATCGACCATCGCATCGTCGACGGCGCCACCGGCGCGCGTTGGATGAACGTCGTCAAGGACCACCTCGAGCAGCCGTACCGGTTGCTGCTCGGCTGATGCCCCCGGCCAAGATGGCGAAGTCGAAGGCTGCCAAGGGCAAGGCGCCGAAGGCCGCGGCCAGGACCAAGGTCCCGGCCAAGGCCGCCGGCAAGGCGAAGCCGGCCGGCAAACAGCCGAGCCGCCCCGCTGCGGCGCGCGCGACGCCGGTCGCCGAACGCCACGTGCCCGTCGCCGCCCCCGGCCCGATGCCGGGCGGCCTCGTGCGACTGCTCGAAGACGACGGCACCGTGGCGAAGGGGCGCGACCCCAACCTGCCCGCCGACGTGCTGCTGTTCCTGTACGAGCAGATGGTGCAGGTGCGCGAGTTCGACCGCCGCATGCTGATGCTGCAGCGGCAGGGCCGCATCGGCTTCTACGGGCCGATCCTCGGCCAGGAAGCCGCGACGGTCGGCTCGGTGGCCGCCCTCGAGGCGCGCGACTGGGTGTTCCCGGCGCTGCGCGAAGGCGCTGCCGCGATGATGCGCGGGCTGCCGCTGACCGAGGCGATCAACCAGCTGATCGGCAACGGTCAGGATCGCTGCAAGGGCCGCCAGATGCCGTGCCACTACACCTTCAAGGAAGGCAACTACTACGGCATGTCGTCGGTGATCGGCACGCAGGTGTCGCACGCGGTCGGCGCGGCGATGGCGGCGCGGCTGCGCGGCGACGACGTCGTCGTGCTCGGTTACCTCGGCGACGGCGCCACCAGCGCCAACGACTTCCACTGCGGCATGAACTTCGCGGCGGTCTTCAAGAGCCCGTGCGTGATCTTCTGCCAGAACAACCAGTGGGCGATCTCGGTGCCGATCAGCAAGCAGTCGGCGTCGGAGACGCTGGCGCAGAAGGGCAAGGCCTACGGCATGCCGTTCGTGCGCGTCGACGGCAACGACGTGCTGGCGGTCTACTCGGTCACCCGCGACGCCGTGGCGCGCGCGCGCCAGGGCCAGGGCCCGACGTTCATCGAGGCCGTCACCTACCGGCGGCTCGGCCACAGCTCCAGCGACGATCCGACGCGCTACCGCGACGAGGCCGAGGTCAAGGCCTGGGAGAAGAAGGACCCGGTCGATCGTTTCCGCGCCTACTTGACGCGCCGCGGCCTGTGGAACGAGGCCAAGGAGACCGCACTGCAGGCCAGCATCGCCCAGCGCGTCAACGCGGCGATCGCCGCCGCCGAGCAGAACGGTCCACCCGCCGACGAGACGTTGATCACCGACGTCTACGCGCAGGTGACGCCGCAGCTGCGGGAACAGCTCGCCGAGGTGTTGGCGCTCGAAGGCCGCCGCGTCAACGAAGGCGCCTTCCCGCTGTAGGCGCGGCCACCGGCGCGTCGCCGGCCGCGGGGAACGTCAGAAGCCGCGGCCGCTGGAGAAGCCACCACCACCGCCGCCGAAGCCACGCCCGCTGGAGAAGCCGCCGCCACCGCCGCCGAAGCCACGCCCGCTGGAGAAGCCGCCGAAGCCGCCGCGCGAGCGGCGCGAACGCCCGCCGGCGAGCACGTTGGCGATGTCCAGCGCGAGACCGATGCCGGCGAGCAGGTCGTTGCTGCGCGCCTCGTGGTGCACCGATGGCGGTCGCCGGAAGCGCTGCTTGGCCTGCAGTCGCTGCCACAGGTCCGTCGCCGACACCCGGCCATCACGCGCGTCCCGCAGCAGCGGCTCGACCTCGAGGTCCTCGAACTCGCTGCGGCCGGAGTCGAACCCGGCGTGGCGGTAACGCACCAGCAGGTCCTCGAGCCCGTCAGCGACGGCGTCGGTGCGCGCGGCCTCGGCTTCGAGCGCGGCCGCCTCGGCGCCGACGTCGCCGAGCTCCGCGGTCAGTTGCCGCAGCGTCGCCACCAGCTGGTCGTCCCGCGCATCGGGCGTGGCGCGCGCGTGGTGTTCGAGCTTGACGGCCTCGGCGCGGGCCAGGAACCCGGTGAGGCGCTGCAGCGCCTCGGCGTGGAAGGCCCCGCGACTGCCGGCCTCGTCATGGCTGCGCTGGCGCAGCGCCGCGATCTCGCGCGTCGTCGCCGCCAGGTCGTCGGCGGCGCGCGCGCGTTCCGCGGCGAGGCGCTCGACCTCCTGCTCCGCCGCCGGCGCGCCGACGGCGTCTTCGATCGTCTGCTCGGCCGCCTCGATGCGCGCGCGCAGCTGCCGCACCTCGGCAGTGCGGCGCTCGACCTCGAGCGCCACCAGCTTCGGCGTCGTCAGCAGGAAGCGATAGCTCGCCGCCGCGGCGGCGTAGCCGATGTACTCGGCCAGGCGCCGATCGACGCGGGCCACGAAGCCGCGGCCGCGGTACTGCGGCGTGCCGAACTCACGCCGCCACAAGTACTGGAACAACCGGCTGTGCTCGTAGTCCGGCAGCTTCTGCTTCGCCTCGTGCCGCAGCTCCTCGGCGCGCGCGGTGTCGCGGGCGAGCCGCACCTCGGCCTGCGTCGCCTCACTGCAGGCGGCCGTGTAGGCGGCGTCGGCGGCGAGCCGCCTGCCGACCTCCGCCAGCAGGCCATCCCGGTGCGCGAGCGCCGCATCGAGCCGGGCGCCGACCTGCTGCAACGCTGCCTCCTGCGCCGCGGCCCGGTGCGAGGCGGCGTCGAGCGCCGCCGCGAGCTCGGCCGCCCGCTGCTGCCGCTGCCGCTCGAACTGCTGCATCTCCGCCACCAGCTCGGGCATGGTCTGCCCCGCGGTGGCGCCGTTGAGCTCCGGCAACTGGGTCAGCGCCAGTTCGCGCAACGTCTGCATGCGTTCGGCATCGAGCGCCTGCATGCGGCCCAGCACCCGTTGCGCCGCCGCCGCCGCCCCGGCCGCCACCGCCCGCGCCGCCGCCGCTTCGTGCTGCAACCGCGCCGACACCTCCGCCCCACCGTGGCTCACCATGACGTGATGCTCCGGCCGCGCACCAGCGGCTTGCCGTCGGCGCCATGCATGACGATCTGCTCGGCCAACGTGCCGCGGCTCTTCCTGGCGAACAGCGCGTCGTCGACGACGCCGTCGTTGCGCTTGTCGGCGACCAGCCGGTTCCACACCGCCTCGTCGACCTCTTCGCCCCACTTCGTCACCTCGTCGCGCGACTTGGTCTCGTGGTTGACGATGCGGCGCCGCAGCGTGCGGCCGTCGGCGGTGCGCGCCTCGACGATCAGGTAGTAGCCCGACAACTTGCCGCGGTAGTAACGATCGATGCCGCTGGGTTCGCCGGGTCGATCGACGACGGTGACTTCGTACTGCTCGTCGAGCCGGGTGATCACCTCGTCGAGTTCCGCTTGCGCAGCGCGCAGCCGCGACAGGTCCTTGGCCGGACCGGCGGCTTCGGCGACGGCAGCTACCTGGTCGAGGCGCGCGCGTGCCCCGTCCTCGGCGGCGAGCTTGGTGGCGGTGGCAAGTGATTGCTGGAAGTGGCGCCAGGCGCCAGCGAAGGCGTCCTCCGGCGCGGCGACGGCGGGTGGTTCGACCGGCAGCGGCGGGGTCACGACCACCGGTTCCGGCGTGGGCACCGGCTGCTTCGCGGGGGCAGGGCCGGGCACCGGCGCCGGACTCGTCACCGGTGCTGGCTCCGGCGACGGCGACGGCCCGGGGAACACCCCGGCCAGCGCCGTGGCGCCGAGCACCAGCAGCGTGGCCAAGGCGAGGCCGAGCACGACCGGCACGCGGCTGACCCACAGGTGAGCGCGCAGCCGCCGCCAGCTCGGCGGCGGATCGGCGTACCGGTGCTGGCGCGCGAAGTAGCTGGCGATCGCGGCGTCGACCTCGGCCGCGGTCACCGTCTCCCCCGCCGCCGCCGCCGTCGCCAGCAGCCGCTCGCGCAGCCTCGCCTTGGCGACGTCGACATCGAGCTGGGCCTCGGCGGTCTCACGCTCGCGGCGCAACGCCGAGGCGACGTCCATGATGCGCAGCATGTCGTGCATGCTGGCGTCGGCGGCAGTGGCAACGGCACCGGCGGGCGCTGGGGTTTCGTTCACGGTCGCGGGTCGTGTGGGGAGAGCTCGGGCAGTAAGCTGCCGCGCCGTCCACGCCAAGGGAACACCGTGTCCGAGAAACCCGCCCCGCAGTCCATGCCGACCAAGTCGACCTCCTCCGTGCAGAAGTACCTCGACCAGGCGCTCACCGTGCTGCAGAAGTACGGCGTGCTGCCGAAGCAGGACGCGCCGCCGGAGCTGACCCGCCTGCTCGAGGAGGTGCGCCACGTCGACGAGCCGAAGGTGATGACGATCGCGCGCACGGTGCAGTACATGCAGAGCTTCAACGCGATGGTGCGCGACAACGTCGAGGACATCCGCGTCGGCAACCGCTTCCTCGACATCAGCCAGCAGTTCGACAGCATCCGCGACGACAGCAAGACCCTGATCGCCCAGCTCGACGACGGCAAGATCAGCTTCACCGAGAAGATGTCGAACCTGTGGATGAAGCTGCGCCGCGGCACGCCGAGCGACCGTTTCCAGAAGATCGCCGAGATCTACCGCGCGGTCACCGCCGACACGCAGCAGCAGCTGCAGAAGGAGGCCGCCATCATGGAGGGCTACATCGACTTCCGCTTCGCCCTCAAGGAGGCGGAGATCGTCGCCCGCGAGCTGCTCGACCAGCAGACCGCCACCAGCGACGCGGCGCGCGCGGCGTTGGCCACGGCGCAGGCGGCGGTCGACGCCGCCACCGACGCCGACGGGCCGGCCCGCTCCAAGCTGCAGCTCGCGCGCGACCAGGCGCAGCACACGTTCCAGCAGCAGGACCGCCACTTCCAGCTGATCAAGGACATCGCCGAGAACCTGCAGATCGGCTACGACGTCGGCGAGACGCTGGTCGCCAAGCTGAAGCAGACACACGACGTCAAGGACCAGGTCTACCGCCGCTCGGTGACGTTCTTCACCACCAACGAGCACGTGTTCACGATCCTCGGCGCGGTCTACACCTCGCAGCACGGGCTGCACGAGGCGACGCAGGCGCACGAGGCGCTCAAGAAGGGCGTCAACAAGGGGCTCGAGGACGTCGCCGACCTCGGTCGCGACCTCGAGCGCGCGGCGCTGAAGGCCGGCTACGGCTCGACGATCGACCCGAAGTCGGTCGAGAAGCTCGTGCAGGCGATCACCGACTACCAGGTCGACTCGCTGAAGCTGGTCGCCGAGCTGCGCAAGGAGAGCGAGGCGAACGCGCGTGAGATCCGCAAGGTCGTCGAAGGCGGCAAGCAGCGCTTCCAGCAGACGGTGGCGAAGTTCGCGCGCGGCGAGCAGGTCTGAGGGGACCGCGCGAGACCTCTGGCTCAGACGACGCAGGCAGCCGCCGGGCCAGCTCCTGCCCACAGCCCCGCCCGCAGGCTCCGTGGTCGGTGTCGATCAGGGCGCGAGCTGGATCCCGATCTCGTCGAGCAGCACGGCGGTGTCGTAGATGCTGTCGCCGACGTCCTGCGTGCGCAGGATCAGCCGCCCCGAGACCCCCTGCAGCGACGTGATGTCGACGGACGTGGTCTGGAAGCCCGTGTGAAAGACGCCATCAGGATCTCCGCCCTGACCGAAGTCGACCGCGATCGCAGTGACGCTGCCACAGAGATCGTCCACCTGGCGCCGGAACAGGATCTGCTCGGAGCCACCGTTCGGGACGAAGACGACCTGGAACTCGTCCTGGAACTGCGATCCACAGTAGGTCAGGAACTCGTGCGAGAGGAAGTCCCAGGTGAACACCAGGTTCGACGCATTCGTGGGCACGCACAGCCCCTGCGAGATCTCCCCTGACGAAGTCGAGAACCCGAGCCCGGTCGAGATGATGCCCATGCGCTGACCGCCTGGAGGAGACAGCGGGCCGAGCTGCGTGATCAGCCGCGCATCGCCAGACGGCGTCCAGGCACCGAGCGTCGAACACTCGAACTGGCCATTGCGGCCACCCAGGCTGCGGCCCGACCGACGCCGCGACGAATGGCCGAGCGTGCGGTTTGACCGCCTCGCCGGGCACGGTTAGGGTCTGCCGCGCGCGCCGCATGACCACCGAGCCCAAGAACCAGGCGCCGCGCCCCGACCAGCAGGCCCCGTCGGGGCTGTTGTTCGATCAGTGGAGCCGCTACGCGGCGCTGGCGCGCGGGGTCCTGGCGCTGCTGCCCGACGGCGGCAGCGTGCTCGACGTCGGCTCCGGCGGCGCCATGCTGCTCGGTCGCTTCCTGCCGCGTCACCGGGTCACCTACCTCGACCCGCTGTTGGCGGGCCGCGACGGGCCCTTTGTGCTCGGCAAGCCGCTCGACGAAGCCCACGTCGCCGACCGGAGCCACGACGTCGCCGTCTGCGTCGACGTGCTCGAACACGTCCCGGCTTCGGCCCGCGCCGGCTTCCTGCAGCAGATGGTGCGGGCGAGCCGCGTCGGCGTGGTCATCGCGGCGCCGTTCGCCGACGCCGGCTCGGCGAAGGCCACCGACGACCACGTGCACGTCGCCTACCGCGCCAAGACCGGCCACGACTACTCCTGGCTGCACGAACACGAACAGTACGGCCTGCCGCGGCTCGACGACGTGCGCTCCGTGTTGCTGGCGCAGGGCCTGCAGCTGGCGGCGTTCGGCAACGGCCACACGCCCTGGCTCGAGGCCTTGCTGGCGTGGCACGTCATGCTGCTCGACGAGCACGGCCACCTGGCCATGCTGCGCGAGATCGGCGATCGCTTCGCGGCCGAGCTGATGCGCTTCGACCACCTCGAGCCGACCTATCGCCAGGTGCTGGTGGCGGCGCGCGATCGCCGGCCCGAGCTCGCCCCGCTGCCGACCGACGCCGACACCGTCGCCGCCGCGCGGGCGGCATGGCAGCAGTTCCGCCTGTGGCTCGAAGCGCGGCTGTCGCAGCACGCCGACGTGCTCGCGGCCGAGGGCGAACGGCTGCGCCTGCGCGTGGTCGCGGCCGAGGCGGCCGCCCAGCAGGCGCGCCTGCAGCTGCAGCGCGCCGAGGGCGAAGCCGCCGCGGCCAAGAAGGAGTGCGCCGTCGCGAAGGAGCTCGCGCAGCGCCATCACCACAATGCCAGCCAGGCGAGGGCCCGCGTCGAGGCCATCGAACAGAGCCTGTCGTGGCGACTGAGCGCGCCGCTGCGCGCATTCGGCCGTGGCCTCGCCGCCACCCGCCGCCGCCTGCTCGCCGCCGGCGCCTGGTCGCTCGCGCGGCTGGTGCCGCCGCGGCAACGCTGGCCGCTGAAGGCGGCGTTCTTCTGGCTGTTCGCGCCGCTCCTGCGCGGCACGCGCGAGTACCACGAGTTCCAGCAGGCGAAGCGCTGGCGTCACCGGCCGGCGCCGCCGCCACCGACGACGGTCAAGGAGCCGCGCGCCGACCGCCACGACGTCGTCGTCTTCGGCGTCATCGACTGGCACCTGCGCTTCCAGCGGCCGCAGCAGCTCGCGCGCGAACTGGCGCGGCGCGGCCACCGCGTCTTCTACCTGACGCCGGGCTTCCATCAGGCGGATGCGCCGGGCTACGACGTCGAGCAGGTCGTCGCCGACCTGCCGGTCTACCAGGTGCGGCTGCACACGCGCGAACGGGCGTCGATCTACGACGGGCCGCCGGCGCCGCGCGCCCACGACCACCTGCTGTGCGGGCTGCGCCAAGCCTTCGCCGCGCTGCGGCTGTCGACCAGCCTGTGCCTCGTCGACCACCCGGGCTGGGTCGCCTTCGCCGCCGCCATGCCGCGGTCGCGGCTGCTGTACGACTGCATGGACAACCACCACGGCTTCGCCGAGGCCGGCCCGGCGCTGCCGGCCGCCGAAGCGCGCCTGCTGCAGGTCGTCGACGGCGTGGTGGTGACCAGCGACTACATCGAGCGCGAGCTGCGGGCCCGCCATGCGCGGCTGTGCATGATCCGCAACGCCTGCGAACCGGAGCACTTCGCCGGCATCCCGGCGGCGACCAGCGCCCGCCCGGTGATCGGCTACTTCGGCGCCGTCGCGCAGTGGTTCGACGTCGACCTGCTGCGCGCGGTCGCCACGGCGATGCCCGACTGCGACTTCCTGATCGTCGGCGCCGACACCGCCGACGTCGCCCGCCGCCTCGGGCCGCTGCCGAACGTGAGCTTCCGCGGCGAGGTGCCCTACGCCGAACTGCCGCGGCACCTCGCGGCGATGCACGTGCTGCTGATCCCGTTCGTCATCGACGAGCTGATCCTCGCCACCAACCCGGTGAAGGCCTACGAAGCGCTCGCCGCCGGGCGGCCGGTGGTCGCGACCGAGATGCCGGAGCTGATGCAGCACGAGCTGGCGCGCTTCGTGCGCACGGCGCCCGATGCCCCCGGCATGGTGACGGCGCTGCGGGCGGCGCTGGCCGACGCCGACGACCCGGCGCGCACGGCTGCGAGGCGCGAGTTCGCCGCCGCCCAGACCTGGGCCGCGCGGTCGGGCCAGCTGCTCGACTTCGTGGCGGCCCTGCCACGGCCGCGAGTCGGCGTCGTCGTGGTGTCGTGGAACGGCGTGGCGCTGACCCGGCGCTGCGTCGAGTCGGTGCTGCACGACCCGCTCGCCGACGACGTCGACGTCGTCATCGTCGACAACGCCTCCAGCGACGGCACCGCCGCCTGGCTCGACGAGATCGTGGCCGAACCGCGCGTGCGCGTGATCCGCAACGCCGACAACCGCGGCTTCGCCGCCGCCTGCAACCAGGGGCTCGCCGCCGCCGCCGCCCGGGAGCCCGAGCTGCTCGTCATCCTCAACAACGACCTCGTGGTGACGCCTGGCTGGACCACGACGCTGCGCGCCCACCTGCGGCAGGATCCCCGCATCGGCCTGATCGGACCGGTGACCAACAACATCGGCAACGAGGCCCGCATCGACACCGCCTACGTCGACGTCGCCGACATGCCGAAGGAGCAGCGCGCGCGCACCGCCGCCGCCGCCGGCCGCCGCTTCGACATCCCCGTGCTGGCGTTCTTCTGCGTCGCCATGCCGCTCGACGTCTACCGTCAGGTCGGCGGGCTCGACGAGAACTTCGGCACCGGCTTCTTCGAGGACGACGACTACTGCCAGCGGGTGCGCCGGCTCGGCCGCCGGCTGGTCTGCGCCGAGGACGTGTTCGTGCACCACGAGCTGTCGGCGTCGTTCGCGCGCATCGACCAGGGCGAACGCAAGGCGCTGTTCGAGCGCAACCGCGCCTACTACGAGTCGAAGTGGGGGCCGTGGCAGCGCCACGAGTACCGGCCGAAGCCAGCCGCCGGCGACCAGTCGGCCGCGGGCTGATCAGGCCTCGGCGACCCGTTCGAACCAGAAGCTGCTGCCGCCGGCGATCGCCTTGCCGCCCATGAAGCGCTGCAGCAGGTCGGGGTTCTGCAGCGCGTGGTAGTTGCTGCCGTAGAGCACGCGGAAGGCGGGATTGCCCTCCAGCAGCGCCAGCAGCAGGTACTGCTCCGTCCAATGCAGGTCGCGCTCGACCAGCCAGGGCTTCGGGTAGCCGGCGGGCAGGAAGATGTCGTGCGCATGCACGTACAGGTGCTGCCGCAGCCGCGGCAGGATGCGCAGGTACAGGTGCAGGCAGTCGCTGCCGGTCTTCACCGTGTGGGTCGAGTCGATGAAGAACACGCTGCCGGGCGTCAACAGCTGCGCGAAGAACGGCAGCGCCAGCTCCTGCACGGGGCGCACGATGAGCTCGACGCCGAGCCGGGACAACCACGGCTTCGGGAACGGCTCGACGCAGACCAGCCGGCCGCGGCCGTTCTGTTCGAGCGCCGCCTTCGCCACCAGGGTCGAGAAGCCGCTGCCGATCTCGAGCACCACCTCGGGGCGCACGTGGCGCAGCATCGCCCAGTACGCCATCGCGTCGCTGTAGCCGAACGCGGGGTTGCCCCAGAAGAAGCCGCGCGGGTCGTCGACGTCGCCCTGCTGCGGCGGCGAGAACTGCTCGGCGTACGGCAACAGCTGCTCCAGCCAGGCGCGCATCGCCGCGGGATCGAACACCGGGCTGTCGAGGTACGGCCGGCCGTCGCCGCCGTACTCGAACGAGGTCTCGATCTCCGTCAGCGACGGCACGGAAGAATAGAAGTGGGCGCGCGTCAGGTGCACGCCGGCGGCGTCGAAGATGCGGCGGGCCCGCGGTTCCCACATCAGCGCCCGCACCTGCTCCGCCAACGCCTTCAGTGCCTGGTCCGGGATCGGCGCCGGTCCGCCCTTGGCCTGCTTCTGCATGCTCGTCCTCGCCCCCTGCGTCACTGGTAGTACCCCGTGCAGCCGCGACAGAGCTCGATCTCGTGCTTCCGACCGGCCTCGAACAGCCGCAGCATCTGCTGCCGCCGCGACGAGAAGTAGAGCTCGCGCAACGTCGACTGGTTGGCGTTGCCGATCACGCCGCGCGCGTTGAGGTCGGCGCAGCAGACCGTGGCGTCGCCGTTCGGCAGCACGACCATGTCCTTGACCAGGAAGTAGCAGACCTTCTTCTTCGCCAGCATGCTCTCGGCGTGCCGCTCGTAGCCGCGGTCGTCGATGCCGAGCTCGGCGCTGCCGTCCCAGTTGTGCGGGTGCCGCAGCGAGACGTCGTCGAGGCGGGCGAACAGGGCGCGGAACTCCGGCTCCATCCAGTCGGTGGTCAGCGGTCGGCTCGGGTCGACGATGCAGATGACGCCGGTGCAGAGCCGCCGCGGCGCCGCCGCGTTGGCGTCGAGGAAGTTGTGGATGTTGGCGCGGATCGCCGCCCACTTCGCCGGCCGGCGCAGGTCCTCGAACAGCTCGCGGGTGCCGCCGTCGACGCTGAAGCGGATGTCGTCGATCGCGCCGGAGCCGAGGATCGTGTCGATGCGCGCGGCGTTGAGCGCGCCGGCGTTGGTCAACAGGTTGATGCGCGGCAAGGCGGCCTTGCGCGCCTTGATCTCGGCGAACATGCCGGCCAGGTCGGGGTGCAGCAGCGTCTCGCCGGCGTTGTGCAGCTCGATGCGATCGAGCCGGATGCCGGCGTCGTTGATGAGGTCGTCGAGCACCTTCGCCAGCAGCTCGCGCGACATGAACTGCTTCGGCTTGTCGTGGTCGAGCGAACACCACTTGCAGCGCAGGTTGCAGATCGAGGCGAACTCGAGGTTCAGCCACTCGAGGCTCAGGCGCCCGGCGGGTGCGGCGACACCGCCGGCGTCCGCGTTGGTCTGCTTCGCTTCCGACATGCCGCTGGTTGTAGCCGATGGGCGGCCGCAGACCACGCCGCGAAACGCCCGCGCGGGGCTCGCCGTTGGAGCCGCGACCGGGCCACCGCTAGGATCCGCGCCCCCGTGCGCTCGCTCTCGGCCTTCCTGCTCGAACCGTTCTCGTCCGCCTGGCAGCGCCGCGGCCTGCTGCGCGAGCTGTCGCGCCGCGAGATCGAGGCCACCTTCACCGGTTCGCTGCTCGGCGCCGGCTGGCTGGTGCTGCAGCCCTTGTTGTCGCTGACGGTCTACGCGCTCGTCTTCGGCGGCATCCTCGGCCTCAACGGCGGCGGCGGCAACGCCGCGCTCGTCAGCCGGCTGTTCACCGGCATGATCGTCTATCACGCCTTCGCCGAATCGACCTCGCGCGCCGCGCGCCTGGTGCTGTCGCGGCCCAACTTCGTGACCAAGGTCGCCTTCCCGCTGCACCTGCTGCCGTGGCCGACGGTGGCCCAGGCGACGCTGCACGCGGCGGTCTCGACGACGCTGCTCGTGCTGCTGCACCTCGTCTGCGTCGGCGTGCCGGCGTGGACCGCCGTGCTGCTGCCGCTGGCGCTGGTGCCATCGCTGCTGCTCGGCCTCGGCCTGAGCTGGGTGCTGGCATCGCTCGGCGTCTACGTGCGCGACACCGCCGAAGTGGCCCGCGTCGGGCTGCAGCTGCTGTTCTTCCTGAGCCCCGTGGTGTGGACGCTCGACCTGGTGCACGACGCGACCACGCGCACGCTGGTGATGCTGAACCCGCTGGCGATCGGCATGGAGACCTGCCGCGCGCTGCTCGCCGGCACGCCGGGCCCCGGGGCCGCCTGGGTCGTCGCCTACGTGCTGATCGCCTGGCTCGCCGCCGCCGTCGGCTACGCCTTCTTCCGCCGCACGCAGGACGGCTTCGCCGATGTCCTCTGAGCCGGTCCTCCCGCAGCACCCCGGCGCCGTCGTGCGCACCACCGGACTCGGCAAGTGCTACCACGTCTACAAGCGGCCACAGGACCGGCTGCGCCAGTTCTTCGCCCGCGGCGGCCGGCGCCACTACACCGAGTTCTGGGCCCTGCGCGACATCGACCTCGAGGTGCGCCGCGGCGAGACGCTCGGCATCGTCGGCCGCAACGGCGCCGGCAAGTCGACCCTGCTGGAGCTGATCGCCGGCACGCTCAAACCCACCACCGGCAGCGTCGACGTGCGCGGCCGCGTCACCGCGCTGCTCGAGCTCGGCAGCGGCTTCCACCAGGACTTCACCGGCCGCGAGAACGTCTACGTCGCCGGCGCCCTGCTCGGGCTCGAACGCGACGAGATGAACCGCCGGATGGCCGCCATCGAGCGCTTCGCCGACATCGGCGAGTTCCTCGACCGCGCCGTCAAGACCTACAGCAAGGGCATGTTCGCGCGGCTGTCGTTCGCGGTCTACGCCAACCTCGACCCCGACATCTTCATCGTCGACGAGGCGCTCGCCGTCGGCGACGCCAAGTTCCGCCACAAGTGCATGTATCGCTTCAAGCAGATGCAGGAGCAGGGCGTGGCGGTCATCTACGTGTCGCACGACGCGGCCTCGATGAAGCACCTCTGCGACCGCGTCGCCTGGATCCACCAGGGTCGGCTGCAGCAGGTCGGCGAGCCGACGCACATCGTCGACGACTACCTGGCGCACCTGTTCCACGACCAGCAGCCGAAGGCGCAGCGCGGCGTGGTCACCGTCGACGGCGCCGTGCGCGGCGACGACGACATGGGCTCGCGCGCGGCGGTGTTCACGCGCTGCGAACTGCTCGGCGCCGACGGCCGGCCGACCGACCACCTGACCGGCGGCGAGCCGTGCAGCGTGCGCCTCGAAGTGCGCAACGACCGCCTCGAACCGGGGCGGCGGCTCGTCGTCGGCATCTCGATCAGCAACGTGCACGGCCTCGCCATCACCGGCACCAACAACCTCGCCAACGACGTCGTGGTGCTGGCGCCGGAGCCCGGCGCCATGGTCACCCTGTGCTACCGCTTCACGCTGCCCGTGCTGGCCACCGGCAGCTACGCGATCTCGCCGATGCTGCTCGAACTGCGCGACGGCGACGACATGAGCCTGCTGCACTCGACGCCGAACGCGATCGCGTTCACGGCGACGACGGCGATGCAGGTGTTCAGCATGCTCGGGCTGCCGTGCGAAGTGCGGATCGAACCGCCGGCTCAGGGTTCGACGTAGATCCA
>JAEUHT010000113.1 GCA_016793265.1 Planctomycetota bacterium
CTGGTCGCCCATCGGGCGGCGGCCGGCCTGCTGGCGGCGCTGTTGGTGCGCACGCCGGCCGCCCAGCAGGAGCCCGGCTTCGTCGCCGGCTACCTCGCCGAGGCGCGGGCCGCGCTCGACCAGGGCGAGCTCGCCGCCGCGCGCCTCGCCGTCGAACGCGCGCTCGAACGCGACGACAAGAGCCTGCCGGCACTGGCGCTGCTCGCCGACCTCGCGCAACGCCAGCAGGACGTCGACCGCGCCGTGCACGCGCTGCACCGCTGGCTCGACGTCTTCGACGCCCGGCCGGGCAAAACCGCCGCCGCCGAGCGCAAGGCGACCTTCGACCGGCTGCTGCCGCTCGACGGCGAGGCGCCGACCTGGAGCAGGTTGCAGGCGACCTACGTCAAGGGCCTGCTCGAGCTCGGCAAGCAGTACCGCGCCAAGAAGGACCTGCTCTGCGCGCTGGAGGTCTACCAGAGCGCGCTGCTGGTCGCGCCCGACCACCCCGAAGCGCTGGCGGCGATCCACCTGCTGCGCACCACCGGCGGCCGCGAGGTCGCCGTCGAGGATGCCTACGCCGGCAGCGACCCGACCGGTGGCCTGTCCGAGGCCGAGCTGCAGCAGCTCGATCAGGCCCACGCCGACTGGGAGCACGCCTACACCGACCAGAGCGACAACTACCGCTACCGCACCGACGCCGGCTTCCTGGTGCTGAAGACCTCGCGCCTCGCCATGGAGCAGATGAACGGCTTCTACCGCCGCTTCTTCCACTTCATGGAGGACGGCGGCAAGACCCCCGCGATCGAGATCCGCGTCTTCAGGGACCGCGACGAGTACCTGCGCCTCGGCCGTTCGCCGCAGCCGTGGTCGGCGGGTCAGTTCACCGGCGACGCCGTCGAGACCTACGCGCCCGGCCGCGCCGGCAAGGCGTCGGTGCGCGAGATGTACCAGACGCTGTTCCACGAGGCCGCGCACCAGTTCGTCAGCATGACCGGCCCGATGGTGCCGGGCTGGCTCAACGAGGCCTACGCGTCGTTCTTCGAGGGCTGCGTGATGCTCAGCAACGGCACCGTGAAGTGGAACCGCGTGCCGCCGGGCCGCCTGTTCCCGCTGGCGAAGCGCCTGCAGCACGGCTGGATGCAGAGCCCCGACGAGGCGGCGCCCGGCGCCGACGGCGAATGGCGCGACCCGGCCGGAGCGCCGAGCTTCCGCATGGTCGTCGCAGGCGGCTACCGCTGGGGGCCGCCGTGGTATGCACCGACCTGGGGCGTCGTCTACTTCCTCTACAACTTCCGCCTCGACGACGGCCGCCTCGTCTTCCGCGACGCGCTGCACGCCTACTACCAGTCGTTCAAGCGCGGCCAGCCGAAGGACGCCGCCGCGCACTTCGAGGCCACCGTGCTGGCGGCGTCGCCGTTGTCGCCGGTGGCGACGCTGACCGAACTCGACGCCGTCTGGAAGCGCTGGATCCTGCGCCTCGCCGACCGCGAGAACGGCGTGCTGGATGCCCAGGACGAGCTGATGGCCTGGGCCAACGCGGCGCTCGCGCGCAAGGACCCCGCCGCCGCGCTGGAGTTCCTCGAAGATGCGCGCGACCTGCGCCCGGCCGATGCCGAGGTGTTGTGGCTCTTGGCGACGACGCTGGAGACGCAGAAGCAGAGACCGCAGGCGGCCGCGCGCTATCGCGAGTTCCGCCGCGCGCTCGAGGTCGCCGGCAAGACCGCCGACGCCCGCTTCGCGGCGGCCCAGAAGCGCATCGAGAGCCTCGATCCGCTGCTCGGGCGCGCCCGCGCCCTCGAGCAGAAGTTCGCCGACGACGGCCTCGCCTTGGCCAAGGGCTACGAGGCCCGCCAGCTGCCGACGATGGCGCTCGAGATCGCGCGCCGCATGAGCGCCGGCTACTCGATCCGCGCGGCGATGGACTACTACGAGGACCTCGCCCGCCGCACCGGCAGGAGCCTGGCCCGGTGGCGCGTCGCCTACGACGAACGCTCCCTCGCCGGCTGGTCCGGCGGCGACGACGGCGCCTTCCAGGCCTACGGCAAGCTGCTGCGCGCCGAGGTCGCGCGCGACGGCGCCCGCATGGTCACGCGCGAACTCACCTGCGACGTGCCGTTCGACGCCGACTTCTCGCTCGCCGCCGAGCTGCAGGTGCCCGACGATCCGGCCGGCGGCTTCGCCGGCGACCTGCTCGGGCTCTGCTTCGGTCGCAAGGGCGACCAGCAGTACCACGCCGTGCTGCTGCACCCGAAGGGCTTCCTCGACATCAGCAGCAACCGCGGCGGCGAGTGGTCCGTACACGACCACCGCTCGCTGCCGGTCGGCTCGGCCTGGCACTCGCTGCGCATCGACGTCACCGGGCAGCAGTTGGACGTCTACTACGACGGCCTGTTCGTGCGCACGCTTTTGTTCCCCGACGCGGCGGCGCTGCGCGGCAGCTTCGGCCTGCTCTGCGGTCCGGGTCGCGGCCAGTTCCGCAACGTGCGCCTGTTGGCGCGCGACCCGTTCGACCCAGCGGCGCGCATCGAGCGTGCGCTGGCGATGGTGAAGGTGATGAGCGACCCGGGCCAACGGCAGCCCGGCACCTTCAGCGGCTTCGTGCCGCCCGAACTCGGCCCGCTCGACTTCGTACAGGGAGCACCGATGACCCTCGGCGACCAGCGTGGCCGCCCGGTCATGCTCGTGTTCTGGAGCCCGGCGCAGGACCGCGTCATCCCGTGCACGAGCTGGCTGCGGCACACGCTCACGCGCACCGCGGCGAAGGGCCTCGTCGCGCTCGTCGTCAGTGACGCCGGCACCACCGCCGACGACCTGCGCACCTACCTGAGCGAGCAGCCGTTGCCCGGTGCCGTGATCGCCGCCGACCGCAGCGGCGCCACCTACGACGCCTTCTTCGTCAAGGCGGGCTTCTTCGGCATGCCGCGGGTCCTGCTGCTCGACCGCGACGGCAAGGTCGTGTTCGAAGGCGACCCGGGCCTGACGCGCGGCCAACAGTGGTCCCCGGCCGACGGGCCGACGTTCGTCGACCAGGCCCTCGACAAACTGCTGCAAGCCGGGCCGCGCGGCGGCTGACGCGCGCCGCCGGCGCCGGAGCTCCGCTCAGCCGTCGAGCGTCGCGTAGATCGCGTTCGACAGCGTGAAACCGAACGTGTTGGCCGCCGGGTCGAGGCACAGCGCCTGGCAGTAGAGGCTGACCCCGATCGGGCCCGCCACCACCGGCCACGTCCACGTCGCCGAACCGGCCGCGCCGACCACGTCGAGCAGCAGGTCGGGCGTGGTGTAGACCGCGCAGCCCGGCATGCCGAGGAACGCCAGGTCGACGCCGGGCACAGGCGCGGCGCCGAGCACGAGGAAGGCGAGGTTCAGCACCGGGTTCAGGTTGCCGACGTTCAGCGTCCAGCTCGCCCCGAGCTGCAGCGCGCTCGTCGCCGCCAGCGTCGGCGCCCCGTTCGTACCGGTGCAGCCACCACCATACGGCGCCGTGCCGATCGACCACGTCTCGTTGGTCGTGGTATTGGGCGGCGCCACGAAGCCGCCGAAGCGCACCACCTGCGCGGTCGTCGGCGAGAACGCGAGCATGTGGTCGCGGATCGTCGGCGACGGCGTGGTGAGCGCCGCCCACTTGGTGCCGTCGAAGGTCCAGGTGTCCCCGAGCACGCCGCCGCTGTCCTGCCCGCCGGTCAGCACGCAGACGCCGTGCGCCGCGTCGTAGACCATCTGCGCCGCGTTGCGGGCCGACGGGTGCACCCCGCCGATCGCCACCTGCGTCCAGGTGCCGGCGACGCCGTCGTAGAGCCAGGTCTGGTCGGTGACGCCGCTGCCGTTGGTGCCGCCGAACAAGACCGCCTTGCCGAGGCCCGGGTGGAAGCACATGGCCGGCCGTTCGCGCGGACCGGGGTTGCCGGTGGTCGTGCGCTGCGCCCAGGTGGTGCCGTCATACTCCCAGGTCTGGTTGCTCGGCGGGATCAGCAGCTGCGACGTGGCGCCGCCGTACATCACGACCTTGCCGGTCACGCCGTCGAAGCACGCGCCGTAGCGATAGCGCGGCCCGGCGTTGGCCGTCGGCGTGCGCAGCGTCCAGGTCGCGCCATCCCATTCCCAGGTCTCGCTCGTCGGCGGCGGCACGCTGATGTTCGTCGCGAGCCCGCCGTAGAGCACGCCGACGCCGCGTGCGTAGTCCATCACCAAGGCAGCGCCGAAGCGCGCCGTCGGCGACGTCGCCGGGGCGAGCTGGGTCCAGTTGGTGCCGTCGAAGGTCCAGGTCTCGCCGTTGATCAGCGGCGCCGCGCCACCAAACAGCACGATGCCGCCGTTCATCGGCACAAAGTCCATGGCCGCCGCGACGCGGGCGGTCGGCGAGCTCGTCGGGGTCTCCTGGACCCACTGGGCCGGAACCAGGCCGGCGATCGAAGTGGCCGCGGCGACGACGGCCCAAAGACGCAGAGTCAGGCATTCACGCATCGGATGTCCTCGGCAGGATGTGGTGCGGGCGCTCTGGCGATGAAAGCGCGGCCGAGGCCGGCGGAATCCGAGAAACCTACCCCAGGACCTTGCCGTGGCATGCCGCCCTGGCGCGCGGGGTCACCACACCAACAGCTGGCGCGGCACCTGTAGCCGCAGCTCGGCGCGCCACCCGTGCGGGTCGTTCGGCTCGTCGTATTCGACACCCTCTGGCAGCGGCGAGGGCATCGCCCGGAAGCGCTCGCGCAGCGTCACCACCACGCTGTCCGCGTCCGGCCAGCCGCGGCCGGCCGCCTTGACCTCGTTGCCGGCCGCGAGCTCCCGATCGAGCAGCGTGCGCAGCGTCGGGTGCAGCAGCGCCAACGCCGGCGCGTCACGCTGCGCGCGCCACTGCGGCGCGGTCAGCGTGAACGGCACCTGCAGCACGCTCGCCGGCCACTTCGCCTGCCCGTGCGGCCCCGGCTCGCCGCGCACGAAGCCGAGCTTCTCCAGCACCCGCAGCGACGCCACGTTGGTCTCCAGCGCGTGCGCACCGACGCGGTCGAGGCCGCAGTTCTGGAAGCAGTACGGCAACAGCCAGGTGACACCGAAGGTCGCGTAGCCGCAACCCCAGTGCGGCCTGCCGATCCAGTAGCCGATCTCGCCGCCACCGCCGCGCACGCCGTGCAGGCCGACGACGCCGACGAAGGCGCCGCGGTCCTCGATCGCGAACACCTGGCCGGTGCGGGCGGCGCGTTCGATCTCGACCTGCGCCAGGAACGCGGCGGCACCATCGGCCGGGAACGGATGCGGCACGCGCGTCGTCGCCGCGATGGCCGGATCCCTCGCGTATTCCTGCAGCCTGGGCAGGTGCTGCGGGCCGAGCAGGTAGATGCCGCAGGTCTCGGCCAAGGGGCGCATGTCCACATGATGCCGGCCGGCGCCGGGCACCGCGAGGCCCGCCGATCACCGGCGCAGCGTCGTCAGCGCCTGCTTCACCGCCGCGACCCGCGCGCCGTAGACCGCCTCGCGGCCGCCGAACTCGACGACGCGCAGCCGCTTCGCCCCGAGCCCGAGCAACCCAGAGCGCCGCATCCACACCGCAACCAGGTAGCCGACCTTCTCACCACGCAGCCCGCTGGAGAACTCGACCCACTGCCCGACGTTCCCCTCGCCGTCGGTGACCTCGCCGGCGCCGGTTTCGACGTAGCCACGCTGGCCGACGAAGTCGGTGCGCAACGCGTCGATCCAGAACTTCGCGTCCGAGGCCTTGGTCGGATCGTGCACTTCGTGGACCTGCAGCACCGCCTCGTCGGAGGTGGTGGCGCGGAACTCGGCGCGCTCGCGCAGCTGCACGAATCCCGGCGGCAGCTCCATCGTGGTGGCACAGCCGGCCAGCAGCCCGAGCGACAGCACACACAGGGTTCGCAGGCATGGGTTCATCTCAGCGGT
The DNA here is from genome assembly GCA_016793265.1 of Planctomycetota bacterium. Lineage (GTDB taxonomy): Bacteria > Planctomycetota > UBA1135 > UBA1135 > UBA2386 > JAEUHT01. The sequence goes on from JAEUHT010000113.1 coordinate 5,875, forward strand.
CCTCCAGCAGCGACTCGGGGCCGACCCGGTTGATCCAATCGAACTGGCTGCGCACCCGCTTCTTCGGCTGCACCGGCACCGGCTCCACCTTGGCGACGAACACCACCGCCAGCGTCGCCATCGACACCTGGTCGGCGAGGAACTTCTTGCGGCCCTCCATGCGCTCGATCTCCTCGGTCAGCCGCCGCAGCTCGGCCTCGACCTTCAGGATGTCCGCGACCGCCTCGGCCCTCTGCAGCACCTCGAGCAGGCGCTCGCGCGCCTTGCGCGCCGTGTCGATGCGGATGCCGAGGTCGACGAACTCCTCGGTGACGTCGTTGGCCTCGCGCTTCTCCTCGAGCACGCGCCCCTTGCCGCGCAGCGCCACGAACACCTCGTCGAACGACACCGCCGGCAGCCGCACCGTCAGCGATGTGCCGGTCTGCGCCTGCAGGTAGCCGCCGAGCGCCTTGATCTCGGCGAGGAACTCGCGCGCACTGTCATCCGGGCGCACGACCTCGAGCCGCATGCTGCCGCGCTGGATCAGCAGCCGCTCCGCCGACGTCGCCGGCGTCGCCGGCGAACCGGTCGCCGCGGTGAGGTCGTCGCGCGCCACGAAGCCGCGCGTCGGGGCCGCACTGGCCGCGGCGGCGGTGTCGCTCAGCCCGTTGCTCGCGTCCTCGGCCTCCAGCAGCAAACCCGGCTTCATCGCCGCGTCGCCATGCGGCGCCTGGCAACCCACCAACGACGAGCCCAGCACCACGAGCCACAGCATCCAGCCACGCAGCATAGGTACCTCCAGCGCCGGCTTCGGCGGCAGGTCCGCCCTTCTACCCGAAGACCGTAGCACCGCCAGCATGCCGGGGCCGATCGCGGACCTTCGTCGACACCCGGCCTGGTTCCGGCCCACGCCCCTCGCGTCGACAGGCAGCAGAACGCACCCCCCTGTCGGTGGCGCGCCACGCCCCCTGCTGGGCGACCTATCCGCCACCGTCCGCCCCACCGCCCTGCAGCCGCACGAACACCGCGTCGGCGACCGCCTGCGGCAAACCCGGCATCAACCGCAGCTGCTCGCGGCTCGCCGCCCGCAACGCCGACAACGAGCCGAAGTGGCGCAGCAGCGCGCGGCGGCGCGTCGGCCCGACGCCGGGCACCGCGTCGAGCTCGCTGCCGATGCGACCGCGGCGCTGGCGGTGGTAGGTGATCGCGAAGCGGTGCGCTTCGTCGCGCAACGCCGCCACCAGCAGCGTCTCGGGGGCGCCGGCGACGAGCGGGATCGGCGTCTCCTGCCCCGGCAGGAAGATGCGTTCGCCGCTCTCGGCGCGCGCGTCTCCCGCGCCCTTCAACCGGCTCTTGGCCAGCCCGCACAGGCGCAGGTCGTCCTGCAGCCCGAGCTCGGCGATGGCGCGTTCGGCGGCGGCGAGCTGGCCGCGGCCGCCGTCGACGACCAACAGGTCGGGCAGCTCCTCGTCGTCACGTTCGAGGCACAACGACAGGCTGCGGCGCACCGCCTCGGTCATCGCCGCGAAGTCGTCGCCGGCGTGTTCGGCCGAGATGCGGAAGCGCCGGTACTGGTCCTTGGCCGGCGCACCGTCGACGCTGCACACGCGCGACGCCACGGTGTTGGTGCCCTGCGTGGTCGACACGTCGAGGCAGTGCAGCCGCGACGGCGGCTCCGGCAGCGTCAGCAGCTTCGCCAGCCGCTCGGCCCCCTGCCGGCGCCGGGCCTCGGCGTCGGCGGCCATGGCGTCGGCGAGCCCGGCGTTCTGCTGGGCGAGTTCGAGGTGGCGGCGCTTGTCGCCGCGCTGCGGCACGTGCAGGTCGACGCGGCCGCCACGTTTGCCTGCGAGCCAGGACGCCACGATGGCCGCCTCGTTCGGCAGCCATGGCAGCACGATCGTCGCCGGCACGTAACGGTCGCCTTCGTAGAAGCGGCCGAGCAACTGTTCGATCAGCACGTCGTCGGGCAGCGTGCTGCGGAAAGCGAACCGGCGGCAGTTCTCCAGCGCCCCGCTGCGGAACGACAGGAACGCCACCGCGACGTCGTCGCCGCTCTTGTGCACGCCGAGCGCGTCCTCGTCGCCGGCGGCGGCGACCACGGTCTGCTTCTCGGCGACGAACTGCAGCGCCTGGATCTGCTCCTTGAGCGCCTGCGCGCGCTCGAACTCGAGCGCCTCGGCGGCGGCCTGCATACGCTGGCGCAGGCCGGCCAGCACCGGCCCCGCTTCGCCGCGCAGGATGCGCACCGACTGCTCGAGCAGCAGGTCGTAGTCGTCGCGCGTGACGAGACCGACACACGGCGCCGGGCAGCGGCCGATCTGGTGCTTGATGCACGGCCGCACGCGGTTGTCGAACACGTTGTCGCTGCAGTCGCGCAGCGGCACGATCTTGTGCAGGAGGCGCAGCGTGCGGCGCACGGCCTTGGCCGAGGCGAAGGGGCCGAAGTAGGCGGCGCCGTCGTCGGCGCGGCGGCGCACCAGCCGGTACCACGGCCACGGCTCCTTGCGGTCGAGCCGCAGCAACAAGAACGCCTTGTCGTCCTTCAGCTTCAGGTTGTAGCGCGGCTGCGTCTTCTTGATCACCGTGTTCTCGAGCAGCAGCGCCTCCTGCTCGGTCGCGGTCGCCACGAACTCGACGTCGTGCGCTTCCTCGGCGAGGAACCGCAGCTGGTAACGGCCGTCGCCGCCGGGCTTCAGGTAGCTGCGCACGCGCGCCCGCAGGTCGGCCGCCTTGCCGACGTAGAGCACGGCGCCGGCGGCGTCGCGGAAGCTGTAGACGCCCGGGCCGGTCGGGAAGCGGTTGGCCTTGTCGACGATGCGCGGGTCCATGCGGCGAGACGCAGATTAAGGCCGGCGGGGCCGCGGACCAGCCTCTGGCGCCGGGCGGGACCGGCGGGGCCGGAGAGCGGGGCTGACTGCGGCGAGGCGCTCGCTATGGTGCGCCCCCATGACCCAGGCCTTCGATGCGGTGCCCACCGAGTTCCAGGTCCCATTCACGTGGCTCGACGGGGCCTGCGTCGCGGCGGCGCAGGCGACGGTGCCGCTGATGGCCTTGACCGTGCACTACGGCGTCGGCGTGTTCGAGGGCATTCGCGCCTACGACGGGGCGCGCGGCCCGGCGGTGTTCCGGCTGCGGGAACACCTCGAACGGCTGCGACGTTCGGCGGCGCTGCTGCGCATCCAGGTGCCGTTCGCGGTCGAAGCGCTGCGCGACGGCTGCTGCGAGGTGATGGCGAAGAACGGCCTGCGCGAAGGCTACCTGCGGCCGCTGGTGTTCGTCGACGACGGCCGCCGCGGGCTCGGCGCCCCCAACAACCGCATCCGCGTCGCCGTGGCGACCTGGCCGTGGGGCCGCTACCTCGGCGACGAAGGCGTGCGCCGTGGCATCCGCGCCCAGGTGTCGTCGCTGGTGCGAATGAGCGCACGCTCGTTCCTGCCCAAGGGCAAGATCTGCGGGCAGTACGTCAACTCGGTGCTGGCCAAGCGCGGCGCCGCGGCGGCCGGCTTCGACGAGGCGATCCTGCTCGACGAACACGGCTTCGTCGCCGAGGCCACCGGCGAGAACCTGTTCCTGGTTCGCGACGGGGCGCTGGTCACGCCGCCGCGTTCGTCGCCGATCCTCGACGGCATCACGCGCGACACCGTCATCACCCTGGCCAAGGAGCTCGGCCTCGTGGTGCACGAAGAGCGCTTTGCGCGCGACCAGCTGCTGCTCGCCGACGAGGTGTTCCTGACCGGCACCGCCGCCGAGATCACGCCGGTGCGCGAGATCGACGGCATGCGCATCGGCGGCGGCGAACGCGGACCGGTGACCGCGCGCGTACAGGCGCGCTTCCTCGACGCCGTGCACGGCCGGCTGCCCGAACACGCCGACTGGCTGACGCCGTACCGGGTCTAGGCCCCGCGCCGCTACGGGCTGTGCCGGAGCCGGCCCCGCACTGCAGACCATCACGCGGCCGGGCCGCCGGCGAGGCGCGGTGGCTACGTCGAATCGCCCGCCCATGCCGACGGCGGCTGCGCAGAGCAGCGCGGGCGCCTGGGTCCTTCGTGGTGCCGCGCGCCGGACGCGTCGCGCGCGCCCCGCGCATGCTCCCACAATGCGCCCCTGCACTGGGCCGGTAGACGTACTGCCGTCGCGGCGCTCGCGGCTTCCACTGCCCGCGCCATCGATCGAGCCCGTTCCGCCGAGGAGGCCGCGCCATGACCAAGCCGAAGCCGAAGCCAAGCCGCAAGAAGCAGCAGATCCTGGATGACCACGAGCGCATCCGCGCCCTGCTGGCGCAGTTGGCGGCGGCCGCCGAGGCCAGCGCCACCTGCCGCTGCCTCGACGACCTGCAGCCGCTGCTGCAGCGACACTTCCGCGACGAGGAGGCCGAGATCGACGGCCTGCACGCCGGCATCCGCCAGCGCACCCCGCAGTTCTGGAACGCCCTGTGCGGCCTGCGCGACGAACACGTGCAGTTGCTGGCCGAAGCCGGCGCCCTGCGCCAGGCGGCCGGCGCCGGCACGGCCCCGGAGCAGCTGCGAGCCCTCGGCCACACGCTGCAGCAGCGGGTCGCCGCCCACGAAGCCAAAGAAACCGAACTCTTCGTCGAGTCGATCTGGACCGACCTCGGCGAGGGCGACTGAACCATGACCACGACCACAAAAGGACCCGCACCGACGCAGCCGACGAGCTCGGTGAAGCGTGTCCACGAACACATCGTCGAGATCGTCAGCGACTCGGGCGAAGGCGCCCAGAAGGCCGGCCAGACCTACGGCGCCGTCAGCGCCAAGATGGGCAACGGCGTCTGGACCGTCGAGATCATCCCGGCCGAGATCAAGCCCCCGGCGCGGTCGCGCGCCGGCGCCAGCGGCATCCGCGTGCGCGTCGGCTCGGAAGCGGTGACCAACACCGGCGACGAGGCCGACCTCGTGGTCGCGCTCAACGAGCAGGTGCTGTTCGGGCGCATCGAGCAGAAGGCCTACAAGAAGGGCACCATCGTGCTGCTCGAGAACAAGTGGGCCAACGACCCGCGCGAGGAGGTGCGCCGCGACTACGCCGCCGCCCTGGCCGAGTTCGAGCGCATCGGCCTCGACGTGCGCCAGGTGCCGCTCGAAGAAGCGTGCCAGAAGGTCGCCCAGGACGTGCGGGTCGGCAAGAACATGTTCGTGCTCGGCCTGCTCTGCTACATCACCTGCCGCGAGATGGAGCGGGCGATGGAGGAGGTGGCCTTCGTCTTCGCCAAGAAGGGCGACAAGGTCATCCAGAAGAACCAGGACCTGATCCGCGCCGGCTACGACTTCGGCGCCCAGGTGTTGTCGACGCGCTACGAGATCCCGCCGCGCAAGACCGAGCAGCGGCTGATGGTGCTGAACGGCAACCAGGCGATCGCGCTGGGCGTGATGGCCGCCGGCATCGAGATGGTCGCCATGTATCCGATCACGCCGGCGACCTCGGTCAGCCACCACCTCGCCGGCGCGTTCAAGAACGTCGGCGGCGTCGTGCACCAGGCCGAGGACGAGATCGCGGCGATGGGCTTCGCGATCGCCGCCTCCTACGCCGGCAAGACCGCGTGCACGGTGACCTCCGGCCCCGGCCTCGCGCTGAAGACCGAGTTCCTCGGCCTCGCCGTGATGGCCGAGGTGCCGCTGGTGATCGTGCTGGTGCAGCGCGGCGGCCCGTCGACCGGCCTGCCGACCAAGGTCGAGCAGGGTGACCTGTTGGCGGCGCTCTACGGCCAGCCCGGCGACACGCCGAAGATCATCCTGGCGCCGGCCACGATCGAGGAGTGCTTCCACTTCGTGATCACCGCGCGCAAGCTGGCCGAAGCGTTCCGCACGCCGGTGATGATCCTCACCGACGCCAACCTCGCGACCGGCGTGCAGCCGATCCCGCGGCCGGTGCCACAGGCTGAATGGCTGGCGCCGCCGCTCGACCAGTCGCCGTGGCAGAAGGGTGTCACCGCCTACGACTGGGACGCCGACACCGGGCTATCGCCGCGGCCGATCCCCGGCCAGCGCGGCGGCGAGTACGTGCTGACCGGCCTCGCCCATACCAAGAAGGCGAAGGTCGCCTACGACCCCGACTCCAACCAGACCGGCTGTGCGATGCGCAGCCGCAAGCTGGCGGTGTTCGGCGAGTCGCTGAAGCCGCCGCAGGTGCACGGCGCCGACCACGGCGAGCTGCTCGTCGTCGGCTGGGGCTCGACACTCGGCTCGATCGAGGAGGCCGTCGACCGCGCCCGCAAGCAGGGCCTGTCGGTCAGCTCGCTGCACCTGCGCTTCCTGTCGCCGTTGGAGCCTGGCCTCAAGGAGATCTTCGCCCGCTTCCGGAAGGTGCTGACGGTCGAGATCAACTACAGCGACGCGCCGGACGCGCCGCACACCACCAAGGACAACCGCCGCATCGCGCAGCTCGCGCAGGTGCTGCGCACGCACACCCTGATGGACATCGACTGCTGGTCCAACGTGGCCGGCCAGCCGATCCAGCCCGGGGCGATCCACGCAGAACTCGTTCGCCGCCTCGGCAAGAGCAAAGGAGAGCAGTGATGTTCGGGCTCAAGGATGATTGGGAACTCGAGATTCCGGAGCGCTACTTCACGCTCGAGGACTACGAAGGCGGCACCGCGCGCTGGTGCCCGGGATGCGGCGACCTCGCCGTGCTGACCGCCGTGCAGCGCATCTGCCGCGACGAGCAGCTGCCGCCGGAGAAGACCGTGTGTGTGTCGGGCATCGGCTGCAGCAGCCGCTTCCCGCACTACATGAAGACCTACGGCTTCCACGGCCTGCACGGTCGCGCCTTCCCCGTCGCCTGCGGCGTCAAGTCGCGGCGGCCGGACCTCAAGGTGTTCGTGGCCACCGGCGACGGCGATTGCTGCTCGATCGGCGCCGGGCACTGGGTGCACGGCATCCGCTACAACATGGACATGGTGGTGATGTTGTTCGACAACGCCATCTACGGGCTGACCAAGAACCAGACCTCGCCGACGAGCCCGCAAGGACTGTCGACCAACACCCACCCGCGCGGCGCCTGGCTGCCGCCGCTGAACCCGACCTCGGCGACGCTCGGCTTCGCCAACGTCTCGTTCGTGGCGCAGACCGTCGACTGGAACCCGCTGCACCTCTACCACACGCTGAAGGCGGCCTACCACCACAAGGGCACCAGCTTCGTGCGCATCATGCAGCGCTGCCCGACCTACACCGAGAAGGTGTTCGCCGAGCTGCAGAAGGACCCGTCGCACCTGCTGCTGCTGACCGGCGGTGACAACCCCGAGCTCGACGCCGCCTCGCTGCGCATGTTCCCGAACCAGCAGGCGCACGACAGCCGCGACCTGCACGCGGCGCGCAGGATCGCCGAGCAGCAGGACCCGCTGCCGATCGGCGTGTTGTTCCGCGACCCGTCGCGGCCCTGCTACGAGGACTTCACCACCGTGGGTCTCGGCATGTCCGCGGCCGACAAGCTGCGCGGCCTCGAGCGCGAGTTCGACAAGTTCTCGGTGTGACGAGATGAGCACCACCGCCCCATCACCCGCCCCCACTTTGCGCGACCTGCGCCGCTGGCACGTCGGTTCCACCGCGGGCCAACTGCCCGCGGCAGCCCTGCCGCCGGCAGCGCTGCCCCTGCAGCTGCTGCCGTTCCGCGACCCGGCCCGCGTGCGCCACGACTACCCGCTCTGCCTCACCACGGCGGCCGGCGGCGTCGTCGCCACGCCGCTGCCCGACCTGCTGGCGGCGCTCGCCGAGCGCGCCACCGCGGCGCCGCGCATCGTGCAGGACAACCTGAAGCGGCTCGAACGCCGCGTGCGGCTGGCGCTCGCGGCAGGGGCGGAGCCGGCGCCGGGCGCCGTGCTGCGCGCCGCCGGCGAACAGATGGTGGCGGAACTGCAGCTCGCGGCCGGGGTCGCCGCGGGCCTCGCCAGCGACCTCGCGGCGATGGCGGCGGCAGCGCCCACCGGCGCGCTGCTGGCGCTGCGGCCGGAGACGGCGCTGCGGCTGTTCGCGGAGGCCGCGCGCGCACAGGTGCAGCAGGCGCGTGAAGCGCTGGCCGCCCGCTGCAAGGCGGCGGCGGCCGTGCTGCGGGAGCTGCTCGCGGTCGAGGCGCAGAAGGACCCCGCGGCGCGCGAGGCCCCGGCGGTGCAGAAGAGCCTCGGCGACGCCGTCAGCCGCTTCGTCGATCCGGCGGCGTTGGCGCGTGCGCTCGGCCAGCACCGCGGCAGCTTGCGCACCGATGCGGCGCGGCTCCAGCGGCTGCAGGTGGCGTTGACGGCGCTGGCCGGCACCGCCGCGAGCGCGGCGCCGCTGGTCGTGCTGACCGGCGCCGCGGTGCCGGCCGAGCTGCCGGGCGTGCACCGGCTCGCCGGCGCCGCCGTGGCGACCGCGATCGTGCACTTCGACGCCGCCGCCGCCACGCTGCTCGACACCGTGCGCGCGCTGCGGCTCACCGAGCTCGAACAGCAGGACGCCTACGACCCCGAACGCCACGACGCGCTGCTGCAGGGCCTGCAGTGGCACGACCTGGCGGCCGCGGAGCTGCGCACCTTGCCCGCCATCGCCGCCGTGCTGCCGGCGCGCGAGCTGGCGCTGACGGAGCTGCCCGCGATCACGCAGCTGCTCGCCTCCGGCCGTCCGGTGCAGGCGCTGGTGCTCGAAGACCCGGCGCGCGACCCGCTGCCCGGCGTCGACGCCAGCGCCGCGCGGCTCGAGCTCGCCTACCTCGGCATCGCCTTCCGCGAGGCCTTCGTGCAGCAATCGACGGCGGCGCGGCCGCAGCACCTGCTGCGCGGCTTCGCGCAAGCGCTCGCCAGCGGCCGCCCGGGCCTGCACGTGATCGACACCGGCCTCGACGCCAACGGCCACGAAGGTCCGCTCGGCGCCTTCCTGCACGCGGCGGCGGCCATCGACGGCCGCGCCCACCCGCTGTTCCAGTACGACCCAACGCGCGGCGAGACCTGGGCCCGCCGCTTCGACTTCGCCGGCAACCCGACGCCCGACGCCGACTGGCCGCTGGCCGACGGCGCCGCCTTCACCTTCGCCGACTACGCGCTGCTGCAGCCGCACCTGCGCCACGCCTTCATGCCGGTGCCAGCCGGCATCGTCGACCAGGACCTGGTGCCGTTGGCCGATTACCTCGAGCTGCCGGCCGACGAAGCCCGTCGCCGGCTGCCGTTCGTGAGCTACGGCACCGCCGACGACGGCGCCCCGGCGCGCGCCATCGTGATGCGCGCGCTGGTCGCGGCCACCGCCGACCGGCGGCGCTTCTGGCGCACGCTGCAGGAGCTGGCCGGCGTGCGCAACGACTACGTGCGCGAGGCCGTGCTGCGCGCCCGCCAGGAGGCAGCCGCAGAGGCCGAACGGGAACAGCGAGCGCTCGCCGAGCGGCACGCGGCGGACCTCGCCGCCGTGCGCGCCGAGGCCACCGACACCGCCATGCAGGGCCTCGCCCGCATGCTGCTCGACCTCGACCCGCTGGCGATGGGGAGCGGCACCGCCGCGACCGCGCCGCGCCAACCCACGACGCCGGCAGCGGCCACCCCGAACGTCGCCGCGCCGGCGCCGACGGCCGCGCCCACGGCGCCGCCGACCCCGGCGCCAGCCGCGGCCGCGGCCGCCGCGGACGACGACGACGGCGAGCCGTG
>JAEUHT010000092.1 GCA_016793265.1 Planctomycetota bacterium
CCGGCCGGTGTGCCGTCGGTCAGCCACGGCTCCTTGCCGAGCGCAGTCGTCTGCACCGCCAGCACGGCGCGCCGTTCGCCGATCGGCGTGAAGCCGGCGAAGACCGAGCTGCCGGTGCCTGGTTCGAGGTCGGCGAGCCGCACCGTGCCGACCAGCGTGCCGTCGCTGGCGTGGGGTTCGGCGCCGAGACCGCCGGTCGCCGCCCAGAACACGACCCGATCGCGCAGCGGCACGGCGAGGCGGGCCCCGCTGCCGGTCGGGCCGGGCACGACGTCGAGCACCTGCGTGCCTCCGGCCGTGCCATCGCTGAACACGAGTTCGCCACCGGCGCCGGGCACCGTCGCCGCGAACACGTAACGGGTGCCCCAGAGAACGGAGTAGTTGTCCACCGCGGTCCACGCCAGCAGCTGCTGCGGCGCGGCGAGCCCGTCCCAGCGCGACAGGCCGCTCGCCCCGGCGAGCAGCAGGGCGCGCCCGGGCAGCGGCAACAGGCGCGTATCGATCGGCAGCGACAGCGAAGGCTGGCCCGGCAGGTGCAGCGCGGTCACCGTCACCAGCAGCTGCGGCGGCGCGAGCACCAGGTTGGTCTGGTACAGCGCCCAGTCCGGCGTCACCAGCAGGCCGCCCGGCACCGATCCGACGACGCTCGCGGTGTCGCCGTCGCTGACGATCAGCTCGCCCTGCAGTCCGTGCAGCAGGGTCGCGCCGGGCAGCGCGGCCTTCCACGACGAGTGAGGCACACCGAGCGAGAACGTGCCGGCGACGGTGCCATCCGTTCGCCACGTGGTGCCGTTGTCGGCGAAGAACAGCACGTTGCCGTGGGCGACCGCGGCGGTCGGGTACAGCAGGCCCGAAGTCACCGTGCCGGCGTGCAGCAGCGTGGTGCCGGCGGCCGTGCCATCGGTGCGCCACAGTTCGAGGCTGTTGCCGCGCTCGACGACGAACACGGTCAGGTCCGCGATCGTCGCCACGAAGCGGAAGATCCCCGGCCCCACGAAGTTCGTGATGCGCACGGTGCCGGCGGTGGTGCCGTCGCTCTGCCACAGCTGCGTGCCGTGAACGCCGTCGTCGAGGATCAGGGTCACGGTGCCGTCGACCGCGCAGCGCCCGAACGAGGTCGGGTTGGAGCTGACGCCGAGCCCCGGCTTGCCGTCGATCAGCAGTTGTGGGGTCTGCGCGAACGCGGCGGCGGCGATGGCCAGCGACAGGCACGAGGATCGCATGCCCGCATCGTCCCGACCGTGGCCGTGGAATGCGAGACCGGCCGGTTTCCAGACTGCCCGCCGCGCCGCGCCAGCGCCCGTGGCACCGGCGGTATCGATCCACCCGCGGGCCGCGGCCAGCCGATGCAGGACCATGATCCACGTCGTCTACACGATCCACGACCGGCGCGGCGCCGAGGGCCGCCTCGTCGTGCGCGGCGGCATCTGGGCCGGTGACGAGTGTGTGTTCGAGTTCGTCGAGACCCTGCGTGGCACCAGCGGCGTCGTGCGCTGCGACTGGCGGCAGCCGGGGCCTCGGATCGAGGTCGTGCACGGCGATGGCAACGACGCCGACGTGCGCCCCGTGCTGCTGCAGCTCACCGAGCTGATGCGGCCGTTCCATGCCGGCGCCTTCGCCGGCGTCACCGACGCGGCGCTGGCCGGGCTCTACGCGGGCCAGTACCACGCCGACCAGAACTACTCGAACGACCACGGTCACGAGACCACCTACAAGGCGCGCATCGTCGACTCGATCCTGCGGCTGCTGCAACCGGCGAAGGTGCTCGACGCCGGCTGTTCGGCCGGTGAGGTCGTACGCCAGCTGCGCGCGCGCGGCGTCGACGCGCACGGCTTCGACCTGTGCGCGGATCTCCCCAGCATCGCCTACGCCGAGGCGCGGCCGTTCCTGCGCCAAGGCTCGGTCACGGCGATCCCGTTCGGCCCTGAACACGGCTTCGACACCGTGACCGCGTTCGACGTGTTCGAACACATCCCCGAGCACCAGGTGCCGGCGATGGTGGACGAACTGGCCAGGCTCGGCGCGCGCCGCGTCGTCGCGCTGATCGCGATGTGCGAGTTCCAGTACAAGGGCCACCTGACGCTGCGGCCGCTGCCGTGGTGGGATCGCGCCTTCGCGCCGCACTTCCGCCGCCGCCGGGACGCGCGCACGCTGCAGGCGATGGCTGCCGACTTCGGCGGCGACGCGAGCAAGTTCCTCGCCGTCTACGACCTCGAGCCGGCGCCGGTGCTCGTGCCGCAAGGCGGCTTTCCGCTGTCGCCGGCAGTTGTGCGCGGCTAGACCACGCGCCATGCCACGCCTCGCCGTCGTCGTCTGCAGCCTGTTCGTGGGCCTTGGGAGCGTGCGCGCGGCGGCGCAGGACCTGCCGCCGCCCAGCGTTCACGCCGACTGCAGCGTGCAGCTGCCGGCCGGCTTCGACGCCGCCAGACCGACGCCGCTGCTGGTGCTGTTCGACGCCGACGCGGCGGCGCTGGCGATCGAGATCGCGCGCGCCGGGTTCATCGTCGCGCGGCCGGCGTCGCCGCCAGAGTCGCTCGGCCCGAACGCGTTCGACGGCCTGCGCGCCGCGTTCGTCATCGACCAGGGGGCGATGCACGCGGCGGCGTCGGGCGACCACGTCGCCGGGGCGGTGCCGGCCGTGCTGCGCAATCGCCACCAGTTCCAGACGCTGACGGTGTGGGGCGGCGCCGCGGCGGCCGACGTCGCCGCGGTGCAGAAGCTGCATGCGCGCCGCGTGCACGTGCTCGGCGAGGTCGACGGCGCCTCGCTGCGGGAGCACTTCCGCAGGTTGCACGCCGAACGGCGGCAAGCGGGGGCGGCGGCGGCGGTCGACGCGGCGCTCGACGCGTTCCACGAGGCGGCGGCCAAGGGTGACGAAGCGCGCTACTTCCACCTGCTGCCCGACGACGCCGTGTTCCTCGGCACCGACGCCAGCGAGCGCTGGACCGGCGCCGAGTTCCGCCGCTTCGCGATGCCGTACTTCGAACGGCCGTCGGCGTGGGTCTACGTGCCGCTGCAGCGCCACGTCGAGGTCGCCGACGGCGGCGAGCTGGCTTGGTTCGACGAAGTGCTCGACAACGACGCCTACGGCGAATGCCGCGGCAGCGGCGTGCTGGTGCGGCGCGGCGGCGGTTGGGTGCTGCGGCAGTACAACCTGACGGTGCCGGTGCCGAACGAGCTCGCCCGCGGCCTGTCGCAGCGCATTCGTGCGTTCGTGGACGGTGGCGCGAAGACGGCGACCGCGGTGACGACGGTGATCCTGGTGCGGCACGCGGAGAAGGGCGGCGAAGGCCTGGACCCGGGCCTCGTCGAGGCCGGCGAACGGCGCGCGGCGCGGTTGGCGACGCTGCTGCGCGACGTGCCATTGACGGCGATCTATGCGACCGAGTATCGGCGCACGGCGGCGACGGTGGCGCCGACCGGGCAGGCGCATGCGCTGGCGACGACGACGCTGCCGGCGCACGAGGTGCGGCCGCTCGCGGCGGCGCTGCGCGAGCGCGAGGGCGAGACGGTGCTCGTGTGTGGCCACTCCAACACCGTGCCCGCGGTGCTGCGGGCGCTCGGCGTGACGTCGCCACCGGCGATCGACGACGCGGAGTACGACCGCCTGTTCGTGGTGACGATCGACGCCGAAGGGGCGCGGCTGCTGGCGCTGCGCTACTGAGGAACGTGCCAACCACGGGCTCGGGCCGCGACCGGCTGGGTCGAGCTGCCGTTCCCTGCCTCGGGGAGGGCGGCAAGCCGATGCGGAACTACGGCAGGTGGCGATGCATGCTGCCGAGGTGCCGCCGCCGCGGCGCCGGTTCGTGCTGGTGGCGGATGGGCTCAGAAGGTCCAGGCGCAGCCGACCCAGAGGCGCGCCTCGTTCTGGCTCGGGTTGCGCGGGCTCTCGTGGCCGAGCGCGTTGGAGACGTGGTGGTAGTCGACGCCGAACAGAGCACTGGTGCCGGCCGCGATCGGCAGTTCGACGCCGGTGCCGAAACCGAACGAGAAGTTCCACACCGTGCCGCCGGGCGGGATGGCATGGTCGGCGAGCTGGTAGCCGCTGGTGCCGCTGACGAACAGCGGCCAATCGGGCACCGGGTAGAAGCGCAGCAGGCCCTCGATCTCGACGCTCTGCACGTCGGGACCTGGCGTCCACCAGTTGGTGGCGTTGCCGCTGACGCCGAGCGCCATGTCGTCGGCGACGAAGTGGCCCCATTGCAGACCGACGCCGGTGTCGTCGACCTCGCCGTTGCCGTCCCAGAAGAAGGAGCGCTGCAGGATCGGGATGCCGTGGTGTACGCGGGCGGCGACGAACTCGGTGCCTTCGAGGTGCAGCATGCCGGCCGGCGACGGCGTCGGCAGCGGCAGCGGCACCCGCGATGCGGCGCAGCCAGGCAAGAGCCATGGCGCGAGCAGGGCAAGCGGGGCGAGGCGGGCGCGGAGCATGCGAGGGGTCGGCAACACGAGCGCTGCGGCAGGTTCTTCCCGGTTCTTCACTGCTTCACGTCGGGCCCCTTGTAGCCGCGGCAGGTGTAGATGTCGGCGTCGAACAGGTCGATGCCGCAGCACTCGACCTGCAGGTGCTCGGCGAGCTCGATGTTGGCGAAGCGCTCGGCGGCCAGCTTGACCACGGCTTCGCGCCCGCGTGGGCGCGGCAGCACGAACACGGCGTCCTGGCCGACGCACGCGCGCGGTGGTGTCCAGTGCTCGAACTGCAGGGCGCGCTGGCCGAGCACGTTCTGCGCCAGCGTCGGCTCGCCCGGATCGGCAGGGCTGCCATCGTGATGGTCGTCGTGTTCCCACATCAGGCGCAGGCTGCGGCCGAGCTGCGCGGCATCGCGGTAGTCGGCGGCGAAGAAGAAGACGTTGCCGTCGATGGAGTCCTTGCGGTCGAGGCGCTCTTCCCACTTCTCGGCGTGTGCGGCGATCTCGTCCCAGCCGGTCCACGAGGTGCCGCTGCCGGGCGGGATCAACCGCAATGCCGGCGAGAGCAGCACCACGATGGGCACCAGTACGAACGACGCGAGCGCCCAGCGCCACGCCGGATGGCGCAGGCTCGCGGCGTCGCCGCGTTCTCGCCACCACCAGACGACCGTGAGCAGCAGCGCCACGTAGGCCGGGGCCATCCAGTTGAGCTTGACCTGGATCCACAAGGACTGGAACAGCAAGTAGCCGAGCATCGGCACGCCGAAGGCCAGCAGGTGCAGCGCGCGCGCGTCCGTGCGCAGTCGGCGCAGCAGGAAGGCGAGGCCGATTGGCAGCGCGAGCGCGAGCAGCGGGTGCAGCACGCCCGCCTGCCCGCCGACGAACTGGGCGAACCACCAGAAGCCGAAGTGGCCCTTGTGCAACCGCTCGGTGGTCTGGAAGCGGAACGACTCGAAGTCGTTCTGCGCGTTCCACCACACCACGGGCAGGAAGACGAGGCAGGCCACGACGAGGGCGAGCCAGGGGCCGGGGCGCAGCAACTGCCGGCGCAGCGGGGCATCGGTGAGCAGCAGCAGCACGCCGCCGACGCCGAGGAAGGCGGCGGAGTACTTGCTCGTCAGCGCGAGGCCGGCGCCGAGCCCGGCCAGCAGCCACCAGCCGAGGCCACCGCCGCGCGCGCGCCAGATCGCCCACATGGTCAGGGTCCAAGCCGCCACCAGCGGGGCATCGGGGTTGGCCAGGAAATGCGTCATGGTCACGATCGGTGACACCAGCGCGAGCAGGATCCACGTCGCCTGACCGCGGCGGTCGACGCCGAAGTCGCGCAGCAGCAGCACGCCGAGCCAGGTGGCGGCGAGGCCGCACAGCCAGGTGCCCGCGCGCACGCCGAAGGCACCGTCACCGAGAGCCTGGGTGCCGAGCCAGATCAGCCACGCGACCATCGGCGGGTGGTCGAAGTAGGACAGCGCCGGGTGCTGCGCGTAGGTCCAGTAGTAGGCCTCCTGGGAGAAGACAGGCAGGGCGGCGCAGAGCCAGGCGCTGGCCGCCGCGAGCACGGCGAACAGCACTCCGGGACGCGACAGGGCGCGGGGGATCACAGGCGGCGAGAACAAGAAGCAGGCCACGCGGGCAACGGGCCGCTGGACCGGCGACGGCTCTGCGTCGTCGCCGGCGGGAGGCGGCCGGGTGCCTGCCGAGGCGGCGACGTCAGCGTGTAGGAGTTGCGCGAGCCCTGTAAGGCCTGCCCGGTCGTTTTGCCCTCAGGCCCTGCCTCACGAGCTGCACGACAAGGCCGAGCAGCCCGGCTTGTGCCGCGCCCAGTCGGGGCGCTTCTGCACCAGGTCGTCGAACTCGGCCGGCGTGTCGAACGGTCGTTCGAGCGCGCGCTGCAGCCGCTGCAGCGGGGCCAGGTCGCCCAGTTCGGCGGCTTCGATCGCCAGTTGCGCGACCCAGTTGCGCAGCACGAAGCGCGGGTTGACGGCGTCCATCGCCGCGGCGACGCGGCCGCCGTCGCGGCCCTCGCGCGCGCGCTGCCACCAGCGGGCGAGCCAAGCCTGGCCTGCCACTTCGTGGGCGGCCGGCACCGGGCCGTAGAACGTCGCGCGAAGACCTGCGGGCAGCGCCGCCGGCAACCGGTCGAGCCGCGCCACGTCGGCGAGCGCGCGGAAGAACAGCGTCATGTCGATCGCCTGTGCCGACAGCCAGAGCACGAGGTCGCGCAGCAGCGCTTCGTCGCCGGCCTGCCGTTCGCCAGCGAGGCCGATCTTGGCGCCGTAGCGGCGCACCTCGGCTGCCGCGTAGGTGTGCTGGAAGCTCGCCGCTGCGGCGTCGAGCAGGCTCTCGTCGCCGAGCAGCGGCAGCATGGCCTCGCCGAGGCGCAGCACGTTCCACAAGGCGATGCTCGGTTGGTTGCCGAACGCGTAACGGCGCATGCCGGCGTCGGTGGTGTTCGGCGTCCAGCCGAAGTCGAAGTCGTCGATCCAGCCGTAGGGGCCGTAGTCGATCGTCAGCGAGAGCAGCGACATGTTGTCGGTGTTCATGACGCCGTGCACGAAGCCGACCGCCTGCCAGTGCGCGACCAGCTCGGCGGTGCGCATCGTGATGTCCTGGTAGAGCCTGGCGTAGGCGTCGGCCGACGGCGCGCCGAGCTCGGGGAAGAACGTGGTCAGCACGTGGTCGGCCAGCCGCCGCAGCAGCGCCACGTCGCCGTGGCTGCACGGCAGTTCGAAGCTGCCGAAGCGCAGGAACGACGGCGCCACGCGGCAGACGATCGCGCCCGGTTCGGCTCTGGGGTTGCCGTCGTAGAACATGTCGCGCACGACGCCTTCGCCGGTCGCCACCAACGACAGCGCGCGTGTGGTCGGCACGCCGAGGTGATGCATCGCCTCGCTGCACAAGAACTCGCGCAACGACGAACGCAGCACGGCGCGGCCGTCGGCGCGGCGGGAGGAGTGGGGGGGCCCGGCCCCCTTGAGCTGCAGCTCCACGCTCGTGCCGTCGCGCCGTTCGAGTTCGCCGAGCACGATGGCGCGGCCGTCGCCGAGCTGGCCGGCCCAGTGCCCGAACTGGTGGCCGCCGTAGTTGGCGGCGTACGGGTCCATGCCGGGCCAGAGGTTGTTGCCGGCGAGCACCTGCGTGGTCGCCGCGTCCTGCATGCGCGGCTCGTCGAGGCCGAGCTCCTGCGCCAGCGGCCGCGACCAGGCCAGGAGGCGCGGCGCTGGCACCGGCGTCGGCAGCACCCGCGACCAGCAGGCGCCGCGCACGAGGCGCGTGGTGTTGTCGGTGCGCGGGTCCCCGGGCAGTTGCTCCAGGAAGCGGCGGCGGAAGGTCAGCGGCGAGGCCACGCGCCCTTCATACCACGGCGCGGCGCCCTAGAGTCCCGGCGTGGTGTCCGTGCGCAGCTTCCCGCCCGTGGTCGGCCCGGCGCCGCGAATGCTCGTGCTGGGCAGCATGCCCGGGATGGCGTCGCTGCGCGCGCAGCGCTACTACGCGCACCCGCAGAACGCGTTCTGGCCGATCGTCGGCGCCGTGCTCGGCTTCGATCCGGGGCTCGACTACGCAGCGCGGCTCGCGGCCCTGACGGCACGCGGGGTGGCGTTATGGGACGTGCTGCGCAGCTGTGAACGGCACGGCAGCCTCGACAGTGCCATCGCCGCGGCGTCGATGCGCACGAACGACTTCGCCGGCTTCTTCGCCGCCCACCCGGGCATCCGCGCCGTGTTGTGCAACGGCGGCACGGCCTGGCGCCTGTTCCAGCGGCTCGTGCTGCCGGAGCTCGGCGCCGGCGCGCCGCCGACGTGCGTGCCGCTGCCGTCCACGAGCCCGGCCCACGCCGGCATGCCGCGTACGCAGAAGCTCGCGGCGTGGCGCCGCGCCCTGGAACCGCATCTGATGCCCGCATGAAGTCCGCCGCCGGCGTGTTCCTGTTGCTCACCCTGCCGGCGCCGGCGGCCGCGACGCCGCTGCTGCGTGAACACCTGGCCGTGCGCGCCGCGTTGGCGATGCTGGCGCCGCAGCCGCAGTTCGAGAGCGAGGCGTTCTTGCGGCACTTCCTGGCCCAGGCGCGGCTCGGCGACGACGCGCAGGCGGACGCGGTGTTGCGCGCCGCCGAACAGGCGGCCGGGCGCTGAGCCGGAACATCACGCCGGTCCCGGAGGGGGGGCTGCGGCGGCGCCGCGCCTCGGTATCCTGCGCCGCCCCCTCTGCTGCCCGCACTGCACCGATGATGCGAAACCCCCTCGCCGCGCTCGCGCTCGCCGCGACCGCCGCCGCCCAGTCGTTCTCCT
>JAEUHT010000095.1 GCA_016793265.1 Planctomycetota bacterium
CCCCGATCGACGGCCGGGGCCGGCGATGCCGATGCGTAGGCGACGAACGCCACATGCCGAACCTCTCCCAGACCCGCATCGACCAGGCCATCGTGGCCCACGCCGACTGGCGCCGGCGCCTCGAACAGTCCATCCAGGAACGTGGGCAAGGCCTGCAGATCGGCGCCGTTGCCGCCGACGACCGTTGCGAGCTCGGCCGGCTGCTGGCGAGCCTGCCCGAGGCCGAGGACGACGCCGACCTGCGCCAGTTGCGTTGCGAGCACACGCGCTTCCACGAACACGCCGCGCGCATCGTGCAGATGGCGATCGAAGGCCGCGTCGCCGCCGCCAACCGCGCCCTGCAGGGTGAGTACGAGCTGATCTCGGCGGAACTGGTCCGGTTGCTGCGCACGTGCGGCGCCGGCGCCTGACGCTCGGGAAGTCTCCCCGACGGATCACCCAGCTCTGCGTACGACATCGCTGGCCCGTTCTTGCCGATGACGGCTGCATGACCGCCACGCTCAAGGACCAGATCACCGCCGCCATCGGCGCCCACGGCCTGTGGAAGGGCCGGCTGCTCAACGCCGTGCAGACGGGCAAGAGTGAACACGACCCCAGCAAGGTCGAACGCGACGACGTGTGCGAGTTCGGCAAGTGGCTCAAGCAGGGCATCGACGCCGCCAGCAAGGCCAGCCCCGACTTCGCCACCGCCAAGGCTGCGCACGAGCGCTTCCACCACGAAGCCGCCAAGATCCTGCGCCTCGTCGCCTCGCAGCAGATCGACGCCGCCAAGAAGAGCCTCGACAGCGACTACAACACGATCAGCACCAAGCTCGTGCAGACGCTGATGGCGTGGAAGGCCAAGGGCGGCTGATCGCCGGCCGCCGCGGTCCGCTTGCCCTTCAGGCCGACCGGCCGAGGCGCCGATGCCATCGGCACCTCGAAGTCCCCCATGGCCGACACCCCACCGTTCCCGCTGCCGACGCCCGGAATCCACGTCTGGGTCGCCTACCTGACGGCGCGCTGCAACTTCGCCTGCGACTACTGCATCCAGAAGCCGCAGATGATCCCCGGCCAGCGGCGCAAGCCGTGGGGCAAGTACCAAGAGCTGACCGGCCGGCAGTGGGTCGAGGCGCTGAACGCGTTCCCGGTGCGGCCCGAACACCCGCTGATCCTGACCGGCGGCGAGCCGTCGCTGCACAAGGACTTCGCCTTCATCGCCAGCCACCTCGACGGCTACGCGCTCGACCTGACCTCGAACCTGACCTTCGACATCGACGCCGTGGCGCGCGAGATGCGGGCGCACGGCAAGCAGTTCGTCACCAGCTTCCACACCTACCACCCGAAGTTCTCGTCCCCCGCGCAGTGGCTCGACCAGGCGGAACGGCTGCGCGACTCGGGCCTGGTGGCGAAGCCGACGTTCTCGATGGTCGGGCTGCAGCGCTTCCCGCACTTCCGCGACGACGAGCACGATCGCAACCTCGCCAAGCTGGTCGAACTGGCCGATCGCCGCGGCCTCGTCTACCAGTTCAATGAGTTCCGCGGCACCCACATGGGCGAGGCCTTCAACCGCGACCACAAGTACCAGATCGACTGCACCAGCGCGTGGGTCAACATCGACCCCGAAGGATCGGTCTTCAACTGCCAGTACCACCTGTCCGAACGCAAGCACACGTTCGGCAACATCACCCGCATCGGCGAGTGCCGCCCGCTGCCGAAGATGGGCGAGTGGTTCGCCTGCAGCGACTTCGGCTACTGCGATCCCTGCCATGAGAACAGCGGCCACGGCGCCTTCCGCGACCAGCACGGCCACGTCTTCCGCCGCACCTCGAACGACGCCCGCGTCTACCTGAAGTGGATGGAGCCGGCCGCGATCCGCGAGGTGGCGCGCCGCTACCTGGCGCAGGGAGACGGCGCCGAGGCCGAGTTCGCCCTGCTGGCCGCGATCGGCAAGCAGGACGCCCGCGGCGAGAACGCGGCCGAGACCTGGGCCGACCTCGGCGTCACGCTCTACGACAACCAGAAGCAGCGGCAGGCGCTCGCCGCGCTGCTGCACGCCATCGCGCACGGCGTCACGCGCACCGAGACCGTCGCCGGCGCCCTCTTGGTGGCGCGTGAGCTCGGCCTCGTCGACCACGCCCGGGCCACCCTGCTGCCGCACCTGCCGGCGGCGACCATGGCCACCATCGAACGGGCGCTCGACGAAGTGCGGCCGCTCGCCCCGGCGGGAGTCTGACATGAACGTGCTCGTGCACTACCAGGGTGGCTGGGGCCTCGGCGACCTGCTCTGCAGCGACCCGATGTTGCTCGGCCTGGTCGAGCGCTTCGGCCCCGGCACGCGCATCTGGCTCGCCGGCAAGGCCGGCAACGTCGTGCACAACCCGCTCGCGAGTGGCATGGCGCAGCCCGGCCAGCGCTTCGATCATGTCGTCGAGGTCAAACTGTTCACGCACATGGACCGCGCCGCCTATGCGCGGCTCGAGGCGATGCCGAGCCTGATCGACCACATGTGCAGCTACGCCGGCGTCGCGCCGAGCGACCGCCGGCCGCGGCTGCACCTGTCGGCCGAGGACCTGCGGGTGCTGCGCCGCGTGCCGCTGTCGTCGCGGCCGCGCATCGCCATCTGCGCCGACTTCGTCGACCCGCTGCGGCACTGGCCGGTGGCGCGCTGGCACACGGTCGCCAGTGTGCTGCAGCAGGCGGGCGCCCAGGTGATCGAGATCGGCCAGCAGAACCGCCTCGGCATCGGCACCGACCTGGTCGGCAAGCTGACCATGCGCGAGACCGCGGCGGTGTTGTCGGCCTGCCAGTTGTTCGTCGGCAACAACTCGGGGCCGTTCCACTACGCCCAGGCCGCCCAGGTGCCGTGTGTGACGCTGTTCTCGCTGGCGAAGCCCGAGCGCTTCGTGCATCCGGGCGCCGTCGTGCACGCGGTCGAGGCCCAGGGTGTCGATTGCCTGCATTGCATGACCCGCGACTTCGCCGGCATGCAGGTCACCGGCTGCACGGCGTCGCCGCGCGGCCGCTGCATCACCGAGATCGGCGAACAGCAGGTGCTCGACACCATCGATCAGGCGCTCTCGCTCGGCGTCGCGCCGGCGGCGGCCGATCGCTGCGCCTCAGCGCGGTTGTGATCCGGCGGGCGGCGGCGCAACCTGCCAGCGGAAACGCGGCGTCGGCACCTGCAGGCGGCCGTCCGGCAACCGCCGCTCGGCGCTGCCCGCGGGCCCCGGCACAGCGTCGAGCGGCACGAACGACTCGCCGCCGTCGGTGGTCGTCGTATCGAGCCCCGTGCGCCCCTGCAGCACGTCGCGCAGCAGCGGCAGCGCCGGCGGCACCAGCAGCAGCACCAGCAGCAGCGCGCGCCGCGGCCCGCGGCTCTGCACCAGCAGCACACTGCCGAGCAGCATGGCCATCATGCTGGCGAAGCGCACGAAGCGTTGCCGCGGCGGGTCGGCGATCGGCACCACCAAGAACATCACGACGAGCCCCACCAGCGCGACCAGGGTGGTCGCGACGACAGGGCCGTGTCGCAGCCGTTCCGCCGGCAAGCCGAGCCAGCGCGCCGCCGGGCCTCGGGCCCAAGTCACCGCCGAGGCGATGACGGCGAACCAGCCGAGGCCGAACGGGAACACGCCGAGGCCGCGGTCGATGCCGCGCAGCATGGTCCAGACGATGTCGGGCAACCCGTAGCGTCCGGCGAACCAGACCAGGCTGCCCTGCTGGCCCAGCGCCAGGCGGTGCCCGAGCCACAAGCACCCGATCACCAGGGCCCCGAGCGCAGAGACCAGGGCCGCGCGTTTGCGGTCCCCGAGCCGCGCCGCGACCAGGCACCACGCCGCCGGGACGAACGCCAGCGCCGCGTGCCGCGCCAACACGGCCACCATGAGGCCGAGCACCGCCCCGATGCCGCGCCATGCGCAAAGACGCGGACCGCCACCGAGGCAGCAGAGCGCGCCGAACCAGCCGGCCAGCATCAGGTACTCGGACGCACAACCGCGCGCCGCGGCCGCCGCCGGTACCACCGCCGCCACGGCCACGGGCCAGCTCGGTGCCGTGCCCCCGGCGAGGCGCTGCTGCCCCCACAACGTCGCCAGCGCCGCCAGCAGGCCGATGCTGAGGCTGTCGGCGATACGCACGGCGTCGGCCGAGACACCACAGCAGGCCTGCACCAGCATGAGCCACGCCGGGTAGCCGATCGGCCACGCCGTCACCGCCAGGCCGTGGCCATCGACGAAGCCGCGGCCTTCGAGCAGCGCGATCGAACTGGTCCAGTAAGTCCAGGCGTCGGGCCCGAGCACGAGCCCGCGGCGCTGCACCCACCAGGCGGCGAGGCCGGCGACGAGTCCCGCCAGCAGGATCTCGGCGCGCTGCCGTCGGCGCCCGTTCACCCGGGCTTCTTCACCGTGCTGAGGATCTGCAGCTCGGCCATCTGCTCGGCCGACACCTCACTCGGCGCCTCCGCCATCAGGTCGAACGCCATCGCCGTCTTCGGGAAGGCGATGACGTCGCGGATGCCCTCGCGGCCGAGCGCCAGCGCGACGATGCGGTCGACGCCCAGCGCGA
Organism: Planctomycetota bacterium; assembly: GCA_016793265.1. Classification (GTDB taxonomy): domain Bacteria; phylum Planctomycetota; class UBA1135; order UBA1135; family UBA2386; genus JAEUHT01. The sequence goes on from JAEUHT010000095.1 coordinate 4,546, forward strand.
TGCCACCGTGCGGCGGACCGCCGTACTTGTAGGCATCGAGCAGGAAGCCGAAGTTGGCGCGCTGCTGCTCGGGCGTGATGCCGAGGAACTCGAACACACGCGCCTGCAGCTCGCGGCGGTGGATGCGGATCGAACCCGAGCCGAGCTCCCAGCCGTTCATGACGAAGTCATAGGCGCGGCTCTTGATCTGCTCGGTGTCCTTGCCGAAGTCCTGCACGTCCCAGTCGACCGGGGCGCTGAACGGGTTGTGCGCGAACTGCCAGCGCGCCTTGTCCTCGTTCCACTCGAACATCGGGAAGTTGAGCACCCAGCAGCAGCGGAACACCTTCGGGTCGCGCAGACCGAGCAGGCCGCCGACCTTGAGCCGCAGCTCGCCGAGCGCCTTGTGCACGACCTTCTTCTGGTCGGCGACGAACAGCAGCAGGTCGCCGGGCTTCGCCGCCATGTGCGCACCCAGCTGCTTGCCCTTGTCGCCGTCGTAGAACTTGGCGATCGAGCCTTCGAGGCCCTTGTCGGTGACCTTGGCCCAGGCCAGCCCCTTGGCGCCGAAGCCGTTGACGAACGCCGTCAGCTCGTCGATGCCCTTGCGCGAGAACTTCTCGGCGGCGCCGCTCGCGCACAGGCCCTTGACGATGCCGCCGGCCTGCACCGCGCCGGCGAACACCTTGAAGTCGCTGGTCGCCGCCAGCGCCGTGCAGTCGATCAACTGCATGTCGAAGCGCAGGTCCGGCTTGTCGCAGCCGTACTTGTCCATCGCCTCGAAGTAGTCGAAGCGCGGGAACGGCTGCGGCAGCTCGATGCCGAAGCCATCACGCATGCCGTGCACGACCATCGCCTCGACGATGTCGAGCACGTCGTGCTCTTCGACGAACGACATCTCGAGGTCGATCTGCGTGAACTCGGGCTGGCGGTCGGCGCGCAGGTCCTCGTCGCGGAAGCAGCGCGCGATCTGGTAGTAGCGGTCGAGTCCGGCCACCATGCAGAGCTGCTTGAAGATCTGCGGGCTCTGCGGCAGCGCGTAGAACTTGCCGCCGTGCACGCGGCTCGGCACCAGGTAGTCGCGCGCGCCCTCCGGCGTGCTCTTGGTCAGGATCGGCGTCTCGATGTCGATGAAGCGGTGCTGCTGCAGGAAGTTGCGGATCGCGGTGACGAAGCGCGCGCGCTTCAGCATCGCCTCCTGCAGCGGCCGCCGGCGCAGGTCGAGGTAGCGGTACTGCATACGCAGCTCCTCGTTGGCCTCGGCCTTGTCGAGGATCTCGAACGGCGGCGTCTCCGCCTCGCTCAGCACGGTCACCGACTGCACCAGCAGTTCGATCTCGCCGGTGCTGCGGTTCTTGTTGACGTTGCCCTCACCGCGCGGCCGCACGCGCCCCCGCACCGAGATCACGTCCTCGGCGCCGAGCCGGCGCACGAGCTCGAAGGTGCCTGCCGCCATGCCGCTCTGCTGGTCGCCGGCCTCCTGGTCCACCACCACCTGGGTGACGCCGTAGCGGTCGCGCAGGTCCAGGAACACGATCTGGCCGTGGTGACGGTGGTTCTCGATCCACCCGTTCAACACCACCTGCTGGTCCTTGTCGGCGATCGTCAACTCACCGCACGTGTGCGTGCGCTGCCAGGGAGAACGCTGCTTCATTCGTGCGGCGAGTCGTACCCGCCGCCGCACGCTCATTCCAGCCAACGTTGCCGCCGGCCCTCGCGCCGCGCCGTCCGCGGCCGCAGCGACCGCCCGCGCCGCACGGTCACTCGTAGCGCACGGACTCGCTCGGGCTCTGCCGCAGCGCACGTTGCGCCGGCACCATCGCCGCCACCAGCGCCGTGCCCAGCGCCGCCAGCGGCGCCAGCACGAACCAGCGGTACGGCAGCACCACCGGGGCGTCGAGCCCGGCGACCACGTTCATGCCGAGCACCAGCACGTGCCCCATCGGCACCGCCAGCGACAGCGCCATCAGGCTCGCCAGCATGGCCACCACGGCGCCCTCGAGCAGGAAGGACCCCACCAACGCCCCGCGCGTGATGCCGAGCGCCCGCAGCACGCCGAGCTCGCGCACGCGGCCGAGCGCTGCGATGGTCATGCCGTTGAGCAGGCCGACGCCGGCCAGCACCATCATCAGCAGCAACAGCAGGTCGAACAGCTCGAAGTCGCGCGCCACGTCGCGCACGAAGTACTCGCGGATGTGGTCGCCGAGCTTCGAGCTGCGCAGACCCGGCAGCATGGTGCGCGCAGCGGCCGTGATCGCCGCAAAGTCGGCCCCCGGTTCGAGCCGCAGCACCAGCCGTTCGACCGCGGCCTCGGCGATGCAGAAGTCGCGCCGCATCCACGTCGGCGAGGTGATGGCAAAGGCACGCTCGTCGCCGTCGAAGCCGGCGCGGTCGCTGATCAGCAGCACCTCGTAGGCCACCGGGGTGCCGTTGCGATCCCGCAGCGACACCAGATCCCCCTCCCGCCACTGCCGCGTCTTCGCCAGGCGATGGCTCGCCACCAGCGTTCGCACCTGCGGGTCGGCATACCGGCGCATCACCGGCGAGCCAGCGGTCTCGAGCGGGCCACCCGGCGCCGCGGCGGTCTCGACGTCGAGCCCGCGCAGGAGGAAGCCACCACCCTGCTCTTCCCCGGCGTAGGCCTCGACCAGCCGCACCCCGGGCACCTCGGCCAGGCGCTGCGCGTGCGCGGCCGTCACCGGCGCACAGCTCAGGAACATGCGGTCGTCGATCGCCTGCTGGGCGAACGCGCGCACTTCGCCGCGCAGCGACGCGGTCACGGTCTTGAGGCCGAGCAGCGCCAGCATCACCGCGGCCAGCCCGCAGACGGCGGCGGCGATGCGGCCGGCGGCGCGGCTGACCACCTTCGCGGTCAGCCAGCCGGCCATCGTCGACAAGCCGCGCGCCGGCAGCAGCAGCGCGCGACCGAGGCACGCCGTCACCGGCGGCGCCAGCAGCAGCACCGTGCCGAACAGGCCGAGCATGCCGCCGAGCTGCAACAGCACCATACGCGTCTCGGCGCTCTCCTCGGCGGCCAGCGGCGTCATCGCCAGGTAAGCGAGCGGCAACGCCAGCACCAGGAGACCGAACAGCCACAGGTTCACCGACCGCAGCAGGTCGATGCCGTCGTCGCTGCCCGGCGCCAGGCCACGCGCCTGCAGGATGTCGAGTGCCGGCACCTGCCGCGCCCGCACCAGCGGGAACATCGCGCCGGCCAGGGTGAACAGCACGCCGAGCAACGCCGTCCACACCACCTGGAACATCGGCACGTCGAAGGTCTGCCACGGCTTGCCGGCGCCGAGCGAGCTGATGTGGAAGTGCTGCAGCACGAGCGCCAGCAGCAGGCCGAGGCCGACCCCGAGCGCGGCGCCGAGCGCGCCGAGCAGCAGCGCGTCGAGCAGGAAGATGCGGGTGATGGCGCCGGTGCCGGTGCCGAGGCAGCGCAAGAGGCCGAGCTGCCGCACGCGCGCCACCAGCGAGTGCGACAGCGTCTGGAACACCACGAACATGCCGAGCAGCAGCGCCAGCCCGCCGAGCACCTTGAGGCCGTTGCGGAAGGCACGTTCGTCGGCGCCCTCGCCGATCATCGCGCTGCGGGCGTCGAGCACCGTGAACTCGCCGCCGAGTTCGCGGCGCAGACGGTCGAGGTCGCGGCCCTCTTCGCCGAGCAGCTGGTAGGCCGGCGCGCCGACCGGCAGCAGCCGTGCCGCCACCGGCAGCGCCGCCACCACCATCTGGCTCAGGTTGCGTTTGCCGAGCCGCTGCGGCTCCAGCACGCCGACCACGGTGGCGGCGGTGGCGAACGGCGCCGCGCCCTCCGCCACTTTCACCATCACCAGCTTGCCGTCGCGGCACTCGGGCCGTTCGCGGCGCGTCGGCTCGCGCAGCTGCACCGTGGCGCCGACGTCGACGCCGAGCTGCCGGGCGGCTTCGCTGCCGAGCAGGATGCCGGGCGAGGCCGGGTCGGCGTCGCCGGGACCGAGGTCGCGGCCGCGGTTCAGCACGTAGTGCGCGAAGCTGCTGCCGCGGCTCTCGCCGAGGCCGAAGACGGCGACGTCGACCACCTGGGAGCCGGCCGCCAGTTCGCCCTGCGCCTGCTGCCAGACGCCGACGTCGGCGACGCCGGCGCAGCCGCGCAGGCGGGCCACCACGGCGTCGACCGGCCGCAGCGCGTCGATCGGGCGCACCTCGAGGTCGACCCGACCACGCTCGGGATCGTGGCGCAGCCGCTGGCTCTGGATCGTGTTGAAGTCCATCACGTAGATGGCCACCACGATGGCGACGCCGAGCGCGATGCCGCTCAGCGTCAGCAGCAGGCGCAGCCAGCTAGATGCCCAGTTCCTGCAGACGATGAAAGACGTCAGCGACATCGAACGGGCCCCCGGTGAGTTCGGCGTTCTGGCGCAGCGCGCCGTCGTGCAGGAACAGCACACGATCGCCGGCGGCGGCGTCGCGCGGATTGTGGGTGACGAGCAGCACGGTGGTGCCGAGCTTCTCGGTGACCGTGCGCAGCAGCGCGACGACCTCCTCGCCGGCCTTGCTCGACAGGTTGCCGGTCGGTTCGTCGGCGAGCACGAGCGACGGCTGCGCCACCAGCGCCCGCGCGATCGACACCCGCTGCATCTCGCCGCCCGACAGCGCCGCCGGCCGCCGCGTGCGCAGCTTGTCGATGCCGAGCAGCGCCAGCAGGTCGGCGGTGCGGGCGCCGTGCTTCTGCGGCCGCTGGCCGAGGATGCGCAGCGGCAACGTCACGTTCTCCTCGACGGTCAGGTCCGGCAGCAGGTGGAAGAACTGGAAGATGAAGCCGATGCGCCGCCGGCGCACCGCCGCCCGCTGCTCCTCGTCGCCCGCCGACAGGTCCTCGCCGTCGATCAGCACCTGGCCGGCGGACGGCCGTTCGAGCCCGGCCAGCAGGTGCAGCAGGGTCGACTTGCCGGAGCCCGAGGGCCCCATGATGGTGGCGAACTCGCCGCGGCGCAGCGCGAAGCCGACGTCGCGCACGATCGGCACTTCGCGGCCGTCGGCCTTGCGGAAGCGGAACACGCCACGCGCCTCGAGCACCGGCGTGGCGACGGCCGGCGCACTCGGACCGGCGGCTGCGGCTGGCGGGGTCATGGCCGCGCATGATGCCGGGCGAGGCGGGGCTCGCCAGCGTTTTCTTCGGATCGCCGATAACTTTGCATTCCCAAGCTGTCGACCGCAACACCCTCGGCACCAGGGACGATCGCCGATTCGCCAGCGGGCTCGCCGGTGCGTACCGTGCGGCCGTGCTCGACCTGCTCGCCACCACCACCGCGGACCTCAGCGCCGCCGCCCGCCGCCACTTCGGCGCCGACAAGGGGGCCGGTGTCGCGGCGGCGCTGCACCGCGCCGCCTGCCGCGACGGCGTGTTCGCGCCCGAGGCGCATGGCCTCGGCGCCCGCGCCGTCGCCGCCTGGCGCGAGCTGGCGCAGCTCGCGCTGCCGGCGGTCGTTCACGAGCTGCACGAGCCCACCCCGCACGGCGCCGTGCACAAGCGCCTGCTGCAGCTCGCCGACGGCCGCCGCATCGAGAGCGTTCGCCTGCCGATGGGCCGCGGCCGCGATGCGCTCTGCGTCTCGACCCAGGTCGGCTGCGCGCGGGCCTGCACGTTCTGCGAGACCGGCCGGCTCGGCCTGCTGCGCAACCTGACCGCCGGCGAGATCGTCGGCCAGGTGACCCTGCAGCAGCGCGAACGGCCGCTGCACGGCGTCGTCTTCCAGGGCATGGGCGAGCCGCTCGACAACCAGCACGCGCTGTTCCAGGCGCTGGCGGTGCTGACCGACCGCAGCGGGCTGTCGTTCGCGCAGGAACGGCTCACCGTCTGCACGGTCGGTCACGTGCCCGGCATCGCGGCGCTGCAGCAGCTCGGCTACAAGCGGCTCGGCCTGTCGCTGAGCCTCAACTGCGCCGACGACGCCCGCCGCGCCGAGCTGATGCCTCACTCGGTGCGCTACCCGCTGCGTGAGATCCAGGCGGCGTTGCGCGCCTACCGCCAGCGCCGCAACCTCGCCCTCGGCGTGCACTGGTGCCTGTTGCCCGGCATCAACGACGGCGAACACGACGCCGACCAGCTCGCCGCGTTCTGCGCCCCGCTCGGCCGCGTGTTCGTGCACGTGATCCCCTACAACCCCGGCACGGCGCCGATCGCGCGCGCCCCGACGGCAGGCGAGGTCGAGCGCTTCGTGCACACGCTGCGCGGCCGCGGGCTCGCCGTGCGGCGGCGCCAGACCAAGGGGCGCGCGGTGATGGCGGCGTGTGGCCAGCTCGGAGCCGCCACCCCCGCCGGGCCCGGCGCTACTGGCGCTTCTTGATGTCGACGAGCTCGACCAGGAACACCAGCGTCGAGTTGGCCGGGATCGAACCCTGGGCCTCGGCGCCGTAGCCGAGCTCCGGCGGGACCGTGAACAGGTACTTGCCGCCCTTCTGCATGAGCTGCAGGCCTTCGGTCCAGCCCTTGATGACGCGGTTGAGCGGGAACTCGGTCGGTTCGCCGCGCGCGTGCGAGCTGTCGAACACGGTGCCGTCGGTCAGCCAGCCGGTGTAGTGCGCGACCACGGTGTCGGTGGCCTTCGGCGAATCGCCTTCGCCCTGCGCGATCACTTCGTATTGCAGCCCGGTCTGGGTCTTGACGAGCTTGGCCGGGTCACACGGCCGGAACACCGGCACGTCGTTGAGGCTGAGCAGCTCGAGCTCCCAGACGGTGGCGCGGCGCGCCCGCGGGAACGCCGCCTCGGGGGCCTCGACGCGCAGCACGTCGCCGACCTTGCAGCGCGGCGCCAGCTCGCGCAAGAACTCGGGGTCCAGGCTCTTCACGGCGCCGCCCCAATGGCGGCCACCATCCCGTTCGGTGCAGGCGAGCAGGGTGCCGTTCGCATCCCAGATCGCGTAGCGGAAGGCGACGCCGGCGTCGTTCGTGCACTGCTTGCCGGTGCCGACCGTGAGCACCTCCCACTTCACGCCGCTCGCGAGCGTGTTCTGCTTGTCGGCATTGGCGGGCCGGAACTTCGGCATCTGGATCACGCGCACGAGCTCGACGTCGAAGACGAGCGTGGCGTTGGCCGGGATCTTCGGCGGCCGGCCTTGTGGCCCGTAGGCGAGGTCGCCCGGGATCACCAGCTTGTAGCGCGCGCCCGGCGTCATCAACTGCAGGCCCTCGGTCCAGCCCTTGATCACGCCGCCGACGCCGAACGTCGCCGTCTGCTTACGATCGCGCGAGCTGTCGAACTTGGTGCCGTCGGTGAGCCAGCCCGTGTAGTGCACTTCGACCTGGTCGTCCTTGCCCGGATTGCCGGTCTCGGCGCCCTTCTGCAGCACGCCCCATTCGAGGCCGGACGCGGTCTTGTGCATCTCGGCGCACTCGGGGATGCCGGTGGCGGGCGTAGGATCCTGCGCCGGCACGGCCAGCGAGCTGAGGAGCAGCGCGAACCCGCAGAGCAGCGGGGCGCGGAAGGAAGTGGCGTTCATGGGGTACCAGGGACCTTTGGGCGCAGCATGTTAGCGACTGCCCCCCGCCGCGTCACCGCTTGCCGGCCGGCACCAGCCCCGGCTGGTAGACGGTGGCCCGGCAGTGCGTCTGCGGCACGAAGCGTGGCCCGGCGTCGAGCAGGTTCTCGGAGGCGCCGACCACCAGCCAGCCGTGCGGCAGCAGGGTCTCGGCGACGCGCCGGGCGATGTCCTTGCGCACTTCACTCTCGAAGTAGATCAGCACGTTGCGCAGGAAGACGATGTCGAACGGCCCCAGCCCGTGCATCGGCTGCAGCAGGTTGAGCTGGCGGAACGTCACCATCTTGCGCACGGCGTCGACCACGCGGTGGCCGCCGTCGACGCGGGTGAAGTACTTGCTCATCAACTGCGGCCGCGCCGTGCGCGCCATCTCGTGGTCGGCGAACACGCCGCGCTCGGCGATCTCGATGGTGCCCTTGCTGATGTCGGTGCCAAGGATCTGCACGTCCCAGCCCTTGAGATCGCGCAGCAGCTCGTGCACGACGATGCCGATGCAGTAGGGCTCCTGGCCGGTGCTGCAGGCGGCGGACCAGATACGCAGCTTCTTCGGCTGCCCCTGGCGTTCGCGGGCGTCGATGACCTCTGGCAGCAGCTTGAACTGCAGCGCGTCGTACGGCGCCCCATCGCGGAAGAAGTTGGTCTCGTGCGTGGTGATCGCGTCGACCACCTGCTGTTCGAGCACCTTCTCGCCGCCGTAGCGCAACTTGAAGTAGAGCTCGTTGAAGTTCGTGCAGCCCGACCTCTCGGCGATCGGGCCGAGCCGCGCCTCGACGAGATAGCCCTTGCTGTCGTCGAGCGACACGCCGGCGAGCTGCCGCACGAGCTGCTGCATCAACTGCAATTCCCCTGGTCTCAGCTGCATGGCACCCCCTTCACCACCGCCACCACGCTCTCCGCCATCCGTTCGAGGGGCACGGCCCGCGCGATGCCGGCCTCGATCGGGCCGCGCGGCATGCCGAACACCGTGCTCGTCGCTTCGTCCTGGGCCAATACGCTGCCGCCCGCGGACCGGATCAGCCGCGAACCGATCCAACCGTCTTCGCCCATGCCGGTCAACACGACGCCCATGGTGCGGGCGCCGTAGACCTCGACGAGCGAACGGAACAGGTAGTCGACCGACGGCCGGCACGAACACTCGGGCGGGTCCTCGGTGATGCGCACCGTCGCGGCGCCGTCGCTGCCGAGGACCCGCAGGTGGAAGCCGCCGGGCGCGATCAGGATCGTGCCGCGTTCGAGCTTGTCGTTGTTCTGCGCTTCGCGCACGCGCAGCCGGCAGTTCTTGTCGAGCGACTCGGCGAGGCTCTTGGTGAACTTCGGCGGCATGTGCTGCACGACGACGATCGGCAGCGGGAAGTCCGCGGGCAGCATCGGCAGGAACACCGCCAGCGCCTTCGGGCCGCCGGTGCTGACGCCGATGCCGAGCACGTGCGGCGCGCGCGCGCCGAGGCTGGCGACCTGGTGGCTCGGGCGCGGCGGCAACGGGCTCGGCGGCGGGCCGACGGCGACCGCAGCCGCTGCGGCCGCAGGCAGCGGCGCTGGCGCTGGCGCTGACACGCTCGGGCGCGCGGCGATCTCCACGTCCGGTGCTGGCACCGGGCGCAGCGGCGGATCCCCGCCGGGCCCGCCTCGCGACGACGTGCGCCGCAGCAGCGGCGCCACCACGTCTTGCACCAGGCGCGCCAACGCCGCGTCGTCAGGCCCGCCGGCGCTGCGGCTGACGACGTCGACGTCGTTCATGCGCGCTACCGCGCTGGCGCTGCTCTCCTGCACCGCCGGCGAAGTGATCGCCAGCCGCAGGATGCCAGGGTGGGAACGCTCCAGGTACTGCAGCAGATCCAGGCCCTCGGCCTCGTTCTGGTCGAGGTCGACGACGACGACGTCAGGGCGGTACGAGACCACCTTCGGCAAGGCCGTGCGGCCGCTCATGGCGGCGCCGACCACGTCGATCCACGGGTTCAGGCCGAGCCCGCGCACGAGCCCCTGCCGGAAACCGGCGTCGGCGTGCACGACCAGCAGTCGCATCTTGGTCGCGGTGCTCACGCGAGGCTCGGGATCGGGCCGTTGAGCTGGCTGACGGCGTTGACATCGAGCAGCAACAGCAGCTCGTTCGCCAGCTGCAGCATGCCGGTGAACCACCGCCGCTGCGCCGCGGGGACGTGGCTCGGCAGCGGCTCCACCTTGGCATGGTCGACGGTGATGACGTCGCCGACCTCACCGACCACGAGCCCATGCACCTCGTCACCCGTCTCGAGCACGACGGTGCGCGCCTTGTTGCTCTCCGCGGTGGCCTCGCCGCGCACGATCACGCCGAGGTCGAGCACGGTGACGAGGCTGCCGCGCAGGTTGATCAGACCCCGCACGTAGGGCTCCACGAGCGGCACGAACGTGGCCGCCGTCTGCCGGTTGATCTCCTGCACCTTGGACAGGTCGATGCCGACCAACATGCTGCCGAGCCGGCAGCAGACGTAGTCCTTCTCCCCCGAGATCATGCCTTCACTCCCGCGTGTTCGCGCACCGCGGCCACCAGCGCCGCGTCGTCGAGTTTGACCAGATAGGCGGTCACGCCGGCGGCGCGCCCCTCCTCTTCGTGTTCGCTGCTGCTGAGCGAGGTCAGCGCGATCACCGGCAACTGCTCGTGCTCCGGTGAGCGGCGGATGCGCCGCGTCAGCTCCAGACCATCACAGTTCGGCATCTGCACGTCGGTGACCACCACGTCGAAGGTCGCCCCTTCCCGCATCAGCTCGGTCCAGGCGAGTTCGCCGTCGGCCGCCGCCACCACCTCGAAGCCGGCGCCGGTCAGGGTGCGCGAGACGTGTTCGCGGAAGAACTTGGTGTCCTCGGCGAACAGCACGCGCGTCGCCGCGCCCGTCGTCGGCGCAGCCGTGTCGCGAACACCACCTGCCGCGGCGCGCGCAGGCACGACCGCGACCGGGGCCTTGGCCGGCAGCTCGGAGAACAGCTGCGGCAGCGCCGCGCGCGCCACCGCCGACGGGTCGATCAGGCGCACGGTGCGATCCTGCAGTTGGAAGCTGCCGAGCACGCCCTTCTGCGCCAGCGTCTTGTCGTCGATGCGGAAGCTGACCGTACGGATGTCCTCGATGCCCGGCGCGACCAGCCCGAACGGCGTGCGGTCGATGCGCATGACCAGCACCGACACCCGCGGCGTCGGCTCGGGCGGCTTCACCTGCACCGTGCTCTCCAGGCGCACGATCGGCAGCACACGCTCACCTTCGGCGTAGACCGTGGTGCCACCGACCTCCCGCAGCGCGCTGCGGTCGATGCGCTGGATGCGGTCGACCAGCCCGAGCGGCACCGCGAAGGTCTCCTCCGGGTGGTTGCGGAACAGCACCAGCTCGGCGCGGTCCTTGTCCTGTCCAGCCGCTGCTTCATCCGCCTTGGCGCCCTGGGCGGCCTCCGCCACGGCGAGGTTCGCGCTCTCGGCGATGCCGGAGGCGTCGAGGATCATGGCGACGCGGCCGTCGCCCAGGATCGTCGCGCCGGCGAACTCGTTGCGCTGCTTCAGGTGCTTGCCGAGCGGCTTGACGACGATCTCCTCGGCGTCCGGCGGCGCGTCGACGACGAGCCCGTAACGCAGCGACGCGGTCTCGACGACGATGATCGTCGACTGCCCGTCCTGGTCCTCCAACGGCTCGCCGAGCACGTTGCGCAGCCGCAGCAGCGGCAGCACCGCACCACGCAGCCGCAGCAGCTCCTTGCCGTCGAGCGCGACGATGCTCGCGGCGCCTTCGCCGGCGGTGGTGCGCGTCTTCTGCGTGGCGCTCTGCACGCGCACGAGTTCGGCCACGTTCGCCTGCGCCAGCACATAGCGGCGCGGGCCGCAGCTGATGACCATCGCCGGCAGGATCGCCAGGGTCAGCGGGATCGTGATCGTCAGCGTGGTGCCGCGGCCGACGGTGCTCTGCACCTCGACGTGGCCACCGAGCTTCTCGATGTTGGAGCGCACCACGTCCATGCCGACGCCACGGCCGCTGACGTCGGTGACCTTCTCGGCGGTCGAGAAGCCCGGCGCGAAGATCAGGTTGACCGCCTCGCGGTCCGACATCGCCCGCGCCTCGGCCTCGGTGATGACGCCCTTCTCGACCGCCTTCTTGCGCAGCACGGCGGGGTTGATGCCGCGGCCGTCATCGGCGATCTCCAGCCGCACGTTGCCACCCTGCTGCACGGCGAGCAGGCGCAACTGGCCCTCGACCGGCTTGCCGGCCGCCCGCCGCTGCTCGGGCGTCTCCATGCCGTGGTCGACGGCGTTGCGCACGAGGTGCGTGAGCGGGTCGCTGAGGGCCTCGAGGATGGAGCGGTCGAGTTCGACGTCCTTGCCGCTGATGTCGAGGCGGCAGCGCTTGCCGAGCTTGCCGGACAGGTCGCGCACGACGCGCGGGAAGCGCTGGAACAGCGAGCCGATCGGCTGCATGCGGGTCTGCATGATCGCCTCCTGCATCTCGCTGACGACCTGGCTCAGCCGGGTCGCGGCCAGGTTGGCGCCCTGCTCGTTCTTGACGCTGTGGGCCTGGATCAGCTGGTTGCGACCGAGCACGAGTTCGCCGCTGAGGTTCATCAGGCGGTCGAGCAGCGCCACCGAGACGCGGATCGAGTCGTTGTGCGCATCGCCGGCGTGCTCTGGCTTCTTGCTGTCAGTGCGGGGGCGCTCGGCGGCGCTGGCGCGACTTGCACCAGTGTTGGCATCGGCGTTGGCGTGGGCAGCCGGTGCCGCCTCGACATCATCGCCGCGAGGCTCCTTGGCCGGTGGTGCCTGGTCCCGAGCGGCGACCGGCGCGGCTTCAGGCGCCGTCTCGGCGGCCGGCTGCGGGTCGCAAGGTGACGAGGCTACCGCCGGCGCCGACGCCGGGGATGTGGGCCGGCGCAGGGTCGTGATCTCATCCCCTTCGAGCTGCAAGGCGAGGCGAAGGTCCTCCGGCGGCAGCTTCGTCACCAGGTGCACCCGGATCGGCTCGCGCAACGTGGTGTCGGCCGCGGCGGCCAGTGCCGCCCCACCGCTGACGACGCGGCCCAACCGGGCGATGGTGTCGACCACCTCGTCGGGCGTGCTGTTCAGCGCCAAGGCGACGCGAGCCGTCACCACGGCGAGTTCGACGACCCACTCGTCGGCAGCCGCTTCGACGGCGACCACGGGCGGCGCCATGGGCCGCGCTCCCGCACCCGCCACCGGCGACCCTTCCAAGAACACCTGCAGCCGGCCGATCGGCTCTTCGATCGGGATCGTATTGCTGTCGGTGACGTGGTCGATCAGTTCGCGCAGCGCGTCGGTCGCGAACAACAGGGCACTGCACAGATCGGCGCTGACGTCGAGGCGGCCCTTGCGCACGAGGTCGAGCACACTCTCGAGCTTGTGCGACAGCTTGTTGATGTGCTCCAGGCCGAGGAAGCCGGCGACGCCCTTCACCGAGTGCACCGCGCGGAAAACGCGGTTCACGGTTTCTTCGCCCCCAGCCGCGCCTTCGAGGCTCAGCAGATCGGATTCGACGTTGGCAAGGTGCTCACGAGACTCGGTGACGAAGTCACCAACGAGTTCCTGCAGGCCCGGGTCTTCCTGTGTCATCCTCGGTTCTCCACGCCCGTGGCGGGACGCGATACAACGCCCCTGTATCGCCCGAAGTCGATGCCCGACCTGAGGCAGACGGCGGGAGTGCGCGGGCCCTGCACGCCTTGGGGCGGCGACCTCAGCCGGGCAGCCCGCCTGTCGGATAAGCCGACAGCCAGAGCCCGGAGGGTGGCGTGCGAAGCGGCGGCGAACGGCTGCCGCAGCGGAGCCGGCGGCACCAGCACCGCGTGGTCGCCGTCGACGCGAAGCGGCGGCCGGATGCGACTGAGGTTTGCCGCCGTTTCGGCGGCGAACGGCTGCCGCAGCGGAGCCGGCGGCACCAGCGCCGCGCAGTCGCCGTCGACGCGAAGCGGCGGCCAGCTACGACTGAGGTTTGCCGCCGTTTCGGCGGCGAACGGCTGCCGCAGCGGAGCCGGCGGCACCAGCACCGCGTAGTCGCCGTCGACGCGAAGCGGCGGCCAGCTACGACTGAGGTTTGCCGCCGCTTCGGCGGCAAACCTCAGTGCACGCCGCCGGTTCCCGAACCGCGGCGGGCCAGCATCTCGCGCGCGAGCGCCTTGCGCAGCGACGCCTCGGCCTTGAGGAACTCGGTGCTGAGGCGGTCGAGGCCCGCCATCTTGTCGCGCGCCTTGGCCTCGGCTGCCTTGACGCGTTCCATGTCGATCTCGGTGGCGAACTCGCCGGCTTCACAGACCAGCGTCAGCACGTTGTCGTGCACCTGGGCGAAGCCATCGCTGACGAACAGCGACTCGGTCTTGCCGTCGAGGCCGGTGACGTCGACGGTGCCGGTGTTGTTGATCGCGGTCATCATCGGCGCGTGCATCGGCAGGATGCCGTAGCTGCCGTCGACGCCCGTGAACGACACCGCGGCGACCTTGCGGTCGATGACGGTGCGGTCCGGAGTCACGATGCGGAGGTGCAGTTCAGCCATGGCAAACCTTCGGAGCTGGGGTCACTTGGCGCCGCGCGCCACGGCCTCTTCGATCGAACCGACCATGTAGAAGGCCGATTCCGGCAGGCCATCGTGCTTGCCTTCGAGGATCTCCTTGAACGACCGCACGGTGTCCTCGCGCTTGACGAACTTGCCCGGCGTGCCGGTGAACGCCTCGGCGACGAAGAACGGCTGCGACAAGAAGCGCTGGATGCGGCGCGCGCGCGACACCACCAGCTTGTCCTCTTCCGACAGCTCCTCGATGCCGAGGATCGCGATGATGTCGCGCAGGTCCTGGTAGCGCTGCAGCGTGCGCTGCACCTCACGGGCGACCTTGTAGTGCTCTTCGCCGACGACGCTGGGGCTCAGCATCTTCGAGGTCGACTTGAGCGGGTCGACGGCCGGGTAGATGCCGAGCTCGGCGATCTGACGCTCGAGGATGATGGTCGAGTCGAGGTGCGCGAAGGTCGCCACTGGCGCCGGGTCGGTGATGTCGTCGGCGGGCACGTAAACGGCCTGCATCGAGGTCACCGAGCCCTTCTTGGTCGAGGTGATGCGCTCCTGCAGGGCGCCCATCTCGGACGCCATCGTCGGCTGGTAACCGACGGCGCTCGGCAGACGGCCGAGCAGCGCCGACACCTCCGAGCCCGCCTGCACGAAGCGGAACACGTTGTCGACGAACAGCAGCACGTCCTTGCCTTCCTGGTCGCGGAAGTACTCGGCCATGGTCAGGCCGGTCAGCGCCACGCGCAGACGCGCGCCTGGCGGCTCGTTCATCTGCCCGAACACGAGCACGGCGTTGTCGAGCACCGAGGCCTTGTTGCCCTTCTGGTCGGTGTACTCGGCCTCGGCCATCTCGAGCCAGAGGTCGTTGCCTTCGCGAGTGCGTTCGCCGACGCCGCAGAACACCGAGAAGCCGCCCTTCTCCACCGCGGTGATGCGGATCAGCTCCTGGATCAGCACCGTCTTGCCGACGCCGGCGCCGCCGAACAGGCCGATCTTGCCGCCCTTGGCGAACGGGCAGAGCAGGTCGACGACCTTGATGCCGGTCTCGAAAACCTCGTTGATCGGCTGCTGTTCCTCGAACTTCGGCGCCGGGCGGTGGATCGGCAGGTAGGCCTTGGCGGCCACCGGCGTCATCGGCTTGCCCGTGCGCGGGTGCGGCACGTTGACCTCGAGGGCGCGACCGAGCACGTCGAACAGGCGGCCGCGGGTCACGTCACCGACCGGCACCGAAATCGCCGCTCCGGTGTCGGTGGCGGCCATGCCGCGGCTCATGCCGTCGGTCGACGACATGGCGACGCAGCGCACGGACGCGTTGCCGAGCTGCTGGGCGACTTCGAGTACGAGGTCGATGCCGCGCGCCTTGTCGACGACGGTGATCGCGTTGTAGAGGTTCGGCACGTGTCCCTCGGGGAACTGCACGTCCACCACGGGGCCGAACACCTGGAGGATCTTGCCTTGCACTTGGGTCGCGGTCGTCACGTCTATCGTCCTCGGTTCTGAATGCGTTCTCGGTGGGTTCTGCGGTCCTGCACGCCGGCCGGAGCCAGCGGCACGACCAGTGGGTCAGCTGACTGCGGAGGCGCCGCCGACGATGTCGAGCAGCTCCTTGGTGATGTTCTCCTGCCGGGCGCGGTTGTAGACCTTCTTGAGGCCCTTGTTCATGCGCACGGCGGCGTCGGTCGCGCCCTTCATCGCCATACGGCGGCTGGCGTGCTCGCTGGTCAGCGACTGCAGCATGGCGTCGAAGACCACGGTCTCGAGGTAGCGCGGCATCAGGCGGTTGAACACCGTGGTCGCGTCGGGTTCGAGCAGGAAGTCGAGCTCGTAGCCCTTCTTGGCCGCCGCTTCGCCGGTGGCGATGGTGCGGATCGGCAAGAACGGCGCGTCGGTCGGCGCGAACTTGACCATCGACTGGAAGCGCGTGTAGTAGACGCGCACCTCATCGACGGTGCCAGTGGTGAAGGCGTCGACCAGCGCCTGCCCGACCAGCTTGGCGGCCGTGAAGTCGGCCTTGTCGAGCGGCGGTTCGACGAAGAAGCGCTCGACGGTGTAGCCGCGGCGCGTCAGCCACGAGTAGGCCTTGCGGCCGTAGACCCAGAACTTGACCTGCTTGCCCTCGGCCAGCAGCGCGTCGGCCACCTTCTTGAGGCTGAACAGCAGGTTCGAGTTGTAGCTGCCGCAGAGACCGCGGTCGGAGGCGATCACCAGCATGCCGACGGTCTTGACCTCGCGGCCCTGGAACAGCGGCAGTTCGCCTTCGTTGGCCACCTTGCCGGCGAGCGCCTCGATCATGTGGCGGATCTCGTCGACGTACGGGTGGAAGGCCTGCGCCCGCGCCTGCACCTTGCGCAGCTTCATCGACGCGACCATCTCCATCGCGCGGGTGATCTGCGCGATGCTGGCCACCGACTTGATGCGGCCGCGGAGTTCCTTGAGGTTAGCCATGGGTCGAGTTCTGCTTCGGGTCGGTCAGGGTCAGCGGGCGGGCGGGGCGACGGGGCCGGACGCAGCCGGCCCGCTTGGCTCGGGCCATGACTGCTCGGGGCCGTGAACAGCTCAGGCCATGAACTCCTGGCGGAACTTGCTGCAGATCTCGTCGCACTTCTTCTGCAGCGCGTCGGTCCACTTCTTCTCGGTGCGCAACGACTCGAGCACGTCGGCGTGGCTCGCCCGCACGAAGGCCAGGTACTTCTTCTCGAAGTCGGCGATGCGATGGAGCGGCACCGTGTCGAGTGCGCCCGACGACCCGGCATAGAGAATCACGACCTGCTCCTCGACCGGCATCGGCTGGAACTCGGGCTGCTTGAGAAGATCGGTCATGCGCTGGCCGCGCGTGAGCGCCTGCTGGGTCGCATTGTCGAGGTCGCTGCCGAACTGCGCGAACGCCGCGAGCTCGCGGAACTGCGCGAGCTGGATGCGCAGACCACCGGAGATCTTCTTCATGGCGCCGATCTGCGCCGAACCACCGACGCGCGACACCGAGATGCCGGCGTTGACGCCCGGGCGCTGGCCGGCGTTGAACAACGACGACTCCAGGAAGATCTGGCCGTCGGTGATCGAGATCACGTTGGTCGGGATGTAGGCGGAGACGTCACCTTCCTGCGTCTCGACGACCGGCAACGCCGTCAGCGAGCCGCCACCCTTCTCCTTGGAGAGTTTGGCGGCGCGTTCGAGCAGGCGGCTGTGCAGGTTGAACACGTCGCCCGGGAACGCCTCGCGGCCCGGCGGGCGACGCAGCAACAGCAGCACCTGGCGGTAGGCGACGGCCTGCTTGTAGAGGTCGTCGTAGGCGATCACGACGTGGCGGCCCTCGTCACGCAGGCGCTCGCCCATCGAGGCGCCGGCGTAGCAGCTCAGGAACTGCATCGAGGCCTCGGCCGAGGCGGGCGCCGATACCACGATCGAATACGGCATCGCGCCGTTCTTCTCGAGCTTGTCGACGACGGCCTTGACAGTCGACTGCTTCTGGCCGACCGCGACGTAGATGCAGATGACCTGGTTCGGGTTGTTCGGGTCGCCACCGCCAGTCGACCTCTGGTTGATGAACGTGTCGACG
This sequence comes from Planctomycetota bacterium, assembly GCA_016793265.1. Classification (GTDB taxonomy): domain Bacteria; phylum Planctomycetota; class UBA1135; order UBA1135; family UBA2386; genus JAEUHT01. Next base: position 22,120 of record JAEUHT010000095.1, read on the forward strand.
ATCAACGCCGTCTTGCCGGTGCCGCGGTCGCCGATGATCAGCTCGCGCTGGCCGCGGCCGATCGGGATCATCGAATCGATGGCCTTGATGCCCGTCTGCAGCGGTTCCTTGACCGGCTGACGCTCGGGCACCGACGGCGAACGGCCCTCGATCGGGCGGTAGTCGCTGGGGCCGACCTTGATCTCGCCCTTGCCGTCGACCGCGCGACCGAGTGCGTCGACGACGCGACCACACATCTGCAGGCCCGTGGGCACCGAGATGACGCGCCCCGTCGTGCGCACCGTGTCGCCTTCCTTGACCTTGGCGTCGCTGCCGAGCAGCACCGCGCCGACGTTGTCCTCTTCGAGGTTGAGGGCGACGCCGAAGATGCCGTTCCCGAAGTCCAGCATCTCGTTCATCATGCAGTCATCGAGGCCGTGCACACGGGCGGTGCCGTCACCCACCGT
>JAEUHT010000104.1 GCA_016793265.1 Planctomycetota bacterium
CATCGGCAACATGCTGCAATGGGGCGCGATGCTCGGCGGTCCGCGCGACGGCGAAGGCGAACGCGGTGGCGGCCTGTCGCTGCTGCTGGTCGGCATGCTGGCGCCGCTCGCCGCCGTGATGATGCAGATGGGCATCAGCCGTTCGCGCGAGTTCCTCGCCGACGAGTTCGCCGCCCGCCTGACCGGCGACCCGCGGTCGCTGGCCAGCGCGCTGCAGCGCCTGCAAGGCCACGGCCAGCGCCTGCTCGCCGCCGGCGCGCCGGCCCCGGCGCCAGCCACGCTGAGCCTGTCGATCGTCAACCCGCTCGCCGGCCACAGCGTCTTCCGCCTGTTCGCCACCCATCCGCCGATCGAAGCCCGGGTACAGCGCCTGCTGGCGCTGGAGACCTCGCTGCGCCGCAGCGCCTGAGCCGGCGACGGCCGGGCGCGCTCAACGCACGGCGACGCAGACCCCGGCGCCGGCGACGGCCAGGCAGGTGCCGAAGGCGCCGAACCAGCCGATGCGAGCCCGGTAGGCGATCGCCGCCACCGGCATCATGAACACCGGCGACAACGCCATCAGCGCCGCCGCGACGCCGTTGTCGGGCGCTTCGCGCCGCGCCACCATCGACAACCAGACGCCGCCGACCGGCCCGAACAACGCCCCCGCCAGCGCCGCCCGCCGCGCCAGCCGGTGTGGCCACACCCGCCTCAGCGCCAGCGGCTGCCCGCGCCCCAGCAACACCAACTGCAGGCCGAGCACGCCGGTGGCCATGCGCACGACGGTGCCGTGCAGCGGCGACACCCCGTCGGGCTGGTCCGGTGCCGCGGCGAGCCCGAACCCGGCGACGACGTAGCCGCCGGCCTGGCCGAGCGCTCCGAGCAGCGCGCCGAACACCCCCGACCACCAGCGCGCGCGCGTCAGCCCGGGGTTCCACGCCGTGCCTTCGCGGCTGCGCAGCAGCACCAGCATGATGCCAGCGGTCGTCAGCGTGATGCCGAGCAGCACCAGCGGCCGCGGCGTGATGCCGAACAGCCAGTCGATGCCGACCGTACACGCCGGCCACGCCGCCATCAGCACCGAGCTCAGCCGCGGCCCGATGGTGGCGAGGGCATGGAAGAAGCCGATGTCGCCGAGCACGAGCCCGATCAGGCCGGACGCCATCAACCAACCGATGCGCGCCACCGAGGCCTCGGTCGGCCAGCCGCTGCCGGTCGTCCCCAGCGCCAGCAGCACCAGGATCGGCACCGCCGCCACCAGCCGGAACTGGTTCGCCGGCATCGGCCCGACCGCCTTGCTGGCCAGGGCGAAGCCGAGGCTGCTGCCCGTCCAGCAGACCGCCGCGCCGAGCGCGCACGCCTCGCCGAGGTAGGGCATGATTTCGGCGCGCGAGTGTGCCACCCTGCCGCCCCGGACTCAACGTGGCCGAGCTCCTTCCCGATTACCTGCAGTTCCTGCGCGACGAACGGCAGAAGAGCCGAGCGACGCTGCGCGCCTACCAGGGCGACCTGCGCGACTTCGTGGCGTGGCTCACCGCCGCCGGCCGCTCGCTGGCCCTCACGACGCGCTTCGAACTGCGCCGCTACCTCGTCGAACTCGAACAACAGGGCCTGTCGGCGACCTCCGTGCAGCGCAAGCTCGCCAGCCTGCGCGGCATGTTCACCTGGTTGCACGAGACCGGCCGCATCGACAAGAACCCGGCGCGGCTGATCAAGGGCCCGAAGGCGCCGCGCCGCGTGCCGCGCTTCCTGACCGCCGCCGAGGTCGAAACGCTGCTCCTGCAGCCGTTCGATGCCTCGATCCAGGGCCGCCGCGACCGCGCCATCCTCGAAGTGCTCTACTCGACCGGCTGCCGCGTCAGCGAGTGCGCCGGCATGCAGCTCGCCGACGTCGACCTCGACGAGGGCATCGTGCGCGTGCTCGGCAAGGGCAAGAAGCAGCGCCTCGCGCTGCTCGGCGGCCCCGCCTGCCTGGCCCTGCGGGCTTGGTTGCCGCAGCGCAGCACCATCCTGCGCGAGACCGGCAAGCGGGACCCCGGCGCCGTCTGGCTCAACCAGAACGGCGGCCCGCTCAGCGCCCGCTGGGTGTTCGAGACCGTCGTGCAACGCGCCCGCCGCGCCGGCCTGCAGCAGACGCTGACGCCGCACGGCCTGCGCCATTCGTTCGCCACCCATCTGCTCGACCGCGGCGCCGACTTGCGCACGGTGCAGGAACTGCTCGGCCACGCCCGCCTCGTCACCACCGAGATCTACACCCACGTCTCGATCAGCCGCCTGCGCGACGTCTACGACCACGCCCATCCGCACGGCCGCGACCAACAGGCCGACGGCGCCACCTGACGCATCGCCACCGTGGGGCCGGGCGGGCGGAGCCCGTGGTCCGCACGTTCCTCAGTAGTTCCGCATCGGCTTACCGTCGTCCCCAAGCGATGGAACGGCCGCTCGCCCCCGGTCGTCGCCGTTGAGCCGCGCCCGTCGCGGGCGTCGGCTCCAACCCGGCGGGCGGAGCCCGTGGTCCGCACGTTCCTCAGTAGTTGCTCCGGTAGGAGTCCCACATGGTCGCCTGCCAGGGCGCCCACGCGCGGTGCCAGCCCTCTTCGTGCTTCACCTGCATGTAGCGGTCCATGTAGGCGAAGAACGCCGGGTGGTGCCACGCCTCGACCAGCCCCATCATGCGCGCCGCCAGCGCCTCGCCGACCCACCCGTTGGCCGAGCAGCAGCGCCGGTATGGATCCTTGTCCCACGCCGCCTGATCGTCGTTGGGGTGGTCGCTGTGCGAGAAGCCCCACTCGGGCAGGCCGTCGTGCTGCTTGCCGTAGCCGCCGAACCCCTGGTTCCAGACACCCGGCGAGGTCTCGGTGACGAAGAAGGTCTGGCCGTCCTCGGCGAAGAACGCGCCGGGCCCGTCGCGGCGCACCGCCGAGACGAAGTCGCGGCCGATCGCGAGCATCTGCTCGTCGTGCAGCGCCAGGCCCGCGATCAGGATCGGCAGCTTGCGGCCACCGCCGTGGCCGCCGATGCCCTGCCAGCGGCAGCCGCCGCGCAGCGCCGCGTGCAGGTCGATGCCGATCTGCACCATACGCACCAGGAGGTCGCGCTTCTGTTCGTTCGGCACGTCGGTCTGCAGCAGCAGCGCGCCGGTGCCGATCAGCGCGGCCTGGTCGCGACCGTAGTCGGGCATGTTCTCGACCGGGTGCGAGTAGCGCACCGGCCAGCCCGGGAAGTGGTCGAGCCACAGCCGCTCGAAGGCGCGCGCCGTCACCTCCATCGACGGTGCGTCGAGCGTCGCCGGCACACGCCGCAGCACCGAGTAGTCGAGCTCGACCTCGCGGCAGCGCACCGCCTTGTCGCCCTTCACGTACGGCGGCCGGAACGCGTCCGGCGCCGGGGCTTCGCCGAGGCAAGTCAACACCGCCGCGGTCTCGAGCTGCGGGATCAACTTCCAATCGGAGCGGCTCTTGACCGACACCAGGCTGTGGCCGGGCTGCAGGTCGAGTGGGCGCGCCGTGCCGATCCCGAGCGCGACGTTGCGCGCCGCGTCGTAACGTTCGCCGCTCGCATCGCCGAACAGCGCGGTGTCGTAACCCTGCGCCATCGTCGACGGATCCGGGTCGAGCATCGACCCGTGCAGCACGCGCCCGTCGACGGCCACCGCCGCAGGCTCGATGCCGACGATCGCCACCGGACCGACCACCCACGGGTCGCCGTTGGCGAACGCGCCGATCACACACTCGCGGTCGAAGTGCCAGGTGATGCCGTGGCGCTGCACGAGGCTCGCCCGCACCTGCTCCCGGAAGCGGTCGCCGACCAGGCCGCGCGCCGCCGCCTCGGTCGGCACCTGCGCCAGCGCGGCGGCGGTGGCGAGCACGAACACGGCGAACGAACGGCGAGGGGCGGGCGACACCCGCGCAGCGTAGCGCCACGGCACGGTGAATCGAGCGCACCCGACGCCACGAAATCCGGCTCCCGCCGCGAGGCATTTTGCGCCGCGGTGCCTATGCTGCCGCGCCGTTGCCGCGGTCACCCCGATCGCGCTTCGTGTTCTCTACCTCTTGCCGCGGATCGCCATGCCCCCTTCACGCGCCGCCGTACTCAACGTCTTCGCCACGCACCGCTGCTCTGCGATCCTGCGCACCGACGACCGCGACGTCGTGCGGCCCGCGCTCGAAGCGGCCATCGCCGGCGGCTTCCGTATCGTCGAGGTCACCCTGACCACGCCCGATGCGCTCGAGCACATCGCCGCGCTCAGCGAACGGCACGGCCTGCTGGTCGGCGCCGGCACCGTGCTGACGGTCGATCAGGCCAAGGAGGCGATGGCCGCCGGAGCGCGCTTCCTGGTCTCACCGGTCACCGACCCGCAGGTCATCAGCTTCTGCCGCCAGCACGACCTCGTCTCGGTGCCCGGCACGCTGACGCCGACCGAGATGATGACGGCGCACCGCGCCGGTGCCGACCTCGTCAAGCTGTTCCCCGGCCCCGCCAACGGCCCCGACTTCGTGCGCGCCGTGCGCGGCCCGCTGCCGTTCCTGCGCATCTTCCCGACCAGCGGCGTCACCGAGGAGAACTGCGACAAGTGGCTCGCCGCCGGCGCCTTCGGCCTCGGCTTCGTCGCTTCGTTGTTCGACGCCGACGACCTGCGGCAACGCCGCTTCGACACCATCAAGCAGCGCGCCGCGCGCATCGTCGCCAAGGTGCAGGCGCATCCCCAACAACCGGCGCCAGCGGCCGCACCACCAAACAGCTCGGTCATGGTCGGCTGATCCGGTCGGCACTGGGCAGGCGGCGAGCGTCGGGGGCGGCGCCGATCGCAGCACCAGCAGCGGAATTCGTGGAACCGGCAGCCGGCCGACGGCACCTGCCGGCGGCGCGCCACGCCGACCACCGCATGCACCCGCCCCCCGCCACCTGCCGACCCCTGCTCCCGACCCTGCTCGCCATCACCCTGGCGACGGCGCTGCCCGCCCAAGAACCCGAGGCCAAGGCCGACCGCGCCCGTGCGCTCGAGAACGCCGTGCGCGCGAGCTCGCCGACGGCGCTCGGGCAGGACCTCGGCCCGGCGGCACCGGGCAGCGGCCCGGGTTCCTTGCGGCTGACCGACCTCTCGCTCGACGTCGTCACCGCGTTCGGCGGCTCGACCGCGCGCGATGACGAGCTCGGCGACCTGCAGGGCGGTGGCCACGACCCGAAGCAGCGCGGCTTCACCCTGCAACAGGCCGAACTGTCGCTCGGCGGCGCCGTCGACCCCTACTTCACCGCCGAGGCGCACGTGATCTTCGTGCTCGAAGCCGGCAGCGGCGAGACCGTCACCGAGCTCGAAGAGGCGTTCGTGACCTCGAGCGGCCTGCCCTACGGCCTGCAGGCCAAGGCGGGCATGTTCCTGACCGAGTTCGGCCGGCTCAACCCGACCCACCCGCACGCCTGGGACTGGCAGGACCAGCCGCTGGCGCTGACGCGCGTGTTCGGCGGCGACGGCATGCGGGCGCCCGGCGCCCGACTGAGCTGGCTGTTGCCGACCGACTCCTACAACGAGGCGCTGCTGAGCGTGCAGAACGCCAACGGCGAGCAGATGGTCAGCTTCCTCGCCAACGAGGAGGTCTACGCCGAAGGCGCGATCGGCGGCCGCCTGTTCGCGCCCGAGCCGATGCGTTCGTTCGCCGACCTCGTCACCACGCTGCGCTTCGTGCACAGCACCGACTTCGGCGACCGCCACAGTGCCGCCATCGGCGCTTCGTTCGCGTTCGGCCCCAACGCCACCGGCGACGATGGTGCGACCCGCATCTACGGCGCCGACTTCGTCTACAAGTGGCACCCGCCCGGCGGCGCGCGCGGCTGGCCGTTCTTCCGCCTGCAGGGTGAGTTCCTGGCCCGCGACTTCGAGACCGCGGCCCAGGTCGACGAGCAGGTGCCGTCGTCGCCGGTCGACCTGCCGGCGACCACGCTGCACGACCTCGGTGGCTACCTGCAGGGGCTGTGGGGCTTCGCGCCCGGCTGGGCCGTCGGCCTGCGCGGCGAATGGGCCACCGGCTCCGGCGACAGCTACGACCTCGGCGCGCAGGCCTTCGACCGCGACGACGATGCGCAACGCTGCGATCGCCTGCGGCTGTCGCCGCTGCTCGAGTACCTACCGAGCGAGTTCTCGCGCTTCCGCCTGCAGTACAACTACGATGACAGCGACGCGCTCGACGATCCTGTGCACTCGGTGTGGTTCGGCGTGCAGGTGCTGATCGGCAAGCACCCGCCGCACAAGTACTGATCGCGCCGACCGCACCGAGCCCCCGCCATCGACCCGCCATGCGCTTCCTGCTCAGCCTGCTCACCACCACCTGCCTCGCCGCGCAGGCCCCGGCCCCGCTGCGCGTCTGCGCGACCACGACCGACCTCGGCGACATCGCCAGCGCCGTCGGCGGCGACGCGGTCGCCGTCACCACCTTCGTCAGCGGCGCCCAGGACCCGCACTTCGTGGAAGCACGGCCGAGCCTGATCCTGCAGCTGAGCCGCGCCGACGCCCTGGTCGAGGTCGGCCTCGAGCTCGAGATCGGCTGGCTGCCGCTGCTGGTCGACAACGCGCGCAACGAGAAGGTGCTGCCGGGCGCCCCCGGCCGCATCGACGCCAGCACCGTGATCGAACGGCTCGGCGTGCCGGTGGCCGGCACCGACCGCAGCGCCGGCGACATCCACGGCGGCGGCAACCCGCATTACCTCGCCGACCCGCGCGCCGGCCTGCGCGTGGCGGCGCTGCTGCGCGATCGTTTCGCGGCGCTGCGCCCGGCGGCGCAGGCGACCTTCGCCGCCAACTTCGCCGCCTTCCGCCACCGGCTCTGCGTGCTGCTCGTCGGCGCCGAACTGGCCGCACTCTACGGCGACGACGCCGAGCAGCTGGCGACGCTGTTCGCGCGCGGCAAGCTGCTGCCGCTGCTCGAGGCCCAGGGCGACCGCGAGAAGCTGCGCGGCTGGTGCGCCAGCATGCTGCCGCACCGCGGCGCCAAGGTGGTCGCCGACCACGACCTCTGGCCCTACTTCGCCGCAGCCTTCGGCATCGAGGTGGTCGGCTTCCTCGAACCCAAACCCGGCATCGCGCCGACCAGCGCCCACCTGGAGGCGTTGATCGTGTTGATGCGCAGAGACCACGTGCCCGCAATCCTCAGCGTCGGCTACTTCGCCCCGCAGCACGCCGAGTTCGTGCACCGCGCCACCGACGCTCGCATCGCCGCGATGTCGCACCAGGTCGGCAGCCGCGACGGCTGCGGCGACTACCTCGCCAACGTCGACCACAACGTGCGGGTGGTCGCCGCGGCGCTGCAGGTCGAACGGTGAACGGCGCGCTGCTGGTCACGCGGGAGCTCGAAGTCGGCCGCGGCCGCCCCCTGCTGCGCCAGGTGTCGCTGTCGTTCGCTCCCGGTGAATGCTGGTTCGTGCTCGGCCCCAACGGCGCCGGCAAGACCACCCTGTTGGCGACGCTGTTCGGCCTGCAGCCGCCGTGTGGTGGCCGCCTCGACCTCGCCCCCGCGATCAACAACCGCAGCGGCCTCGGCTTCGTGCCGCAAGAACTGCGCTTCCAGCCGAGCCTGCCGATGACCGTCACCGAGTTCGTCGAACTCGGGCTCGAAGGCGCCGCCGACCGCCGCGACCGCGGCCCGCGCGTGCTCGCCGCGCTGCGGGCGATGCACATCGAACCCCTCGCGGCGCGCGACGCGGGGGCGCTGAGCCTCGGCCAGCGCCGCCGCGTGCTGGTCGCGCGGGCGCTCGCGCGCCGCCCGCTGCTGCTCGTGCTCGACGAACCGACCGCCAACCTCGACCCGCAGAGCGCCAGCCGGCTCGGCCACGACCTCGAGCGGTTGCGCGCCGATCGAGGCACCTGCCTCGTGCACGCGAGCCACGACCTCGAACTCGCCCGCCGCCACGCCACCCACGTGGCGCTGGTCGCCGACGGCCGCGTCGTCGGCGGCCCCGCGGCGACCCTGTGGGCCCGCGCCGACGCGTGCCTCGGCGGCGGCAGCGAGGCGCTGTGATGGACGAGTTCCTGCTCGCCTGGTCCTTGTTCCACGACGCCTGGCTGGTGGCCCTGCTGCTCGCCGCGGTGCTGCCCTTGTGCGGCATCGTGCTGGTGCTGCGCCACCAGCTGTTCCTGGCCGCCGCGATCGGCCAGGCCGCCACCTTCGGCATCGCGCTCGGCACCGCGCTCGGCCTCGCCCCGGCGGTGACGCCGGCGAGCTCCCACGCCGAGGCCTTCAGCCTGCTGCTGGCGCTGCTCGCCGGTTCGGCGACCGCGGTGACGGCCATGCGCACGCTGTCGACGACCGGCTCGCCGCTGGAGACCCGCTCGGCGTGGATCTTCCTCGCGGGCGCCGCCTTGTCGGTGCTGGTGTGCTGCAAGCTGCCGCACGGCCTCGAGGAAGTGCACCGCCTGACGATGTCGTCCTTGCTCGGCGCCTCGCCCGGCGACGTCTGGATCACCGCCGCGCTGCTCGTCCTCGTCGCCACCGCCGCCGCGACGCGCCGCCGCGCGCTGTTGTTGTGGGCGATCGACCCGGTGACCGCGCAGGTGCAGGGCGCGCGCGTCTTCACCTACGACGTCGCCGTCGGCACCACCATCGGCGCCACCACCGGCTTCGCCATCCACGCCACCGGGCTGCTGTTCGCGTTCGGCCTGACGCTGCTGCCCGTGCTGCTGGCGCGGTCCCTGGCGCGCTCCGTGCGCACGGTCGTCTGGCTGGCGCCGCTCTGCGGCGTGCTCGGCACCGCCGCCTCGCTCGTGCTCGCCCACGTCGAAGACCTGCCGCCCGGGCAGGTCGCCGTGGGCCTGCTGGTGGTGTTGCTGCCGGTCGCGGCCCTGCTGCGACGCGCGAGCCGAACGTGGTGACGCCGCTGCGCGAGCGCTTGTGCCAGCGACCACGGCACCCTAGCCTCGCCTCCCGTGTCCGCCGCCCGGCCAACCCTGACCCGCACCTTCGCCGTGGCCGGCATGCTGCTGGCGCTGCTGCTGCGGCTCGTATTGCCCGGACTGCACTCGCATGGCCACGCGCACACCGGCCCCGGCACCGCTGCGCCCCATGGCGGCCACGGGCACGCAGCGACCACCTCGCCGCAGCCTGGCCACGGCCCGTGCTGTCGCGACCACCGCACGGATGGTGGCGCGCCGGCGCGAGAACACGCGCCGGCGACCGCCGACGAGGCCTGCCTCGCCTGCACCTTCGACGAGAGCACGCCGAGCTCGCCGCCGCCGCTGCCGGCCCCCGTGCGCTCGCAGCTGCGCCACCTGTTGCCGGTGCTGGCGGCCCCCAGCGTGCTGCTGCCGCCGCGCTACCGCGCGCACCCGAGCCGGGCCCCGCCGGCGCCGACCCGACGAGTCGTACGTTCGCCAGCCTGAACGGCCGCCGCCGCGACCCCGGCGCGCCGGGGCACGCTGGCGTGAGGCCCATGCGTGCTGCCGGTCGCCGTGTCCAACATGATCGAATCCCCGCCCGCCGCGACGACGTCGTGCCCCCCGACCTCGCGCGCCCTCACCGCCGCCCGCCGCCTGCTCGGCTGCAGCCACCTCGCCGAAGACGCCCTGCAGGAGGCCCTGCTCGCCCTCTGGCAACAGCCGGCGCCGCCGCCGAACCCCGAAGCCTGGCTCTGCACCGCCGTCGTGCTGCGGGCGCGGCAGCTGCGCCGTTGCCTGCGCCGCCGCCACCACCACGAGAACTGCGCCACCGCCGACTGCCCGCACGTCGCCACCTGCGACAACCCGCTGCACCACGCCTACGCCCACGAGCTCGAACACCGCCTGCACAAAGCCAGCAGCGCCCTGCCGCCTGCCCAGCAGGCGCCGCTGCAGTTGTGGCGCAGCGGCGCCGGCGATTATTCCGACATCGCCCGGAACCTGCGGCTGCCGATCGGCACCGTACGGTCCCGCCTGCACCGGGCCCGCCGCGAGCTGCTGCGGGCGCTGCCGGCCGACGAACGTGGTGCGCTGCACCCAAGCCGCCTAGAGTGATCGCCGCGTGTACCTGATCTTCAGTTTCGTCGCCCTCGCCGCCGGGCCCCTCTTGGTCTGGCTGGCCCGCAGCCACGCCTGGTCGACGGTCAGCCTCGACAGCTTCTGCCTGCTGACCATCAGCGGCTTCGCGCTGCTGCACCTGCTGCCCGAGTCGGCGGCGCAGGCCGGTTGGTTGGTGCTGCCGCTCGCCTTCCTCGGCTTCATCCTGCCGACCATCGCCGAACGCACCCTGCATCGCAGCGGCCCCGGCACGCGGCGCTTCGTGCTGCTGCTCGCCCTGCTCGGCATCGCCGCCCACGCCACGCTCGACGGCCTGTTCCTCGGCGACGGCCACGGCCACGCCCACGATCACGCCGGCGGCGGCGACCAGGACCACGATCACAGCCACGGCGTCACTGCCTGGGCGATCATCCTGCACCGCATCCCCGAAGGCGTGGGCATCTGGTGGATCGTGCCGCGCACGCTCGGCCTGTGGCCGGCGATCCTGGTCACCGTCACCAGCGTCAGCGCGACCTTGTTCGGCTACTTCGTCGGCGGCCACGTGCTCACCGAGTCGTCGCACTCGGCCTTGGCGCTGCTGCAATCGCTGCTGCTCGGCTCGCTGCTGCACGTGGTGCTGCACAGCCACATCCCGGCGCCGCGCGAACAGGGCCGCCTGCACCTCGCCTCGGTCGCCGGCGCCATCGCCGCCTTCGCCGTGCTCGCGGTCGTCATCCACGACCACTTCCCGCGCAACGAGTTCGGCAGCCCGTTCGCGATCTTCGTGCGCCTCGCCGCCGAGTCGGCCCCGGCCCTGTTGATCGCCTACTTCGTCGTCGGCATGTGCCACTCGTTCCTGCCGACCGGCTGGCTGCGCCGCATGACCAGCGGCCCGCCCTTCGTGCAGGCGCTGCGCGGCGTCGCCGTCGGCTTGCCGCTGCCGGTGTGTTCGTGCGGCGTGGTGCCGATCTACCGCGAACTGATCCGCCAGGGCGCTGCGCTGACCGCCGCGCTGGCCTTCCTGGTGGCGACGCCCGAGCTCGAACTCGCCGCCGTGTTCCTGACCTGGCAGCTGATGGGCAGCGAGATGGCGCTCGTGCGCGTCGGCATGGCGGCCTTGCTGGCGCTCGGCGTCGGCCTCTTGGTCGGCCGACTCGGCCGCCAAGGCCAGGTGCCGTCGCCCGGCGCGCTGCCGGACAACCCGCGCGGACCGGTCGGCCACCGCCTGCGCGAAGCGCTGCAGTTCGGTTTCGGCCCCGCCGTCGACAACACCGCGACCTGGATCCTGACCGGCCTCGTGCTGTCGGCGATGCTGATGCCGTACGTCGACCGCGAGTGGCTCGCCGGCCTCGCCGCCGGCTACGACGTGCCGCTCGCGGCGCTGATCGGCCTGCCGCTCTACGTCTGCGCCACCGGCAGCACGCCGCTGGCGGCGATGCTGCTGGCGCAGAGCATGTCGCCGGGCGCCGTGCTGGCGCTGCTGCTGACCGGGCCGGCGACGAACGTGACGACCTTCGGCATGTTGGCGCGTCTGCACGGCGGCCGTGTCGCCATCGCCTTCGCCGCCTCGATGTGGCTCGGCGCCGTGTTGCTCGGCTACGCCGTCAACTGGCTGTTGCCGACGCCGCCGGCGCCGACGGTGTTCACCACCGAACACGCGACCAGCACCACCAACCTCGTGCTGCTGGCGGCGCTCGGCTGCCTGTTCTTGTGGTCCCTGCTGCGCCAGGGCGTGCGGCCGTTCCTCGAACGCCTGTTCGAATCGCCCGCGAACCTCCCCCCAGGCGGCAGCTCGGGCGGTGGCGGCGGCTGTTGTGGCCCGACGCCGCCGGCGGCGAAGACGTGCTGCGGCGGTGAGGCGACGCCCCACGCGCACGCGTTCGGGCCCGCGCCCGCCCGCCACGATCACGCCCACGAACCTGGGCCCGACCACGACCACGACCACGACCACGACCACGACCACGCGCGCGGGGCCCCCGGCGATGGGCGCGGCGGCGATGGTCATGGCCACGGCAAGGCCGGCGGTTGCTGCCGCGGCGGCGGCGGCGAAAACGGGTAGCACGTCGGCCGCGACCCCACTAGCCTCGCGGCGTGGCATTCAGGCTGCACCAAGGGCATCGGCTGGAGGCGCTGTTCGACGCGTTCGCGCAGCAGCTCACGCAGCAGCCGCTGCCGCCGTTGGCCACCGAGACCGTGCTGGTGCCCGGCCCCGGCATCGCCCGCTGGCTGCAGCTGCGGCTGGCCGAACGCTTCGGCATCGCCGGCGGCTACCGCATGCCGTTCTTCGGCGCCTTCCTGCGCGAGCTGCTGCAACCCGGCGACGACGACCCGTTCCGCCGCGAAGTGCTCGTCTTCCGCTTGTGGCGGCTGCTCGACGCCGACCCCTTTGCCTTCGGCCCGGCGACGGCCTACGTGCAACACGACCCCGACGGCCAGAAGCGCTGGCAGCTCTGCCGACGGCTGGCGGCGTGCTTCGACGACTACCAGCTCTACCGCGACGACCTGCTCGACGCGTTCGCGCGCGGCGCCCCGCTGCCGCTCGCCAACCCGCACGTCGCCTGGCAGGCCGAGCTCTGGCGCCGCCTGCTCGCCGACGCCGGCGACGTGGTGCCGCGCCCGGCCGGCCGCCGCGCGCGACCGCTGCGCCGCAAGGGCGACGCCACGCCGTTGTTGTTCGCCGATGCCGAAGCCGAAGCCGAACCGCCCGCGAGCCCGCGCGCGCACCGCCTCGCCGCGCTGCGCGAGCTGCTGGCCGACCCGGCGCGGGCGCGCGCCGTGCTGCCCCCGCGGCTGTCGGTGTTCGGCGCCGCGACCCTGCCGCCGGCGTTCCTGCAGCTGCTCGGGCGCATCGCCACGCACGTGCAAGTCGACCTCTACGTGCCACGACCGACGCTGCACTACGTCGGCGACCAGCGCGGCCGCGCCGCCGAGGGCGACCACGGCCTGCTGCTGCGCCTCGGCACCGAGAGCCGCGAGTTCGCCGACCGCCTGCTCGACGCCGAACAGCCGGCCCCGGGCAGCGAGCCGCTGATCGCCGTCGACGCGGCGCTCGCCGGCGACGACGACCCCGAAGCCACCCCCGCCACCCTGCTGGCCTGCGTGCAGCACGACCTCGTGCACGCCATCGACCGCGACGGCCGGCGCGCGCCGCGCTTCGTGATCGCGGCCGACGACGCCTCGCTGCGGGTGCACGCCTGCCACAGCCCGCACCGCGAACTCGAGGTCGTGCGCGACCAGATCTTCGCCGCCTTCGCCGCCGACCCGACGCTGTCGCCGCACGACGTGCTGGTGCTGGTGCCCGACATCGACCGTTACGCGCCGTATGCCCACGCCGTGTTCGGCACCACCGAGAAGGAGCTGCCGTTCCGCGTCGTCGACCGCAGCCCGGCCCGCGAGCGTCCGGTGTGCAGCACGCTGCTGCACCTGCTGCGGCTGGCGCGCGACCGGCTGACCGTCTTCGACGTGCTGCACGTGCTGGAGAACGCCGCCGTGCAGCGCCGCTTCCGCCTGTTCCCGAGCGATGTGCCGACCCTGCGCCACCTCTGCCAGAGGGCCGGCATCCGCTGGGGTATCGACGCCGAATCGCGCGCCCGCCACCACGACGTGCCGCCGTTCGCCGAGAACTCGTGGCGGCAGGGCATCACGCGGCTCGTGCTCGGCCTCGCCACCGGCCCGACCGACGACGTCGTGCTCGGCCAGTTGCCGGTCGGCGGCGTCACCGCCGCGCACCAGGACCTGCTGGGGCGTTTCCTCACCCTGCTCGGCACCCTGTTCCCGGCGCTCGAAGCCCTGGCCGGCACCCGGCCGC
>JAEUHT010000108.1 GCA_016793265.1 Planctomycetota bacterium
GGGCAGACCATCACGGCGTCGCCGACGGCGACGACGACGAGGTCCTCGACGCCGAACAGCGCCACCGTGCGCTGCCCCTCGGCGTAGACGATGTTGCCGCGCGCGTCGAGGTTGAGCACCGCGGCGCCGGCGGCGGCCACCGCGCAGTTGCCGGCGGCGTCGGCGGGGGCGATCGCGGGCAAGGCCGGGAAGCTGCCGACGTCGTCCCAGCGGATCGCGGCGGTGACGACGGCGATGCGGTCGGCCTTCTCCATCACCGCGTAGTCGATCGAGATCTTCGGCGCGCTGCGGAAGGCGCGTTCGAGCGCCGCCGCGTCCCCGGCCTTGGCCGCTGCGGTCATCGCCTCGCCGGCGTCCGCCAGCGCCGCATTGCCGAGGCGCATGGCGCGGCGGATCGCCGCCGTGGTCCAGACGAAGATGCCGCTGTTCCACGAGAACGCGCCGCTGCGCACGAACTGCTCGGCGGTGGCCTGGTCGGGCTTCTCGCGGAAGCGCCGCACCGCCCGCGCGCGTGGGCTCAGGTGGTCGAGTTCGTCGCCGCACTCGATGTAGCCGTAGCCGGTCGCGGCGAAGGTGGGTTCGATGCCGAACGTCACCAGCGTCTCGCCGTCGGCCGCCAGCGCGACGCCGCGCGCGAGCATCTGCTGGAAGGTGTCGACCGGCGTGATGACGTGGTCGGCGGGCAGCACGATCATGGTGGCCTCGGCATCGACGGCGGCGATCGTCGCCGCCGCCAAGGCGACGCACGGCGCCGTGTCGCGGGCCTCGGGCTCGACCAGCACATGGTCCCGCGGCACGTCGGGCAGCAGCTCGATCATGCCGGCTGCCTGCGTCGTGTTGGTCACGACCCAGACATGGTGCGCGTCGCAGAGGCCCCGCAGGCGTTCGACGGTCGCGCGCACCAGCGGGACGCCGTGCGCCAGCGGCAGGAACTGCTTGGGCCGGCGGGCCCGGCTGGCCGGCCAGAAGCGGGTGCCGGAACCACCGGCCATGATGACTGCGTGCAGCGCCATGCGGCGAGTTTCGAGGCCGCGCGCGCGGCGTCAACGGCTGGCAGGTGGATCGTCGGCGCGGCGTCGGGACGGGCCGGCCCCGCGGGGGCGCGCCGCGCGCCACGGATCAGAACGGGGGCGCCGTCGGCTTCGGGGCCTCCGGTGGCATCGGCGTCACCGGCCGCCGCCCAGGCGAACGCTCCGTGACCCAGCGGTTCTCGGCGCGCAGGTCGCGCAGGAAGCCGAACAGATGCACCCGCACGATGTTCTTCGCCAGTTCCTCGATCAGCGGCATGAAGATCGGGTCGGCGGAGTTGCCGAGCAGGTTGTTCAGGGTCATCTCGATGTCGACGTAGCCGTCCAGGTCGAGCGTGCCCTTGCCGTTGGCGCCGAGGATGTCGGAGCGCACGTCGAGCTGATCGAAGCGCACGCTGCCGGCCCGCATCTGCCAACGGGTGTCGAGGTGGTTGAAGCGCGGCCGGTCCGGCACCGGCAGCTGCGCGTAGAGCTGCGTGAACAACGGCACCACGCCGAGGTCGGCGCGTTCGATGGTGAGCTGGCCGTCACCTTCGGCATCGACGACGCGGTTGCCGTCGAGCTGGAGCAGTTCGATCTGCCCCTTGGCCGTGCCCGAGTACGGGGCGTTGACCCAACCACAGGCGCTCAGGAACGAGAACACGTCGACGCGTTCGAAGTCGAGCGAGCCGGCGAGGCGGCCGTCGGGCGTCGCCGGCGCCGGCAGCAGGTAGGTCAGCGCCGGTTGGTCGACCTGGCGGCCGCGCACGTTGCCGCCGTGGAACCGGCCGGTCAGCGAGCGCAGCGAGATCTGCTCGGCGTCGGCGCGGAACGCGGTCTCGATGGCCTCGAAGGGCTGGCCGAAGATCCGCAGCGAGCCGCCGTGCAGCGTGCCGTGCAGGCCGCCGCCGCGATCGGTGACGGTGCTCTCGGCGAGCGTCGCCGTGCCGCTGATGGCCTCGACGCGGATGCCATCGACGCCCTGGCCCAACGACATGTCGACGTCGTAGAGGCGCAGTTGGCCGCCGATCGTGGTCTCGAACGGCAGCGGGTTGTCACCGGCCGGCATCAGGAACGCGAGCCGCAGGCCGTCGACGTCGGCGCGGCCACGCAGGTGCCGATCGAGCACCGCCTGGTGCAGCGGGCCGGAGAACAGGTTGGCGAGCCCGTCGTCGACCGGCAGCCCGGTGGCGCGCACGGCGAAGCCGATCTCGGTGCGGCGGTCCGGCGCCGGCCGTGTCGAGACGCGGCCGTCCCAACACTGCACGAGCGCGCCGCCCATCTGCGCCCGCAGGTCGTGGAAGGTCAGTTCGCCGTCGGCGATGCGCAGCTCGCCGGTGATGTGCTCGGCCGCGTGCGGCAGGATCTTCGCCGCCGAACCCGCGTCGGTGAGCTGCACCACGAGCGTGAGGTCGTCGTTCTCGGCGTCGCGGCGATGGCGGCAAACGAGGTCGACGTGGCCCGACGGGGCGAGGGAACGCCAGGCGTCGAGCGACAGGGCGTCGAGCTGGTGCAAGGTCGCGCCGAGCTGGTCGTCGAGCGCGAGGTCGCGCACCACGAAGTTGAGGTCGTTGCCGGCCGCCGCGCCGGAGGTCAGGTGGCCGAGCATCGCCAGCGGTGCCACGCTGCCGCCGCCGTGGTCGAGGCCGCCGCGCAGGGCGTCGAAGTCGAGCCGGGTGGCGCCCGCGCGGCCCTGCACGAGCAGGCGGCCGCGCAGGTCGAGCGCGCGCCACGGCGCCACCGGCAGGCGCAGCGTGATGCCCTCGAGGTCGAACTCGGCGTCGTGCTGCAGCGGCGCTGCCGGCGTCGGCCGCCACACCTTGACCTGGCCGTGGAACGTGCCTTGTGGCTCACTGCGTCGCCACTGCTCGTCGACCTCGGGGGCCAGCACGGCCACCGCGCGGCGCAGGTCGTCGTCGACGGCGACGTCGCGCAGCTGCACCAGCGCCTGGAAGCCGGGGTCGTCGGCGCCCTGCTGCGAGCTGAGCGGGATGTGCCCCTGCATCGACAGCTGGGCGCTGCCGTGTTGGCCGCTGAGGTCGAAGTCGACGCCGGCATCGCGCGCGGTGACCGCCCCGGTGAGCTGTTCGAGGCGGTACGGGAAGCCGGCCCACAACATCGACGCGGCCGCGGGGCGGATGCTGACCGACCAGCCGCCGCGCAGTTCGCTGCGCGGCCGCACGCGCACGCCGACGGCCGTGCGCCCCTGCGGCGCCAGGCGGTCGTAGAGCGCGCCGTCGTCGCGCAGCAGCGCGGTCAGCGCCGCGCGCAGGGCCGGGTGGAAGGTGACGTCGTCGGCGTCGATGTCGAGCGTCACGTCGTCGCCGCCGGCGCGGGTGGTGTCGACGCGCCCGGTCAGGCGCAGCCGGCCGCCGCCACAGTCGGCCGGGATCGTCGCCTCGACGTTCTCCAGCAGCAGCAGGTCGTCGCGCAGCCGGATGTGGCCGCGGGCGTCCTGCATCGGCAGCGGGAAGGTGGCCCGTTGCGGGCTCTGGCCGAAGCCGTGGAAGCTGACGGCGGCGTCGCGCAGTTCGAGGTCGAGCTGGGTGTCGCCGCCGCGCCGCTGTGGGTTGCGCAGGAACAGCTCCAGGTCGGCGAGGCCGGCCGTCGGCTGCAGCGCCGCGACCACGTCGCGACCGACGGCGAAGGTGCCGAGCGCCCGGGTCACGTCGTCATCGATGCGCAGCCGGCGCCCGCTGACGCGGGCGTCGAGCTGCAGGTCGCCGCTGAGCTGCGTGGCCGTGGTGGTGACCGTGAGTTCGCCGCGGTCGTCCTGCTGCTGCAACACGGCGGTGGCGCGACCGCCGTCGGCAGAGGTGGCCTGCACGGTCAGGGTCGCCGTACGCACGATGCCAGGCACCGCCGGGATGCCGGCGCGCACACGTTCGAAGGTCGCCTCGGCGTTCACCGTCGGCGGCGTGGCCGCGGCGCCGGCCGGGCGCGGCGCCACGTCGAGCCGCACCTGGGCCGTGCGCAGCATGGCGTCGAACGCGAAGGCGTCGTCGGCGAGGCCGAACAGGCGCCGCACCCGGGCCAGGTTGGCGGCGTCGCAACGAACGTCGGCGGTGGTCAGCTCGAGCCGCGCGGCAAAGGTGGCCAGGTCGAGTTCCCCGCGCAGCTGCAACGTCGCCCCGGCCTCGGCGAAGCGCGCGCTGCCGGCGACGAAGTAGTGGGCGTCGCGGTCGGCGATGGGGCGCAGCGACAGCTCGAGGTCGTCGAGCCGCAGCGGCGGTTCGTCGCCGGCGAGCAGGAAGCGCACCCCGCCGCGGTGCAAGGTCAGCGATGGCAGCTGGCCGGGAGCGCCGCCGCCGCTGCCACCACGCACGATGCGCCCCAGGTCGGGCAGTGTGGGGCCGAACACCAGGCTGACCCCGTCGGCCACCACCTCGTGCACGGCGACCAGATCGCCGAGCGGGTCGGCGGCGACGTCGAGGTGCAGCGACTCGATGCGCAGCAGCGGCCGCGCCGTGCCGGGATCGGTGAGTTCGAGGCCGTCGACGATCAACCGCCCGGCGGCGAGCTCGACGTTGGCGCGCTCGATCGACGCCGGGGCCAGGAACAGCGCCGCCAGCTGCTTCCGCACGAGGTGCGTGGCGGCGTCCGAGCCTTGCACGAAGAACCAGGTGCCGGCCACCATCGTGGCCAGGAACGCCAGCGACCAGGCGACGATGCGGCGCCAGCTCATGCGTCGGTGCGGGCGGAGGTGGGGACGGTCCTCATGGGCAGGCGCGAGATCCTAGTGCGGTGGTGCGAGGCGACACCAGGGGCCGCTGGTCGATGGCCGGCGACGGTTGCGAAAGCGCGATTTCGGGCTCCAGGGTGCGGTTTGCAGGCCGAAGCAGCAGAGGCCCGAGAACGGCCGGGAAACAGCGGTTTCCCGGCCATTCTCGCCTCGCGGGCGAGGCGCCGGGCGGGGTGCGGTGGCCGTGGGGCGCACGGGAAATGCCGAGAACGGGCTCCAATTCCGGGTTTCTCGCGCACTTTCTGGTTGACAGCGCGGCTCGATTCGCCAAACTCCGCTCGCGGTTCGCGGGAGGCGCTGCATTTCGCGGTGGCCGGGCGAACCCGATCCCCTCTCAACAGAGACACCCCATGGCTGCCAAGAAGAGCAAGAAGGCCGCGAAGGCCACTGGCGATCTGATCATCTCGAAGTCCCGCACGAAGGCTGCGGTCAAGAAGTCGAACGTCTCGTCCGACTTCTACGGTGCGCTCGACAGCGCGGTTCGTGGCATGATCGCCGGCGCCGAGAAGCGCGCCGAGGCCAACGGCCGCAAGACGCTCCGCCCGCAGGACCTGTGATGCGGTGAATCGTCGGGCTGCGGTCTCGGCCGCGGCTTGCCGGCTACGACCCGGGCTCCGCCTCGTGTGCGGCGTCCGGGTCGAGTTGTTTCCGGGGCGCGGCGCCGTGTTCGCCGAGGTCATCGGCGACGCCCAGCAGGCGGAACGCCTCGAGTTCGGCCGCCAGCAGGCGATCCCGCAGCGTCGCCGCCAGCGCCTCGAGCCGTTCGTCGGGGCAGTCGCGCGGCACCGGCAGCGGATCACCATGCACGACGGCGAGGCGCGCGAACGGCTTCGGGATGACGAACCGGTCCCAGCTGTGGAGGCGCCAGGCCCGGTCGCAGGCGAAGCCGAGCGGCAGCATCGGCGCGCCGGTGGCGCGGGCGAGCCAGGCGACGCCGACGTTCATGCTGTGGCGCGGTCCGCGCGGCCCGTCGGGCGTCAGCACGAGCTGGTCGCCGGCGTCGACCGCCGCGCGCATCGCCCGCAGCGCCCGGGCGCCGCCGCGGCTCAGCGAACCACGGACGACCCGGTAGCCGAACGAGCGCAGCGCCTTGGTGGCGAGGCCGCCGTCGTCGCTCGGCGACACCAGCACCTGGATGCCGCGGCCGCGGTGGTGGCGCAGCGGCATCGCCGCCAGCATGCGCCCGTGCCACAGGGCCAGCAGCCAGGCATCGCCGCTGCGCAGCAGGTCGAGGCCGGCGGCGCCGTGGCGCTGCACGCGCCAGGTC
>JAEUHT010000140.1 GCA_016793265.1 Planctomycetota bacterium
GACCTTGAGGCCCGGCGTGTGGCAGAAGTAGGCCTCGCTCGACTGGCTGTGGTAGTGGCCGCCGCGGATGCCGCCGCCGTACGGCGAGCGGATCACCATCGGGCAGGTGTACTCGCCGCCGCTGCGGTAGCGCATCTTCGCCGCTTCGCTGACGATCTGGTCGAACGCAGGGTAGATGAAGTCGAGGAACTGGATCTCGGCGATCGGGCGCATGCCGTAGACGGCCATGCCGACGGCGGCGCCGATGATGCCGCATTCGCTGAGCGGCGTGTCGAAGCAGCGCTGCTCGCCGAACTCGTCGTGGATGCCCATGGTGGCGCCGAACACGCCGCCCTTCTTGCCGACGTCCTCGCCGAACACGACCACGCGGTCGTCGTTGCGCATCTCGGTGCGCATGGCGTCGTTGATCGCCTCGAGCAGCGTCATCACCTTGGTGCCGGTGGTGCCGTCGCCGGCCTTGGTCTTGGTAGCAGTCATGGCTCGGTAGCAGTCCTGAGGGAGTGTTCGATTCGCGATCAGAGCGGGAAGTGACCGACCTCGGCGCCGACGCCGCCGCGCTGCACGAGGTCGCGCAGCTCGCGGCGCTGCTCTTCGAGCTGCGGCGTGAGGTTGAGGTAGACGTCGTCGAACAGCGTGTCGACGGCGGGATTGCCGGTGGCCTCGGCGGCCTTGACGGCGGCGGCGATGTCGGCCTTGGCGCCCTCGACGCATTCCTGCTCGAAGGCCTCGGTCCAGAGCTTCTTGTGCTGCAGGTACTGCTGGAAGCGCACGATCGGGTCCTTCTTCTTCCAGGCCTCGTACTCGGCGGCGTCGCGATAACGCGCGGCGTCGTCGCTGCTGGAGTGTGACGCCATGCGGTGCGTCACCGTCTCCACCAGCGTCGGCCCTTCGCCGCGGCGGGCGCGGTCGACAGCCTCCTTGCAGACGCGGTAGACGGCGAGGATGTCGTTGCCGTCGACGCGCACGCCGGGCATGCCGTAGGCCTCGGCCTTGATCGCCATCGACGTGCTGGCGGTCTGCTTCTGGCTCGGCACCGAGATCGCGTAGCCGTTGTTCTCGCAGACGAACACGACCGGCGCCTTGTAGACGCCCGCGAAGTTGAGGCCGGTGTGGAAGTCGTTGCTGCTGGTGCCGCCGTCGCCGCAGAACGTCATGAACACGGTGTCGTCGCCGCGCAGGCGGGCGGCCATGCCAGCGCCGGCCGCCTGCGTCAGCTGCGTGCCGATCGGCGAGCTGACCGAGACGAAGTTGGCCTGACGGAAGCTGTAGTGCACCGGCATCTGGCGGCCCTTGCTGGTGTCGCCGGCGTTGCCGAACCACTCGCAGATGATCTTCTCGATCGGCACCTTGCGCAGCAGCAGGATGCCGGGCTGGCGGTAGGCCGGGAACAGCCAGTCGCTGTCGTGCAGCGCGTAGGCGGCGCCGAGGTGCGACGCCTCCTGGCCGGTCGACTGCAGGTAGAAGCCGATGCGGCCCTGCCGCTGCAGCGCCAGGCCGCGGTCGTCGAGCGCGCGCGTCGCCACCATCAGCCGGTAGAGCCTCTGCAGCTCGGCGGCCGGGAGGTTGGGGTCCTTGCCCTTCTGGGCCTTGCCGTCCTGGTCGAGGATCGTCAGCAGTTCGAGGCTCATGGGATCAGTTGGTCTCTTCGCCGCCAGTCTTCTTGCCGTTCCCGGCCGCGACCATGCGCCGCTGCCGCACCATGCCGGCGAGGTAGAACTCGGCGGCCTTGTAGCTCGATCGCACCAGCGGGCCGGCGGCGACGTAGAGGAAGCCCTTCGTCATCGCCCGCGCTTCGAGCGCCTGGAAGCGCGCCGGCGACAGGTGCTCGCGCACCGGCAGGTGCAGCAGCGTCGGCCGCAGGTACTGACCGAACGTCACCACGTCGACGTCGTGCTCGCGCAGGTCGTCGACCGCCTGGTCGACCTCACGTTCGCTCTCGCCGAGGCCGAGCATCAGCGACGACTTGGTGATCACGTCGGGCCGCAGCCGCTTGGCCAGCCGCAGGGTCGCCAGCGAACCGACGTAGCTGCAGCGGTGGTCGCGCACGCGCGGGGTCAGCCGCAGCGTGGTCTCGATGTTGTGGGCGTAGACGTCCGGACCGGCGTCGAGCACGGTGCGGATCATCTGCTCCTGGGTGCTGGTCTGCTGCTTGCCGACCAGCCAGTCGCCGACCAGGGCTTCGACGAAGATCTCCGGGTTGCGCCGCTTGATGGCGCGGATCGTGGCGGCGACGTGACCGGCGCCGCTGTCGGGCAGGTCGTCGCGGTCGACCATCGTCAGCACGACGTACTTGAGGTGCATCGCGCTGCAGGCTTCGCCGACCTTCTCCGGCTCGTCTTGGTCGACCGGCGTGCCTTGGCTGTGCGTCTTGACGGCGCAGAACCGGCAGCCGCGCGTGCAGGTGTCGCCGAGCACCATGAAGGTGGCGGTGCCGGACGCCCAGCACTCGCCCATGTTGGGGCAGCGGGCCTCTTCGCAGACCGTGTGCAGGCCGCGCTCGTGCAGCACCTTCTCGAGGCCCGCGACGACCGGTCCCGCCGGCAGCGGGACCTTCAACCAGCTCGGCTTCTCGCCGGGCGTGATGCGCTTGTTGAGGGGGGACGTCACCTGGGCTGGTCGTCTTTTGGGGAGCGGGAGAGTAGGCAGCCAGCCCGCCGCACGCCAATTAGATACCAGCAAGTATCGGATCTGCGATCCGGGGCACGAACGCCCCCTGGCAGCAGCCGTTGCCGGGCGGGTCAGGCCGCTGCGCGGTGAGGTCGGGGGCCGCTGTGGCGCCGCGTCAGTTGCCGACGACGAACGTCAGCGCGTCCGAGGTGCCGATCGGCAGGCCGAAACCGACGAGGCTGATGTCGAACACGACGATCTGCGCCGACAGGTCGGCGCCACCGAGCGAAGCGTTGGCCGGGATCGGCATCGGCGAGCTCAGTTCGCCGAGGCCGTCGGTCAGGGCGCCGGGCATCACGGTCGGCAGCACGTAGATCAGCGCGCAGGCCGGCGAGCCGGGGATGTTGACGCCGACCGGCAGGGCCGGGCCGCCGGCGAGCAGGAACAGCGCGAACGAGAACGGCGCATTGTTGCTCGTGGTGATGGCGAAGTTCAGGTTGCCGGTGACCGGCACGCCGCCGCTGGTGCCGATGGCCGGCGTGCCGAACGACGTCGCGCAGCCGGTGCCCGAGTGGGTCACGTTCGCCGGCGTGCGCACGAACTGCACGTCGCGGAACACCGTGTTGGTCGGCGAGGTGGCGATCGTGGTGAAGGTCGAGCCGGCGCCGGTGTCGACGCCCGTCACGATGCTGCCGCTCGTCGTGCTGCTGGTGTTGGCGGTCGCGAACAGCGTCACCACGCCGTTGTCGACGTAGCCGCTGAGGCCGCGGCAGCCGGTCGAGGCGCCGACCGTCAGCGTGTAGGCCAGCGGCCACGTCATGGTGCCGGCGTCGTAGGTGAACTTCATGATGCCGCCGCTGCCGTTGGTGCGGTCGTCGGCGACGTACAAGGTGTTGGCGTCGGCGAACCAGAAGTCGTAAGCCGACGAGCTCGTGGTGCTCTCGATCGAGGTGATCGTCTCGCCGCCGGTCGTCGGCAGGCCGGTGCCGACCGCGCTGACGCCGAGGAACGCACCCGACTGCGAGCTGCAGTAGAGCTGGCCGTTCTGGATGTTGATGCACCGCAGGTTCGTGACCGTCGTGCTCAGCTGCGTCGAGGTCGTGTCGCCGAGGTTGGCGACGTAGCGCGCGCCATTGGTCGGCGCCGTGCCAGTGCCGGCGGTCCAGAACTGGTTGCCGTCGAGGCTCGCCGCGCAGCGGAAGTTGTTGGTCGTGTAGGCGTCGCCGAGGGCGGTGCTGGAGTCGACGCTGCCGTCGAGGCCGACGCGGCAGATCACGCGCGCGGTGGTCGCCGAGGTGGTGCCCGTCACGCCCGCGGTGCCGGGTGCGGCGTCGTAGCCGGTCGCGATCAGGTAGCGGCCGTCGACCGACTGCGTGATGAAGCCGTTCGAGGTCGCGGTGCCCGAGTCGGTGACCATGCGGTTCGTGCCGCTGGGTGCGGTCGGCAGCGCGATCGTCTGCACGAAGACGCCGGCCGGCGTGTACTCGTCGAGGAAGCGCGCCTGCGCGGCGTTGGTCAGGCCGAGGGCGCCGTCGCCGATGCGCGAGACGATGAGGTTGCCCGGGGTGATCTGGGCGGCGGCCAACGAGGCGAACAGCGCGCTGGCGAGAATGGAAGCAATGCGGGTGGTGTTGGACATCAGTGGTAGTTCCTTGGGGCAGCCCGAGGGCAGCCGGCGAAGCAGACTAGAAGTCCAGGTGAGGCGTCCACGGGCTTTTGGTGAAGAGCGCGTCAACGCACATGCGCAGGACGGGAAGCAATCAACTCAGCCGCGCTGCCATCGGCCGTCCCGCAGCACTTCGTGTGGCCGGTAGTCGGCCTTGTAGGCCATGGTTCTTGCGCCCTGCACCCAATAGCCGAGGTAGTAGTGCGGCACGCCGAGCCGCCGCGTCCACTCGATCTCGGTCAGCACCGAGAACACGCCGAGGCTGCGCGCGGCGAACTCGGGGTCGAAGAAGTGGTAGACCGCCGACACCGACCGCGGCGAGACGTCGAGCATGCTGATGGCGAGCGTGCGTTCGCCGAGCTGGTAGACCACTTCGACGCTGTCGACGACGGCGTCGTAGAGCCAGCGCCGCACCGACTCCGGTGGCTCGACGTCCGCCTTCTGATGCTGGCCGCGCTGGTAGCGCGCGAACAGCTCGTAGCTCGCGTCGGTGAACTGCGGCGTCTGCACCCGCACGGTGAGGTCGAGGTTGCGCCGGAACGCGCGGCGCTGGCTCCGGCTGGGCCGGAACTGCTCGACGGCGACGCGGATCGGCACGCAGCGGCGGCAGGTGGCGCAGTCCATCGCGTAGAACGTGTCGCCGCTGCGCCGGTAGCCGAGGTCCATCAGCTCGTGGTAGACCTCGGGGTGCAGCGTGGGGGCGCGGAAACCGCGGCTGATCGCGAGCTGGTCCGGCAGGTAGCTGCAAGGGTGCGGCGGCGTCGGTTCGAGCTGGTGCCACAAGGCCCGCAGACGCGCCCGCAGCGCCTGCAGCGGGTCGGCGCCCGCGTTCGAGGTCGTAGGCGGGGTGGCGTCGTCGTTCACGGCCGACAAGGTAACGCGGCGCCGCGGCCGGGTCAGAACGGCAGGTCGCCTTGTTGCTCGTCGTCGCGCCGCCGTCGCGGCTGCGGTGGCTTCGGCGGCGGTGGGTAGCGCAGCGGGTCGCGGCGGCGCGGGCGCACACGTCGCCGCTGGCTCGCCTGCAGCGCGGCGCGGAAGCGCGGCAGGCGGAAGTGCGGCGCCAGGTAGGCCTGCAGCGCGGGCGTGTCGGCGAGCAGCATCGTCACCGGTCGGCCGAGTACCGGGTGCAGCTTCGGCCGCATGATCTCCTCGGGCAGGTACAGCCGCCGCGCCATCATCGAGCTGGTGCCGTCTGGGTTCTCGACGCGCACGGTCATGGTGCCGGCGGCGGCGCTGAACCACTCGGCGTCCTCCAGCTCGGCGTTGGGGAACACGATCTTGCTGCTGAAGCCGACCATCACGGCGCCGGCCTCGGCGCCGTAGAGCGCGCGGATCTGGGTCAGGCCCTGCACGGCGGCGACGATCGATACGCGCCGCGAGCGCAGCGTGTTGAGGTAGGTCGGGAAGTGCGGGATGGCGCCGATCGCCGAGCCGAACTCGTCGAGCACGACGCTCAGCGGCACGCGCAGTCGCGCCTGGGGGGACTTGTCGGCGGTCTCGATGGCGAGGTCGAGCACCTTCTGCACCAGCATGTTGAAGATCGGGCGCAGCCGCGCGATGCGCGATTCGTTCATCTCGACCACCAGCACGGTCGGGCGACGGAACAGCCGTTCGAGCTGCAGCTCGTCGTGCGACAACACCGCGCAGAGGTCGAGGTCGAGCAGCGACACGAGGCGCATGTTGGTGTCGACGAGGCAGGTCTCGGCATTGTGGCTGCCGCTCTCCAGGAAGGTCGCGAACTTGCCCGCGCCGTGCGCGTGCAGCCACAGCAGCAGCTGCTTGCGCGGCAGCGCCAGGATCTCGAGCACGCGCGGCAGGGTCAGGGTCGCCTCGGGGTCGCGGTCGAGGCCCTGCAGGATGTCGACCAGGATGTCGATGGAGGTGTTGCGCCAGAACGGGCTGTCGTGGCTGTGCTGGGACTCCGATGCCAGCACCAGCGTCGACGCCACCAGCATCAGCTCGGTGCGCGTCATGCCGCGCCGCAGCGGGTTCCAGCCGATGCTGCCGCCGGGGTCGGTCAGGTTGAGGCGCAGCACGCTCTGGCGGCTGCGGCCGGCGGCGACGGCGAGGTCGCGCAGCAGGCCGAACTGATCGCCTTTGGCGTCGAACACGACGAGCGATCGGTGCCGGTCGGCGAGCAGGCTCGCCACCATCGGCAGCACTCCCTGCGAGGTCTTGCCGACCCCGGGCGGACCGATCCACAGCCAGTGGCGGTCGAGCAGGTCGCTGTGGATGACCAGGTCGGCGGGGCCGAACAGGCGGTTCCGCCTGTGCTCGCGGTCCTCGACGATGTTGTAGACGCCGTCGAGCACGAGGTGGTGCGCGCCGGGCCCCGTGGTCGGGCGCCGGGTGGCGAGGCGGAAGCGCGGCGGCAGGTCGGCGGCGGTGACGCGGCGCGCGGTGCCGAACAGCGGCGACGGCAGGCTCTCGACGAACTGCGGCAGGTGCGCCGGGTCGTCGAGGAACTCGGGATCGAAGTCGTAGCCGTCCGGAGGCGGGAGAGGTGGGTTGTGCATGGCGGTGCGAGACGGAGGGAGGAGGGCACCGACCGCCGGCGGCGACATCGGTACGCACCTCTGGCCCGGGGGCAGGGATCGGGACGAGGGCGTCCGGGCGACGACGGCGACCGGATCGATGCGGGCGCGAACGCGGCGCGCGCATCGCAGCATCACGTTCCTGGATATCAGATCCAGGCAGGTCGGCAAGGGCCCGCGCCGCGTGGCGCGCGGCTCGCACCCGACGCGCGGCGCGTGTCATGTCGCTTGCACGCGCCGATGTCCTGGCATGGCCGTGAGCTGCGTGCGCGCAATCACGAACGCCGGCCCGCGCGGGCGCGGTTGTGTCGAAGTTGTTTTTCTTGGCGTGGGCTTGGCGGCGGGTTCGTGCGCGCTCGTGGCGACGCGCGATGGCCTCGCGAGGTAGCCGCGTCGCGCCGCGCGCATCCGTTGCCATCGTGCTCGATTCGCCGATTGCGCATCGAACTCGGCGTTTGCGGTGTTCGTTCGGGTGCGCCTGACCGACCGCGGTGACGACGTCGGACGGTGCGACCGTCGATTGGTCCGCCCGCATCGTGCACACTTCCACGATGCGTATCCTCGCGGCGGCGACGTTCGTGTTCTGTCTGTGGTCGTTGAGTGGTTGTGGCACGGCGCCGGCGCCGCGCGCTGGCGACGGCACGCTCGTCGTGCTGCGCACGGGGCCGCGCCGCGAGCCGCTCGACGCCGCGGCGAGTCGCGAGGTGTTCCAAGGCCACTTCGCCAACATGCGGCGGCTCGCCGACGCCGGGCACCTGCTGCTGGCGGGGCCGTACGGCACCGAGAAGAGCGACCCGGCGCTGCGCGGCGTGTTCTTGCTGGCGACGGCGGACCTGGCGCAGGCGAAGTCGTGGGCGGAGACCGACCCGGGCTTCCTGGCCGGGGTGTTCGTGTTCGACTACCACCGCTTCACGACCACGGCGCCGCTGCGGCACGTGCTCGACCGGGAACTCGCGGCCGAGAACGCGGCCAAGGCGGCGGGCAAGGAGCGCAAGCCCGGCGACGGCGGCCGCAGCTACGTGCTGGTGACCGCCGATGCGGCGGCGGCGCCGGTGCTCGCCGGGCGCGACGATGTGCTGCTGCGGCTCGCGCTGGCCGACGGCCGCACGCTGGCCTGGTTCGATGCCACGCAGGTGGCCACGGTGCGCGAACGGCTGCAGCCGGGGGCGCCGGCCGGCGCGCTGCAGTTCGACGCCTGGTTCGGCAGCGGCTTCCTGACGGAGTTGCCGCGCGCCGGCGGTTGAGTCGCCGCCGCGGTCAGTCGCGACCGGCGTCGCCGCCGAAGGCACGGCGGCCGCGCCCGCGCGGGGCTGGACCACCGGGGCCGCGGAAGCTGCGGCCGCGGAAGCCCGCCTGACCGTGGAAGCCGTGGCCGTGGAAACCCTGGCCGTGGAACGCCGGTTCGCGGAAGCCCTGCCCGTGCAGCGGGTGGCCGCGGCGCGGGGCACCGTGGGCACCTTCATCGCCGCCGAAGTCGGGCACGATGAACAGGTGCGGGTCGCGGCGGTCGGGGCGGAAGGCGCGCTGGCGGAAGCCCTCGGCGACCTCTCTGTGGATCTCGAAGGTGCTGGAGT
>JAEUHT010000152.1 GCA_016793265.1 Planctomycetota bacterium
ACGTGGGCGTGGTCGTAGGCCCCTGGATCGGGCACTCCGGCGCGCGGGAACGCGTGCGCCGTGATCAGCGGCACCTCGTCACCGTGGTGCTCGGAGTGGCAACGTTCGCAGTGCGCGAACACGGCTTCGTCGAGGCGGCCGTGCAGGCCGCGGCCGGACCGGCGCTGCTCGGCGATCGGGGTGTGGCACCGGTTGCAGGCCGCCACGTCGAGGCCGGCGCCCTGCTCGTGGCAGCCTTCGCAGTTGGCACCCTGGTCGAGATCGGCCAGCGCCGCGTGCACCGGATGCAAAGGTCCGGGACCGCTGCGGGAACGGCCGACGTCCCACAAGGTGATGACGAGCACGCTGGCCAGCGAGGCCAGCGGCAACAACCAGCGCATGACCCTCACCGCACCCCCCCGCCCAGCAGGACGCCGAAGTCGACGCCGCCGAAACGCAGCGCGTCGGCCACGTGCACGACCGTCAACAGCAGCAACAGCAGCGCCAGCCAGCGGTGCATCCACCGCCAGGCCGACAGGATCCCGCGCACCTCCTCGAAGTGCGACAGCTGCATCGCCAGCCGGTGCGAGCGCTTCGCCAGCGACACCAGGCGGTGCACCTCGCGCGTCGGCACCCCTTCGCTGGCCGCCTGCCGGCGCATCGTGGTGAGGCTGCGGCGCAGCTGCCACAGGCTCCTGACGAGCCCCAGCACGCGAGCAACGAAGCCTTGGCCCATGCGGGCGTGGTCGACCAGCGCCTCGACCCGCGCCCGCACCTCGCCGCCGAAGCCGCGGCCGTCGCGGTCCCATTCGCCGGCGATGGCGGCCACCTTGCTGCCGAGCTCCTCGAGGTCCTGCTGGCGCCCGTTCTGCGAGCGCGGCACGAAGGCGTAGAACCAGCGCCCGACGACGCCGGCGCCGACGACGACCACCATGGCGATCAGGGCGTGCCCGCCCGGCCCATCACGCAACGCAAAGCCGCTGTGCAGCACCGCGAACAGGCCGGCGCACAGCCCGGTGGCGACGTGCAGGCTCATCCACGACTTCAAGGTGCCGGGCAGCAAGCGGCCGAAGCCCGACGAACGGCGCGCGAGGTAGAGCAGGTTGACGAGGAACATCGTCACCGCCACGACGCCGGCGTAGAGGCCGAGCGGCCCCTGCGGACGCAGCCGCAGGTGCAGGTCGGAGCCGGAGCGCAGCGCCACCGGCAGGTCGTAGTAGTCGTGGAACGCCTGCCGCACGAGCAGCAGCAGCAGCGCCGCCACCGCGGTGGCGCCGAGCGCCACCAACAGTCCGGTGCCACGATCGACCGCGACCTCCTCGGGGCGCAGCGACGGATCGAACGACACGCCGGCCGCCTCCAACAGCGGGAACGGCGGCGTGCCGCCGGCGAAGACGAACACCTCGTCGTTCGGCAGCTCCGACACGGCGGTGGCGACGCCACCGCCGCCGTTCGCCTCTTTGCTGGCGCAGAGGAAGACGGCCTCCGGCGTGATGCGCTCGACGACGGTGCAGAAGCGCACGTCGACCACGCCGCGCGTGATCGCATCGCGGATGCGCTGCTCGTTGCGCGCCTTGAGCCGCGAGAAGTCGGGGCGCCGGTAACTCAGCGTCACGCAGTTGCCGGGCTGCTCGGCGAGCGCGAGCGCGGCCTCGATGGCGCTGTCGCCGCCGCCGACGACGAGCACCTGGCGGTCCCGATGACTCTCGGCATCGAGCAGCGCGTAGGCGACCTTGGGCAGCTCCTCGCCGGGCACAGAGAGCTTCTGCGGCGAACCGCGGCGGCCGACGGCGAGGCAGACGTTGCGGGCGCGCACCCGACCGCTGCTGGTCTCGACGACGAACACGCCGTCGGCGCCGCGCGCGAGCCCCTGCATCGTCACGCCACAACGCACCGCGAGCCGGTGCTTCGTCGCCAACTCCTGCCAGAGTTCGATCAGCTCTTCCTTCTCGTATTCGAGCCGCGTGAGCCGACCGTGCAGCGGCAGCTCCATCGGCTGCGTCATCACCAGCTTCTGCCGCGGATAGGCGGCGACGGTGCCGCCGATCTCGCTGGCCTGATCGATGCCGACGCAATCGAGACCCTTCGCCTTCGCCGCCAGCATGCAGGCGAGGCCGGCCGGGCCGAGGCCGACGACGAGCAGGTCGTGCACCTGGCCGCCGTGCGGGCGGGGCCCAGCCGCGGCACAGCGGGCGGCGACGCTGTTGCCGACCATCGCGCCATGACCGACCGCGGTGCGCACGAGCGCGAAGCCCGTGATCTCGCCGGCCAGGAACAGGCCGGGAACGCCGACGGCCTCCAGCCCGTCGTCGACCGCCGGCAGGTCCTTGCGCTGCTTCAGATCACCGAGCGTCAGGGCGATGGCGTTGGTCGGACAGGCGGCGGCACACAGGCCATGGCCGACACAGCGCGCGCCGTGCACGACGACCGCCTGGCCGAACGCGAGCGCCAGCACACCGTCCTCGGGGCAGGCCCGCACGCAGGCGCCGCAGCCGATGCAGTTGTCGAGGTCGACCTTCGGGTGCTGCAGCCGCGCGCGGTCGCTGCCGCGCTGCTTCGCCACCGCCCGTTCGGTCAGGTTCTCGCCGATCTCCCGCAGCTCGACGCGCCGGCGCAGCAGGGCACCGAGGACGAGCAACAGCAGCGACAATGGGATGGTGAGGGCGATCCAGTCCACGCGTTCGGCCGGCGGAACAAGGCACGTGCCCGACCGCGTCTCATCGCGAGACAAAAGGCGACGAGCCGCTGCCGAGGTCGCGTCGCATACGTCTGCGCCCTCTCCCGCCGGCTCCGGAATTTCCGCTCGGCGCCACCCGACGCGACTCGACGGCAGTTCCTACACGGCACCGTGCAGCATCTGCACGACCAGCCGATGCCGAGGCTCGCACGGCGGCGCCCGTTCGCGGATCATGCGGCGATGAGCACGAGCTTGCAGGACACCTACGCGCCGCACAACGCCTGCTTCGGCTGCGGCCCCGCCAACCGCGACGGCCTGCGCATCAAGAGCTTCGTGCACGGCGACGAGGTCGTCTGCACGTGGCAACCGCAGCGCATGCACGAGGCCTTCCCCGGGGTGTTGAACGGCGGCGTCATCGGCGCGCTGTTCGACTGCCACTGCAACTGGACCGCCGCGTGGCACCTGATGCAGCGGGCGGGGGCGACGGCGCCGCCGTCGACGGTGACCTCCGAGTACGCCGTCAAGTTGAAGCGCACGACGCCGACCGCCGGCCCCGTCACGCTGCGCGCACGGGTCGCCGAGAGCACCCCGAACCGCGCCCGCATCACCGCCACGCTCGAGGCTGGCGGCCAGGTCTGCGCGACCGCGGAGGGCGTCTTCGTAGCCGTGCCGGAGGGCCACCCGGCGTTCCATCGCTGGTAGGGCACCGCCCGCCCGGCGCGCGCTGGTGGCGGTCTGCCCCTGCCGTCGACCGCATCGAGCAGAAGCCGCCCGGGTCAGGTTCCTGCGAATGCGGCCGAGATGCACCCTTGGCGGCGCCGCCGCACCGGCTACCATTCCCGCTCCCGACGCCTCCGGCGTGGCGCCCCGCAAGGGGCACTGGCTCTGATCTCCCTTGCATCGGAGCCCAAGGGCCGAGGTTTTCTGGTTACCGGGCGGTGTGTGCCGTCCGGGTTTGTGTCGAGTCCCCGGACGCCGGGGGCGTTGGGTCTCTCACGCGGCGGTTTCCCGCGGCGACGCTTCCCCGCGGCTACGAAGTGCGGTTCGCTGCGCGGGTGATGACCGCGCCCACCGACCCGACCGCCCCGACTCCCGCCGCCGTGCAGCTCGCGCGCCGCGCGCTCGGCCAGCGCGTGCGGGAGACGCCCGCCTGGCGTTGGCAGGGCCGGCACCTCGACACCCTGCAGCCCGCCGGCGCCACGGTGACGCTCAAGCTCGAACTGCTGCAGCACACCGGTTCGTTCAAGGTGCGCGGCGCCCTGCTGGCGATGCTCGACCTCGACGCGGCGCAGCTCGCGCGCGGCGTCACCACGTTGAGCGGCGGCAACCACGCCATGGCGGTCGCGTATGCGGCGCGAGCGCTCGGCACCACGGCGAAGGTGGTGATGCCGGCGACCGCCGACGCGACCCGCATCGCCGCCTGCCGGCAGCTCGGCGCCGGGGTCGAGCTGGTGGCCGACATCAGCGCCGCGTTCCCGCGCGCGGCCGCGATCGAACGCGACGAAGGGCGGTTCTTCGTGCACCCGTTCGAGGGCCCGGCGATGGCGCTCGGCGCGGCGACGCTCGGCATGGAGTTCCTGCGCCAGACCGGCCAGCTCGACGCGCTGTTCGTCGCCATCGGCGGCGGCGGCCTGGCCGCCGGCGTCGCCAGCGTCGTCAAGCAGCTGCAGCCGCGCTGCCGCGTCTACGGCGTCGAACCGACCGGTGCCGACACCATGCACCGCAGCTTCGCCGCCGGCAGCCCGCAGCGCATCGACGCGGTGCGCACCATCGCCGACAGCCTCGGCTCCCCCACCGCGATGCCGCACTCGTTCACGTTGTGCCGGCGCTACGTCGACGAGCTGGTGCTGGTCGACGACGACGAGCTGTGCCGGGCCATGTGGCTCTTGTTCGCCGACGCCAAGCTCGCGGTCGAGCCCGCCGGCGCCGCCACCACGGCGGCGATGCTGCAGCGGCGCGAGGCGCTGCAAGGCCGACGCATCGGCCTGATCGTGTGCGGCGCCAACATCGACCACGCCACCTTCGCGCGCCACCTCGAGCGCGGCGCGCCGCGCTGACGCGCTCGCGCGGTGCGGCGCGTCACGCCGGCGGCAGCGCCGCCGTCGCGGCGTCCATCGCCGCCATCATGTGGCGACACAACACCTGCACGTTGGGTTCGGTGCACATGGTGAAGTGGTTGCCCGGACACTCGACGACGCCGAGGCCGCCGGTGACGAACGGGCCCCAGCCGAGCTGTGCGTCGAACACGTAGCGGGTGCCGCCCCCCTGCTCGCTGGCGCGGAACAGGCTGACGCGGCCGTCGTAGACGCCGACGCGGTGCTGCTCGAACGCGTTCTCGAAGGCGAACTGCACCTCGAAGCCGCGCAGGTCCTGCGGCAGCGGCCCGCCCTGCTGGCGGGCGCGCTCCTGGTCGCGGGCGGCGGCGCGGCGCTGCGCCTTCTGCCTGAGGATGTTGATCGGGTACATCGGGCCGTTCCGCAGCAACCGGCCGACGTGCAGCATCGCGCGCGCCAGCTTGCCGCGGCGCTGCAGTTGCGGACACCACGAGTCGATCATCATGACGAGGCCGACCGGCTCGCCGACCTGCCGCAGCAGCCGCGCCATCTCGTAGGCGATGACGCCACCGCCGCTGTAGCCGCCGACGAAGTACGGGCCGTGCGGCTGCACCTCGCGCAGCTCGGCGAGGTAGTCGCGGGCCATGTCGGCGATGGTGGTGTGCGGCGGGTTCTTGCCGTCGACGCCGCGCGCCTGCAGGCCGTAGAGCGGTTGGTCCTTGCCGAAGTAGTGCGACAGCTCGCGGAAGCCGAGCACGTTGCCGCCGGCGCCGTGCACGAGGAACAGCTTCGGCCGCTTGCCGTCGACCTGGATCGGCACCACGTGCTGCCCCTTGCGCGCGGCCACCGAACGCACCGGCTCGCTGCCCGGCTCGGGCAGCTGCAGCTGTTCGCGCACCACCGTCGCCAGCCGGCGCACGGTGCCCGCGGTCAGCAGCGTCGCCAGTTCGAGGTCGAGACCGAACTCCTTGTGCACGCGGGCGAACAGGCGCACCGCCAGCAGCGAGTGACCGCCGAGCTCGAAGAAGTCCTGATCGAGGCCGGGCTGCTCGACCCCCAGCAGATCGTGGAACGCAGCGGCCAGCTTGCGCTCGACGTCGTCGCGCGGCGCGTCGGCGGGCGCGCCGCCGACCCCGGGCTCGACGAGGGTGACGACGCGCGGCTTCTCCGGCGGCAGCGACAACCACGCGGCGACGCGGTGGACGTCCATCGACGAGATGACGAGCTGCGGCGCCGTGCTGGCCAGCGCGAGCTCGAGCGCGGCCATGCCTTCGGGGCCGGTGATGCCGCGCGGCAGGATGGCGGCGATGCGCGGCACCGGGTGCGGCACCGGCGTGGCGGCCGGCAACGACGCCGGAGTCGCCTTGCCGGCCGTGGCCGCAGCCGCACCGACGCCGCCGAAGCTGCCGCGCACCCCGTAGACGGTGAGGCCGAGCAGCTCGACGAGCACGATGCCCGACGGCGTCGCCACGGTGACGTCGAAGGTGCCGAGCCGCGTGTGCGGGTCGTGCGAACGCAGCCGGATGCAGCTGACCAGCCGCGCCGCCATGCGGCCGTGCACGAGCACCCGCTCGACGCCGACCGGCACGAACAGCGCATCACCGGCGTCCTGCGACAACAGGCGGATGCCGACGCCGAACGCCATGTCCAGCAGCGCCGCGTGCACACGGTGCTGGTCGAGGTCGGTGGCGAACGCCGCCGGCAGCCGCAGGTTGGCGAACGCGGCCCCATCGCCGACGGCGACCGCTTCGATGCACTGCCAGCGCGCCCCGAAGGCGACGTGCCGGGCCTGGTCGCTCTCGGCCGGCGCCGGGGTGCGGCAGGCGGCCCGGTGCGCCTCGACGTCGAACAGCGCCTCGCCACCGGCGAACGCGCGCGCCACGGCCCGCGCGTGCGTCGTACGTTCGTGGCTCGCGGCGTGCCCCGGCGCGGCGCTGGCGACGACGACCTCGTGGCCGTCGCGCACGGCGCGCACCGTCACCACCACGGCCCGCGGCGTGTCCCCGGGGAAGGCGAGCGGCGTCAGCAGCTCGGCCCGTTCGAGCTGCACCTGCGCGTCGCCGAGCGCCCCTTGCGCCGCCACCACCATCAGCTCCAGGAGCCCGGTGCCGGGCATCACACACTCGCCGCCGCGGATGCGGTGCTCGGCGAGCTGCCAGTGGGTCGCCGGCGACCAGGTGCCGGCGAACTCGACAGCGCCGTCGCGTTCGCTGCGTTCACCGAGCCACGCCGGCGTCGGCAGCGAGTGCGCCGCGGTGCCCGTCAACATGCCGGCGTCCTGCCACGGCCCCCAATCGACCGCCAGCGTGCGGCCGGCGCGGTTGCTGCTGCGCCACACGGCGAAGGCGTCGAGCGCGGCGTTGGCGGCCGCGTAGTCACATTGGCCGGGGATGCCGGCGAGCCCGCTGGTCGAGCCGAACACGACGAAGGTGTCGAGCGGGATGCCCGCCGTGGCGGCGTCGAGCGCGCGGGCACCACGCAGCTTCGGCGCCAGCATTCGTTCGCTCTGCGCGCGCTGCCGCGACACGATCAGGCCGTCGTCGAGCACGCCGGCCGCGTGCACGACGCCGTGCACGCCGCCGAAGCGCGCCTTGGCCACGGCGACGACGCGCTGCATCGCCGCGGCGTCGGCGACGTCGGCCGCGACCACCTCGACCTCGGCGCCGTACGATTCGAACTCCCGCACGCGGCGGATCAGGTCCGACTGGCGATCGCCGTCGCGCTGGGCGAGCCACTCGTCCCACAGCTCGCGCGGCGGCAGGCCACGACGACCGACCAGCACGAGCCGCGCCTTGATCCGGCGCGCGAGGTGGTCGGCGACGATCATGCCGATGCCGCCGAGGCCGCCGGTGACGATCTGCACCGACCGTTCGCGCCACGGCGCCGCGGCCTTCGCCGCGACTTCGGGGCCGGCCGCGAGCTCGAGCACGTGCCGGCTGCTGCCGCGCCTCGCCACGCACAACGACGTGTCGGCGGCCTCGACCTCGCGCCGCAGCTCGGCCGCGAGCTCGGCCGGCCTGGCCAGGGCGGCCGCGTCGACATCGACGCAGTGGGCGCGAGCGCCGTCGAACTCGCGCGGCACCACGCGCAGGAAGCCGGCGACGGCGGCGCGTTCGGGGGCCGTGATCGGCTCCCCGGCGACGCGGCAGGAGCCGCTGACGACCCCGAGCGCCCGCGCGCCGGCGGCGAGGTCGGCGCGGCCGAGCGCCTGCCAGGTCGCCACCAGCATCGTCACCAGCGTGGTGGCGTCGTCCTGCTGCAGCGACTCGGCGAACAAGAGCCGCGTCGGCGCGCCCACCGCGGCCGTGATCTGCGCCAGGGCGCGCCCGATCGCCGCGGCATCGTCGAGCGGCGCCGTCCAAACCGCGCCGTCGCGCCCTTCGCTGGCGCCGTGGCGGAGGATCGTCGCCTTGCCGCCGGCGGCCGCGGCCGCGGCGAGCATCGCCCGCGGCAGTTCGCCGTCGCCGATGCACAACCACGTCGCGGTCGCATTGGCGGTGACGCCGGCCGGCAGGTCCTGCGGGCGGAACACCGGCTGCCGTTGCCACTCGCTGGTCGGCAAGCGCGTCGGCGGCGTCGTCTCGTGCTCGTTGCGCAGCACACCTTCGTGGGCGACGCGCGCCCCAGGCTCGATCCAGTGGCGCTGGCGCTGGAAGGCGTAGGTCGGCAGCGGCACGCGCCGCCGCGCGACGCCGCCGTGCAGCGCCCGCCAGTCGACCTCGACCCCGAGCTGCCACAGGCGGCCGACCGCCTCGAGCGCGAACTGGTCGGCCGGCTTCTGGTCCTTCGGGTGCGGCAGCGACACCAGCGCCGGGCTCTTGGCGGCGCGTTCGTGCATGCGCACCAGCGACGACAGCGCCTTGCCGGGGCCGATCTCGACGAACACCCGGTCGCCGCCGGCGAGCAGCGTGGCGACGCCGTCCTGGAAGCGCACCGTGCGGCGCAGGTGCTCGACCCAGTAGTCGGCGTCGGCGGCGCGCTGCGCGTCGATCCAGTCGCCGGTCACGTTCGACACCCACGGCTTCTTCGCCGGCTGCAGCGTCATCGCCTGCAACCCCTGACGGAAGCGGTCGAGGATCGGGTCGAGCAGGTGGCTGTGCGCGGCGACGTGGATGTGCACGCGCTGGCAGTCGACGTTCTGCGTCTTCAGCTTCGCCTCGAGGCGGTCGATCGTCGCCACGGCGCCGGCGAGCACCGACAGGTGCGGCGCGTTGGCGGCGGCCAGCGACACGTCGCCCTCGCCGAGCGCGATCACCTCGTCCGCCGACATCGCCACCGTCAGCATCGCCCCCTGCTGCGCCTGCTCGAACAGCTCGCCGCGCAGCAGCACGATCTGCATGCCCTGCTGCAGCGTCATGGTGCCGCCGAGGCAGGCGGCGACGTACTCACCCATGCTGTGGCCGAGCAGCGCGTCCGGCTCGATGCCGAACGACATCAGCGTGCGCGCCAGCGAGTACTCGACCAGGAACAGCGCCGGCAGCGCCAGCGTCGGCCGTTCGAGTTGTTCATTGTGCTGGGGCGAGGCCTGGTCGCCGAACAGCAGCGCGCGCACCTGCGCGCGGCGGTGCTCGGGCAACGCCGCGAGGCAGGCGTCGGCTTCGCGACGGAACACCGGCTCGTGCTCGTAGAGCCCGCGCGCCATGCCCGGATACTGCGCCCCGCCACCGGGGAACAGGAACACCACCGACGGCGCGCGGTCCGCCGCGCGCTTGAGCTGGGCCTTCCAGTCCGGCGCCGCCAGCGCGTCGGCGAGCGCCGTGGCGCCGTCGCCGACGGCGAAGCCGCGGTGCGAGAACGGCTTCCTGCCGTGCTGCGCCGTCCACGCCACGTCGGCGAGTTCGGCCTCGGCGTGGGCGCGCAACCACGCCGCAATCGACGTGGCGTTGCCGACCGCCGCCGCTTCGCCCTTGCCGCTGATCGGCAGCAGGTGGCAACGCCGCGGATACGCCACCGCCGGCGCCGCTGGCTGCGTCGCCGCGTCACGCACGAGCACGTGGGCGTTGGTGCCGCCGACGCCGAGCGAGCTGACGCCCGCGATACGTTCGCCGCCGGC
This sequence comes from Planctomycetota bacterium, assembly GCA_016793265.1. Lineage (GTDB taxonomy): Bacteria > Planctomycetota > UBA1135 > UBA1135 > UBA2386 > JAEUHT01. The sequence goes on from JAEUHT010000152.1 coordinate 9,764, forward strand.
CGGCCGCGGCCACTCGCGCCGCTCCGCGGTCACGTAGAACGGGCTCTTCGGGAAGTCGATCAGCGGGTTGGGCCGGCGGAAGTTCAGGCTCGCCGGCAGCTCGCCGTGCTGCATCGCCAGCACGACCTTGAGGAAGCCGGCGATGCCCGCCGCGGTGTCGAGGTGGCCGATGTTGCTCTTCACCGAGCCGATGCCGCAGTAGCCGGTGCGGCTGGTCGTGGCGCGGAACGCCTGCGTCAACGCCTCGACCTCGATCGGGTCGCCGACCGACGTGCCGGTGCCGTGGGCCTCGATGTACTGCACGTTCTCGGCCGGGATGTCGGCGAGCGCCAGCGCCTCGGCGACGCATTCGGCGTAACCGTCGACGCTCGGCGCGAGGTAGCTGACCTTGCGCGCGCCGTCGTTGTTGATGGCGCTGGCGGCGATGACGGCGTGGATGCGGTCGCCGTCAGCGAGCGCGTCGGCGAGCCGGCGCAGCACGACGACGCCGGCCCCGCTGCCGAAGATGGTGCCCTTGCTGTCGGCGTCGAAGCTGCGGCAATGGCCGTCGGGCGACAGCACCTCGCCTTCCTTGAAGTGGTAGCCGCGGTCCTGCGGCACCAGGATCGTCACACCCCCGGCGAGCGCCATGTCGCATTCGCCGGCGAGCAGGCTCTGCACCGCCTGGTGCACCGCGACCAACGACGTCGAGCAGGCGGTGACGACGTTGATGCTCGGCCCGCGCAGGTCGAATTGGTAGCTCGTGCGCGTGGCGAGGAAGTCCTTGTCGTTGCCCGTGTGCCGGACGAGGAACATGCCGATGTTCCGCACCAGGTCGGGGTTGGTGAGGATGTTGTGCAGCAGGTAGGTGTCCATGCCGCAGCCGGCGAAGACACCGACGCGGCCGGCGAAACGCTCCGGCACGTGGCCGGCGTGCTCGAACGCCTCCCAACAGACCTCGAGCCAGACCCGGTGCTGCGGGTCGAACAGCGCGGCGTCGCGCGGCGAGAAGCCGAAGAACGGGGCATCGAACTTGTCGATGTCGTCGAGCAGCATCGCCGCCTTGACGAAGTCCGGGTCGGCGAGCGCCTCCTCCGGCACGCCGAGCGCGCGCAGGTGGTCGTCGTCGAGCACGCGCCGCGCATCGCGGCCTTCGTGCAACATGCGCCAGAACGCTTCGAGGTCGGCGGCTCCGGGGAGCCGGCACGCCATGCCGACGACGGCGATATCCGTTTCTGCCATCAGGGGTGAGGAAGGTTACTTCCCGGCCTACATCGACGCGGGCGGGCGAGCCTACGCAGTGCGCGTCGTGAATGCGATGGCATCGGGAGTTGCTCCGCGACTTGCCCGGCCGCCGGGTCGCCGCCCCCCCCCACCGCCTTCATTTCCTCGGCTGCACCAGCAACTCGTCGAACGAAGAGCGCGCGTCCGCCTTGGTCCACACGCCGATGCCGCCCGGGCCGGCGAGGCGCGCGTCCTGCGCTTCGAGCAGCAGCTCGCCGTCGAACCAGCAGGTGATGCGGTCGCCGCGGTGCTCGGCTTCGAGGCGGTGCCAGCCTGGGCCGGCTTCGACCTTCGCCGTGGCGAGCTGGTGACGCCGGCCGCCGAGCACCACGTAGAGGCGGAAGTTCGATTCGAGCGGGTTGAAGCGGCAGAGGTAGTAGTTGTCGGCGTCCTGCACGCGCCACATCGGCCCGCCACCCTGGTCGATCGCGCCCGCATCGGCGCGCACGGCGACGGCGATGCGGGCGTCACCGAAGCGCACGCCCCGCGTCCAGAACAGGTTGAAGCGGTCCTCGTCGACGTGATCGAAGCCGGTCAGCCGCAGCACGCGTCCCGGCGACACCGCGTCGGCGTCGGGCACCACGGCCCAGGTCGCGTCGGGCCCGCGCCCGCCGGTGCTGCCGGTGCTGCCGGCGGTGAACGCCGAGACATCCCCATCGTCGAAGCCGATGGCGCCAGCCACCGGCCCCACCCCGGGGGCGTTGCAGGCCGCGAACACGAACAGGGTCGTCAGCAGGAGCGGCGTCTTCATCGTGCCGACCATGCTAACGAACGACCGGCAGCCGTCAGCCCGTGCCTTCGATGCAACCGCGGCGCTCGGCGTCGGCGGCGGCGATCGCCGCGCGCGCCTCCTGGCCGCGCCGTTCCAGCTCCCACAGCCGCTCGCGCAGGCTCGTGCGCGTGGCATCGACCTGCTGCAGCGTGCCGACAATGCGATCCTGCACCATCCAGTCCACCAGCAGGTTGTCGAAGAAGGTGTCCGCGAAGCGCAGGAACGGCCCGAGCTCGGCATCGAACTGGCGAACGGTCCTGTCGACGTCGTGCAGCTCGCGCGCGAAGCGCCGCAGGTGACGTTGCGCGCGCCCGGCAGCCGACCGCGCGTTGTCGAGGCGCGTGTGTTTGATCAGCGATGCCAGCATGCCACCGCCGAACGTGTCGACCATCCCCCACGAACGTGCGCCGGCGAGTTCCTCGTGCGCCGCGTCGAGCGCGCTCTCGGCCTCGCGACCGGCGGCGATGGCCTCGTCGATCTCGCGCACCGTCTCCCGCAGGCCGCCGGCCGCCGCCGCCGACTGCAGCAACCGCTGCTCCAGTTCGCCGCCGCGCGCCCGCAGCAGCGCCTCCTTCTGCTGCAGCAGCGCCGCGCGCCGCTTCTCGACGTCGCCGATCGCCTTCAGCTCGCTCGTCATCGCGTCGCGCTCGGCGAGCAACGGCGCCACCGCCGCCTCGGCTTCGTCGTGCCGGAGCTTGGCGTGCGCGAGCAGTTTCTTCTCCTCGAGGATGCGCCCGTCACGATCGCCGAACAGCCGCTGGAACAGCGCCGTCAGCGTCAGCCCCTCGAGCTTGGCCAGATCCTCGCCCGCCTCGGCCGCCAACCGCTGCCAGCGTTCGCGCGCCGCCTCGGCCGCGCGCAGCTCGGAAGCGATGCTGGCCAGGTCGCTCCGCAGCTTGTCGCGCCGGGCGGCATCCTGGGCCAGGCCACGCAGCGCCTCGTCGAGTGCTTCGATTTCCACCCGCAGAAGCTACTCGCTGCAGTCCCGCAGGGAAGGGGCCACGGTGTCGCCGGCCGTCAGCTCGCGCGGCCGCAGCGCATCGAAGTGGTCGGCGAACACCTCGTCGACCAGCGGCAGCAGCTGCTCCGGCCCGCGCATCGTCACCAGCCGCTGCCGCGCCCACACCGGGTCGTGGTGGTACTGGCCGTACTTGATGACGTGCATTCGAACGTGCGGCAGGGCCCGCCGTTCGTCGCCGTAGAACGGCACCGCGAGCTGCCAGTGCCGCGCGATCGCCGCGCGCTGCTCCCTGCCCGTCGGCCGCAGCACCGGACGGCCCGCCGCCAACGCCGCGACCTGGCCGAACACGAACGGATTGCCGATGCAGCCGCGCGCGACGGTGACGCCGTCGACGCCGGTCTCGCGCCGCATCGCCAGCACGTCGAAGGCCGAGAACAGGTCGCCGCTGCCGAGCAGCGGGAAGTCGCCGACGTGCTGCTTGACCTTGCTCAGGAACGGCCAGCGGCTCGGGCCCACGTACTTCTGCGCCACCGTGCGTGGGTGCACCGTCGCCGCCGCCACGCCGCGCAACATGGCGCCGTCGAGGATCGTCCAGAACCGCCGTTCGGCCGCGGGCGAGTCGTCGCTGCCGCGCCGCATCTTCACGGTCACCGGCGCGTCGCCCTGCACCGCCTGCAGCACGGCGTCGACCATCGCCAAGGCGATCTCCGGGGCCTGCAGCAGCCAGCCGCCACGATGGCGACCGAGCACCTTGTTGACCGGACAGCCGAAGTTGATGTCGACGACGTCATAGCCGGCGCGCACGAGTTCGCGCGCCGCCAGGCCGAAGGTGTGTGGCTCGCTGCCCATCAGCTGGCCGCCGACCGGATGCTCGTGCTCGGGCACGGCGAGCACGCGCCGCTGCAGCTTGCCCTTCTGCAGCACGAGGGCATCGAGCACCACTTCGTTGAGCGCATAAGGCGCCCCGTGTTCGCGCGCGACCGTGCGCATGGCGAGGTCGCTGTAGCCGCTCAGCGCGGCCTGCACGGCGAAGCCGTCGATGGCGAGCGGGCCGAGGCGAAGGGGGCGCAAAGTCACGTGAGGAATGTGCCGGGAAGGGTAGCGCAGCTCAACCGGCAGCCACGACCTCGAAGCCGGGGCCGAAGTCGTCGAGCGCCGTGCCGTAGCCGATCGCCTGCACCGCCGAACCGACCTGCATCTCGCCTGCAGTGATGCGCACCGCGACGCCGCCGTGGTCGAGCGGCTGGTAGAGGTCGGGGTGCGCGGCGAGCGCCGCCGCCGCGACCGGCGCCGGCAAGTGGTCGAGGCCGCGGCAGTAGTGGTGGCCGTTGCGTTCGACGTGCGGCAGCCCGAGCACCGCCGCGGTGACGAGGTCCTGTTGCAGCGGCAGCACGCCGAGGTTGGTCAGGTCCTCACCGGACTGGAAGCGCCCGTCGCCGCGGCGGCAGAGGCCGAAGTTGACGAGCGCGCGGAACACGCCCTTGCAGTTCTTCACCGAGACGCCGCGGTAGCCGAGGTCGAGTGCGCGCACGAAGCTCGCCGGCACGGCGTCGGCCTCGTCGAGCATCAGCGGCGCCACACGCGACACCCGCGCCAGGTTGCGGTGACGATCGGGTTCGAAGGTCAGGGCGCGCGGCAGCGGCTGTTCGATCCAGGCGACGCGGCGCAGCAGTTCGCGACCGCGCGGCTCGGCGGCGACGGCGTCGAGCACAGAGGCGAGCTGCGTCAGGTCCGCGTACTGCTCGTTGCCGTCGAGCGTGAACACCGGCCGGCAACCGTGCTCTGCGAAGAACGTCGCGATCTCGAGCAGGCGGCGCACGTCGGCGTCGTGACCGGCGCCGATCTTGATCTTGAAGTGGCGCAGGCCGTAGGCGGCGAGGTCCTGGTCGAGCGTCTGCGGCAGGCCGTCGTCGACGCGGCGCTCGGGCGGCAGCTCGCGCGCGCGCAGCACGTCGAGCATGCCGATGGTGTGGCGCACGGTGACGCGCAGCGACGGCTCGCGCAGGTCCTGCTGCCAGCGCCAGCCCTTCAGTTCGTCGTGCACGCGTTCCGGCGCGAAGCCGAAGGCGTCGGCGCGCAGCGCCATGGCGAACGGTGTGCACACCAGCCGACAGACGGCGTCGATCACCGCGCGCTCGACCAACGCGACGCCGAAACCGCGCACCAGCGCGTCCGGCGCCGCGAACGGCAAGGTCCCCACGCGTGCGGCGAACACCGCCAGCCAGGCCGCGAACGCGCTCGCCGGCACAGCCGTATGGGTGACGAACGCCGCCGCCGCCGCGCGCGCCGACGCCACGAGCTCGTCGGCATCCTGCTGCGGCGTCTGGTCGGTGTCCTTCCTGAACCAGCGCGGCACCAGCAGGTCGCCCGACCAGCCGCGCGCTTCGCGACCGTCGGCGCCACGCACGCGCACGCGGCAGGTCAGCAGCTCGGCAGCGGTGACGGTGACGGCGCCGAAGCGGAACGGCAACCGCGTGCGGCACGGCGTGCGCGCCAGCGCCACTTCGACCACGGTGATGGCGGCGTTCATGCGCGCCGGCCCCCGGCGACGACTTCGTTCACCGCATCGGGGGCGCGAGGCACCACCGGCGGCGACGACGCGGCGGGCAGGGAGGGGGCGAAGGCCATCGGCGCATGATGCGCCGTCACCCGCGTCGGTCAATCGCCGGTCGCCGCCGGCAGCGCGGCCTTCTTCAGGAACAACACGGCGAAGCAGGTCGCGTCGAGCACCAGGCCGCGCTCGTGCTCGGTCCGGAAGCCGCCGTTCCTCTGCTGCTGGTCGAGCAGCTGCAGCGCGCCCTCGTAGTACCAATCGCGGCCGTGCAGCAGCGCCACGCCGGCCAGCTCGCAGGTGCGTTCGAGGCCGTAGAGGTAGTAGTACCAGTTGTCGTCGGCGCGGTCGACGTAACCAGGGTTGCTGCGCACGCTGAACTCGGCGCCGAGCCAGGCGAAGCCGCTGTTGATGGCGCCTTCCACCTGCGGCATCAGGTCGGCCTTGGCGAGCCCGGCGCGCACGAGGCCGCGACGCGCGATCACCAGCGAGCCGACACCCGCCGCCGTCATCGATCCGTACGCGGGCCGATCGGTGATCTGGTACGAGAAGCCGCGCGTCGGCACCTTCGTCGGCGCCCCGCGCGTGCGCTTGCCGGCATCGGTGACGAGGCTGCCGGCGAGCTCGCGGTACGACGTCAGCACCAGCTCGAGTTCGCGGCCGGCGTGGTCGTGCTGCAGGTCGAGCAGGCCGTTGGCGACCGCCCGCCAGACGCTGATCGGCACTTCGAGCTGGCACAGCTCGGCGGCGAACAGGCCGAGCACGCCGTACTGATTGACGGAGACGTCGAAGCGCGGCCCGGGCACGTAGTTGAACCGCATGCGGTAGCCCTTGTCGCCGCGCGTATCGATGTTCTGCTGCAGCTGCTGCAGCCACTCCCCCGCCAGCTGTTTGTCAGCGGCGGACAACACGCGCGGCACCGGCGCCTGCAACACCCCGGAGCGCAGCAGGTCCGCTTCGCCGGGCGGCGTGTAGCTCTCGGCCAGCGCCATCAAGGCGACGCCGAGCGAGTAGGTGTCGACGAACTCGCGCCGGCGCAGCTCGTCGAACGCCGCCACCACCACCGGGTCCGTCTTCGGCACCTCGGCGTGCAGCAAGGTCAGCAGCGCGAGCGCGATGCGGCCGGCGCCATAGCTGCGGGCGTGATCGTCCTGGTCGCGATAGTGGCGTTTGGTGAGCCCGTCGAGGTCCTTCTTGATCCAGGCGGCACCATCCTGGATGCCCTTGACGACGCGGGCGCGAAACGCCGCGTCCTGGTTGTCGTGCACGGTGACGAGGCGCCACGCATCGGTGAGCTCGAGCCGACGCCAGGTGTCCTTCTTCTCCTCGAAGACGAGCGTGAGCTTCGCCTCGAACGAACGCACGACGCCCGCGGTGGCGTCGAACACACGCGTCACCTCGACCTTGCCGGTGGCCGCGTACTTGCACAGCGGCCGGATGAACTTCGCCACGTCGGCCTTCGGTTCGCCCGGCACGACGAGGGGGTCCTCGGAGGTGAGGTCGAGCACGAACGTCTGCGCGCCAGCGGCTGCCGGCGGCGGCAGCTTGCCGCTCAGCACGAGATCGCCGAACGGCACCACGCGCGCGTAGCGCCGCTTCACCAACTTCTCGAGCCGCAGATCGAACGCCACCGCCCGCAGCACGTCGCGCAGGTCGCGCGGCGGGTCGCCGACGGCCCGCTGCTCGGCGTCGAGCTCCCCCTGGCACAACCACGCGGCCGGCTGCAGCCGCGGCAAGAAGCCGTCCGGCAGCTTCGCCTCGGCCTTCACCTTGTCGAGGGCCGCCCGGCTGTTCGCGGTAGCGCTCTGCGCCACGAAGGTGCGCGCATACTCGACGGCGCCCCGCGGCGGCAGCTTCCAGGTCGGGCCCTGCGCGGCGAGCGGCAGCGCGAGCAACAGGGCGAAGGCGAGGGCAGCAGGGCGGTTCATGGCGCAGGCCGGCGATGCGGCGGTCGCAGCGTAGCGCGCCGGATCCGCCGATCAGGCGACGACGTCGACCATCGTGCCCTTGCCGGACTCGTTCGCGCCCTTCACGGTCTGCCGCGTCGAACCTTCGATCAGCTGCACCGCGGCGCGGCCGTCCTGGCGCTGCTGGTCCATCAGCCGGCTGAGCAACTGCACGTTGACGTTGCGCAGCACGATCGCGGTCGTGCCCGGATCGACGCCTGGGGAGTCCATGGCCCCGGGCATCGGGCCGGCGCCACGGGCGGCTGCAGCCGGCGACCAGCACGCCGATGCCATGGCCGGCATCCCGATTGCCGCCGACCGTCCGCGCCGCCACGCTGCCCGCATGGCCACCCGCTCCGTCACCATCCCGGCGCCACGCCCGTTCGAGCTGCGGCTCTGCCTGTTCGGGCACGGCTGGGTGGCGTTGGCGCCGCACACCTACGACGAACGGGCCGCGACGCTGCGCACGGTGCTGCGGCTCGGCGAACGCGCGCTCGACGCCGAGCTCGCCGCCGACGGCCGCCGCGCGCTGCGGCTGACGCTGACCGGCGACGGCAAGCTCACCCCCAACGACACCGAACTCGCGGCCCGGCAGGTCGTGCACATGCTGCGCCTCGACGACGACCTGGCGCCGTTCCACGCCGTCTGCCGCGACGAGCCGCGGCTGGCCTGGGCGGCGCGGCGCGGCGCCGGGCGGCTGCTGCGTTCGGCGACCGTGTTCGAGGACCTGATGAAGCTCTTGTTCACGACCAATACGTCGTGGTCGGCGACCGAGGCGATGACGAAGAACCTCGTCGCCGCGGCCGGCACGCCGGCGCCGAGCGGCGCCCGCGCCTTCCCTTCGCCCGGGCAGTGCCAGCGCGACGAGCGCTTCTGGCGCGACGTCGTGCGCGTCGGCTACCGCGCCCGCGCCGCGATCGAGCTCGCCGACCGCTTCGCCAGCGGCGAACTCCTCGACGCCACCTTCCTGGACCCGCAGCCCGCCGACACCCTGTGGCGGCGCCTGCTCGCGCTGCGCGGCTTCGGCCCGTACGCGGCCGGCCAGGCGATGCGGTTGTGCGGCCACTACGAACGGCTCGCGCTCGACAGCTGGTGCCGCGCGCGCCTGGCCGAGCTCGACGGCAAGCGGCGGCCGCCGTCGGACCGCGCCGTCGAACGCCGCTACGCCCCGTTCGCGCCGTTCCAGGGCCTGGCGATGTGGCTCGACCTCACCGCCGACTGGCACGGCGAGGGGCCGCCTCAGACCGCGAGCTGACCACGCAGCACGGTGACGGCGCTGCCGCGCAGCAGCACGCGTTCGCCCACCACCTCACATTCGACCACCCCCCCACGCGGAGACGCCTGGTAGCCGCCGAGCCGCGCCTTGCCGAGCCGTGCGGCCCAGTACGGCGCCAGGGCGCAGTGCGCCGAGCCGGTCACCGGGTCCTCGGGCACACCGACCACCGGCGCGAAGAAGCGGGAGACGAAGTCGTGGCGGCTCCCGCGGGCGGTGACGATGACGCCGCGCGCCTTGATCTTCGCCAGCGCCGCCTGATCGGGCACCAGCCCCCGCACGACCTTCTCGCTGGCCAGTTCGACGAGCAGATCGTCGGCCGCCGCCAGCACGCGCTTCGGCGCCGCGCCGAGCGCCTTGGCGAGCCCCGCCGGCGGCCGCTGTTCGCGCGCCGGCCGCGCCGGGAAGTCGAGTTCGATCGCGGCGCCGCGCCGCCGTGCGGTCAGGAGCCCGCTCTTGGTGCGGAAGCGCAGCTCGGCGCCGCCCGGCGCGATGCCCTCCTGCCACAACACGTGCGCGGTGGCGAGCGTGGCGTGGCCACACAACGCGACCTCACACTTCGGCGTGAACCAGCGCAGCGTGAAGCCGCCGGCCGCGGGCGCCACGAACGCGGTCTCCGACAGCGCCATCTCGGCGGCGACCTGCTGCATCCATGCCTTCGGGCGCGGGGCGGCGAGCAGGCAGACGGCGGCGGCATTGCCGCGAAACGGCGCGTCGGTGAACGCGTCGACGTGGAAGCAAGGGGTCGACAGCATCGGCGCGTTCTATCGTGCGGCAGATCCGATGTCGCGCGCGCGCTGCCGGCGCCTACCATGCCCTGGTGCGCTGCTTCCTCGCCGTCGATCTGCCCGCGCCCGTGCGCAACCACCTGGCCAAGACCGCGCGCAGCGTGCAGTCGAGTTGTGAGGTGAAGTGGGTCGCCGCCGACAAGCTGCACCTGACCCTGCTGTTCGCCGGCGCCCTGCCCGACCAGAACGTCGAGGCGCTGTGCGAGCTGGTGCGCGAACTCGACGTGCCGCCGCTGCGCCTGTCACTCAGCGGACTCGGCCACTTCCCGCCGCGTGGCCTGCCGCGCGTGATCTGGGCCGGCGTCGACGGGGACGTCGCGGCGCTGGCGGCGATGCACCACACGATCGACGAACGGGCGCGGCCGCTCGGCGTCGAACGCGAGAAGCGCGGCTTCACGCCGCACATCACGCTCGGCCGCGTCACCGGCCAGTTCGGCGCGCTGGCGCTGGTCGACGCGATCGGGCGGCTCGGGCAGGCGCTCAACAAGAAGCCGTTCGCGCCGACCGAGCTCGTGCTCTACCGCAGCGAACTGCGCCCGGGCGGCGCCATTCACGAAGCGTTGGTGCGGCGGCCGATCCCGCCGGGGCGGGCCGCGAACACGGCGACGCTCGATTGACGCCAGCGGCGCAGCCGCTACGGTCGCGCGCGGAGGTCGAAATGATCCACTACCTGCGCACCTGGGGACCGCTCATCCTGGGCATGGCCGCCTGCTTCACCGCGGCCCTCATCGCCCTGCTCCTGGTGCTCGGCGCCACCGGCTCGGCGCCGTTCATCTACACGGCCTTCTGAACCCAGCCTGGCCGCAGGGCGGCCCGCAGACGCACCGGCGCCAGGGCGACGCGCTCGATCGAAGACCGGTGACTGGGTTGCCGCGGGCGGCTACCGGGTACCAGGCGGCGGCGGGGTCACGATCTGCTCGCCGCACGTGAAGGGCGGCAAGACGTTCTCGCCGACGCGCAACTCACCCTCTTCCTGATTCTCGGCGAGGAAGTGCCGGGTCAAGAACCCGAGACCGGCACGCGCCAGCAGCATGGGTTCGCCGGCGCGGGTGTCGACGACGAACCCGCCTTCTTGCAGCGCGTGGGCCGTCCAATGCGTCAGGTTCCACATGGTCGCGACGACGGGCACGTCGTCGACCGGCAACGACTGCAGCAGGGCCGCCGCGAGCGGCCAGTCCCCCGCCGGCGACGCCCAATCCAGCAGGCGACATTCGTGTTGGCGTCGCTGATACACGATGGCACCGACGACGACGCCGCCGCGCGCCACCACGTGCAGATCGAGTCCCGGGTTGTCTCGCAACAGCCCGCTCGCCCAGCCGCGGTCGCGCAGCGGAGCGCAGGTCGTGCTCGCCCAACGTTCGGGCCACGACAGCCGGGATGCTTCGCTCCATCGCTCGACCACCAGCTCCTTCGGCACGGCGAGCGTGCGGGCCTGGTGACGACGCAGCACCTGCCCGGTGCCGACTGGTTCGAACTCGGCATGGCGCGACAACCACCAACCGTCCGCGTCCCGTGCCCGCGCGAGCAGCAGCGAGATGCCGCCGGTCGCTTCATGCTGCTCGCGAAACACCTCGAACATGTCGACGGCCAGGCTGTGCACGCCACCGAGCCGTGTGTGGCCGGCCATGAACGCGGTGTCCACCGCCGCGACGCGGCGCACCTCGCCGCGGATCAGGTAATCGTGACCACGCGCCGCCAAGACCGCGAGCACGCGGCCGCGGCCGTCGAACGCGGCCAGCATCGGCGCACGCGCCGGCCCCGCCTGCAGCATCGTGGCCACCCGCAGGCCCCCGCCAGGATCGCCGGACGCCGCGAGCGCTTCGGCGATCAAGGCCGCATCGGCAACGGTCGGCACCCGGATCGAAAGCGCCATCAGTGGTTCACCGCGTCAGATGACATCGAGGTCCGCCAGCGTGTAGTGCCAGTGCTCGCGCAGGTAGCCGGGCTCCAGGTCCGGATGGAACGGGCGGCCGACCATCACGTACAGCGTCGGCTCGGTGCGGAAGCCGAACTGCACCAGCGCCGCGGTCAGCGGGCTGTTCGGCGCCGCCAAGGTGACGAGGTCGCGCTGCTGGGTCTTGGCGAGCACCAGCAACTGGCGCAAGGCCGCCGCCAGCGCCGCCGATTCGCCGGCTGGGGCGATCGCATCGACGAGCGCCAGCACTTCGCGACCGAGGAAGAACACGCTGCGCCAGACGACCGAGGCGAGCAACTCGCCGCTGCTGCGGTGACGCACCTCGAGGCGGTGGTAGGGATCGTTCGCGATCGCCGGGAACCGCCAGTTCAGCCACTCGGCGTCGCGGCGGGCGACACAGGTGGCAGCCGCGAAGGTGCGCGCGACCAGCGCATCGCTGTCGGCGCCGAACCGCGCCGTTTCGACGGTCTCGAACGCCGCATCCACCGCCGGCAACCGACGATCGTCGCGCAGCACGAACGCCGGCTGGGCGCGCAACATCCAGTAGTCGATGAAGCGCGCGCCGATGCGGTAGGCGCCGGCGATCGGCAGGCCATACATGACGGCGACCCGGTCGGGCCCGGCGAACGTCGACTCGTACGCCTGCCCGAGCCGCACGAACAGGCCGGGGTTCTTCAGGCCGCGCCGGAACGCCGGATCGACGACGGTGTCGACCGACTGGGCGAAGTGCACCGGCCGACCGTGCGCCTTCACCTGCAGCAGCAGCCCGCCGTAGAAGCCCACGAGCTTGCCGTCTGCATCCTCGGCGACGAGGCTCCTGTGCCCCGACGGACACTGCTCGAACTTCCAAGCCCACCAGGCCGCCGACTTCGGCTCGTAGATCTCGAACGCCGCCGCGAACACACGATTCACGAGGTCGAGCGCGCTCGCGCGGTCGGCAGGTTCGTACTCGCGGATCAGGCAGGTCAGGTCACGCATCGCTCGAACCGCACCGCCTACACCTGGCATGGATGCGCAGCGGAGAATGCATGCAGCCTCACTGCAGCGTCAAGCGAGCGGGCGGGAAAACCGAACCGCGCCCGATGGAGCGCTTCGGCGTGAACCCGCCCGCGGAGTTCCAGCTCAGCTGAGGTCGAGGTTGACCAGCACCTTCTGCACGTCGAGCGTACGCGGCGCTTCCAGGATGCGCGCGGCGATGCGTCGGCATTCGTCGATCGAGTAGCGGGACAGCACCCGGAGGGCGGCGCGCAGGCGCACCGGCGCGATGGCGAAGCTGCGGTAACCGACACCGAGATAGAACGGGAAGCGCACCGGATCGGCCGCGCTCTCGCCGAACAACACCAGCGCCTTCTCGCGGCGTTCGGCGTCCTTGGCCATGCGCGCGAGCATCTCGAACACCGCCGGGTGCACCATCTCGTGGTATTCACGCACCGCCGCGTTGTCGCGGTCGGCGCCGAGCAGGTGCGCCTGCAGGTCGTCGATGGCGACGACCGCGAAGTCGCTCTCGTTGAGCAGCGCGCCGAGCGACATCGCCGCCGCCGGCACCTCGATCACCGGCGCGATGTGGATGTCGGCGGCGAACGGCACCCGCGCCTTCTTCAAGCCGACCCGCTCCTCGAGCAGCGCCGCCTTGACGCGCTGCAGGTCGGAGATGCTGGTCACGAACGGCACCAGCACCGCCACGCCCTCGGCGCCGGCCGCCGCGCGCAGGATCGCGCGCAATTGCAGCCGCAGCACCGCCTGGTTGACCAACAGGCCGCGCACGCCGCGCTGCCCCATCGCCGGGTTGCGCTCCTGGTGCCGCTGGCCGACGTCGATCGTCGCCGCCATCACGTCGAGCAGGCGGAACGCCACCGGCCGGCCGGCCTGGGCCTGGATCACGCCCTGGTAGGTCGCCACCAGCGCGTCCTCGGTCGGCAGCACCTTCTCGACCAGGAACTGCAGTTCGGTGCGGTAGACGCCGACGCCCTCCATGCCGAACGTGTGCACGAGGTCCGCTTCGCCCTGGCTGCCGCAGGCGCCGAGCAGTCGCACCGGCGTGCCGTCGCGGGTCTGGTGGCTGGCCACCTCGCTCGGGGCCGCGGCCGCGGCGCGGCCCGCCTTCCACTGCTGCGCCCGCGCGGTGGCTTCGGCGAGCGCCGCCTCGTCGGGCGCCGTCACCAACTCGCCGGCGCTGGCGTCGAGCACGACGACGTCGCCCGCGCGCAGCAGCTTCGGCAGGTCCCGCAGACCGGTGACGGTCGGGATGCCCATGCCGCGCGCGAGGATGGCGGCGTGCGAGCTCATGCCACCTTCTTCGGCGACGATGCCCTCGACCTTCTCGTTGTCGAGGTTGAACATGTCGGCCGTCGTCAGCTTGCGCGCGGCGAGGATGTAGGGCCCGGTCGGCGCCACGGCGCCGCGCGGCCCACCCTCTTCGAGGTTGCGCAGCAGGCGCGTGGCGACGTCGCGCAGGTCGCTGGCGCGCCGGCGCAGCAGGTCGCTCTCGACGAGCTGGAAGATGCGATCGTACTTGGTGAAGACGAGCTGCACGGCCTCGCGCACCGACAGCCGTTCCTGCATCACCTGGTTCTCGATCTCGGTGACGAACATCGCATCGCCGAGGTAGGCGAGGTGGGCGTCGAAGATGCGCAGCTCGGCCTCGCCGAGCGCGCCGGCCTGCTTCTGCTTGATCTCCTCGATCTGCGCGCGGCCGCGGTCGAGCGCTTCGCGCAGCCGGTTGAGCTCGGCCTCGACCTCGTCGGCGGTGATGCGCCGCCCGGTGTCCTCGGCGTCGAAGCCGCGCAGCACCACCGGGCCGACGGCGATGCCGGGCGCCACGCTCTCGCCGCGCACCCGCGTCACAGGGCACCCCCGACGATCACCCGGGCGGTGCGGGCGGCAGTGGGACGGCGGCGGGAAGGGGCCTTCTGGTGGGGCGCTCTGCTCATTCGAAAAACGGGCCGGACGGCGACTCGGCCGGCCGTGCAGCAACCGTCGGCGGCACCGGTCGGAGCCGCCCTCGGCAGCGCGGCACCGGCCGACCGGGGAGCGGCGAAGGGTAGCGCGTATGCCGTTCCTCGGGTAGACATTGCGTGCCCGAGTGGCATCGGCCACCGCCGCCCCCGCATTCCCAGTCGATGCGCATCCACCCTTCCGCGATCGTCGCCCCAGGCGCTGAACTCGGTGAAGACGTCGAGATCGGCCCATTCTGCACGATCGGGCCCAAGGTCCGCCTCGGTGCCCGCACCCGCCTGCTCAGCCACGTGGTGGTCGACGGCGACACCTGGCTCGGCACCGACTGCGAGGTCTACCCGGGTGCGGTGATCGGCTGCACGCCGCAAGACAAGAAGCTCAAGGCCGGCGACTCACCGGGCAAGCTGCGCATCGGCGACCACAACCGCATCCGCGAACACGTCACCCTGCACGGCGGCACGCCGTTCGGCGGCGGCGTGACGACGATCGGCGACCACAACATGCTGCTGGCCGGGTCCCACATCGGCCACGACGCCACCGTCGGCAACAACGTCGTCTTCACCAATGGCGCGATGGCCGCGGGCCACACCTGCATCGGCGACCGCGCCATCCTCGGCGCCATGGTCGGCATCCACCAGTTCGCCCGCGTCGGCAAGCTGGCGATGGTCGGCGCCGGCGCCATGGTGTCGCACGACGCCCCGCCGTTCGCGATGGTGCAGGGTGATCGCGCCAAGCTGGTGGCGGTCAACAACGTCGGCATGCACCGCGCCGGCTACACGGCCGAACAGAAGGCTCTCGTCCGGCGCGTCTTCCGCCTATTGTTCTGGCGTGCCGGAACCCTCAACCAGCGCCTCGAAGTGGTGCTCAGCAGCCCCATGTCCAAGGACCCGGTCTGTCGCGAGATCGTGGCCTTCGTCACCGAGAGCCGGCGCGGCGTCTGCAGCCCGCGGCCGGGGAGATCGCACCGTGTCGCGGCCGGCGGCGCCGATGCCGATGGCCTCGCCAGCGCCCAGGAAGCCTGAGCGGCGCGCGTTGGCGGCGGCGTTGAGCCTGCTGCTGGCGACCTCGGTCGCGGCGCAAGCGGGCCCGATCGTGTTCACGACCGGCGATGGCAGCCGCTTCGTGCTCGTCGCCGATGCCTCCGTGCGGCAGGTGCACTGGGTGGTGGCGACACTCGCCGACGGCAGCGACGACCCGCCCGGACTCGAAGGCCTGACGATGGCGACGATGCGCGCCTCGCTCGGCGGTACCTGGCGCACCGGATGCAACGACCCGGCCGCCGAACGGGCGGCGCTGGTGGCGCTCGGCGAAGCGTGGCAGGTCAAGATCACGCGCCCCACCGACGAGGCGGCGGCGGCGACCGTGCTCGAGCTCACGGCCAAGGCGGCAGCGCTCGGCGACACCATCACCTTCCCGCGCGTGCTGGCGAGCCTGCCGGTGCATCGCCCGGAGATCGGCCAACAGGGGCCGATCGCGACGCTGACGCTGACGACGCTGGCGGCGGCGATCCCCGACGTCGCGGCGCGGCTCGTCGAACGCCGCGAACAGCAGGCGCTGCGCGACCTGCCGCGAGCCTGGATGCGCGAGATGCTCGGCCGCGCCGACCGCCATTTCGGCGATCCGGACAACAGCGTGCGCAGCGAGGTGCTGGCCCTGGCGATGCCGAACGCCGCCGAGCTGCGGCAACGCGAACAGCCGCGCATGCTGGCGCCAAGCCATGAACAGGCGCTGGCCGTATGGGCGACGACCCAGCACCCGACGCGCAGCGTGCACCTGCTCTACGGCGACTTCGATGCAGTGGCGGCGCGGCCAGCGCTCGAGGCGGCATTCACCCGCACGACGCTGCCGACGCCGGCGCCGCTGCCCGCGGCGGCGCCGCGGCCGATCCGCGTCTCGCGCACGTCGATCGTGCCCGGCACCGGCAAGCCGAAGCTGGCGCTGGCCTGGGTGCTGCCGCCGATCCCGGATCCGTTCGTACTGACCGCCGCCACCGCCTGGCTCGCGGGCGGTGCCGACAGCGTGGTGGCGCGGGCGCTGGCCACGGCCGGCCGC
>JAEUHT010000171.1 GCA_016793265.1 Planctomycetota bacterium
TATCGCGCAGAGCGGAGACAAGCGCCTCCCGGTGCCCATACCTGGCTGGAAATACCCGTTCCCTTTCCGAACACGGCAGTCAAGCAGCCAGGGCCGATGATAGTGCTACGCGCGAAAGTAGGTCAGTGCCGGGTCAATTCATCACGGTCCGTGCTCCCCCAAGGGGCACGGACCGTTTTTCGTTCGCAGGGGTGTCTCTGCACCGCAGCCAGGGACCTTTTTGTTCGGGTCGGCCTCGGCCGTGGGGAAGGAGGGCGCCGCCTGCTACCGTGTGCTGGCTCGTGTTCTCCTGATCTGCGCGGTTCACCCTGATGAAGAACGTCCGCATTTCCGACCTTTTCAGCCGAGGCGGCCCAGTGGTTTCGTTCGAGTTCTTCCCACCGAAGACCGAGGAAGGAGTCGAGAGCCTCTACCGCACAGTGGAAGAACTGCGCCCGTGCCGCCCCTCGTTCGTGTCCGTCACCTACGGTGCTGGCGGCAGCACGCGGGATCGCACCCTGGACCTGGTCACCCGCATCCAACGGGAACTCGGCATCACGGCCATGGCGCACCTGACCTGCGTCGGCAGCTCGCGACAAGAACTGCGTGAGGTCGTGGCTCGGCTCTACGACGGCGGCATCCGCAACATCCTCGCTCTGCGGGGGGATCCTCCGAAGGGGGAGACGCAGTTCACGCCGAGCGTCGACGGCTTCCGCTACGCGAGCGAACTGGTCGCCTTCCTGCGTGACTTCCGCAAGGACCTATGCATCGGGGCTGCCTGCTACCCCGAGGGGCATGTCGAGACCCGTGACCTCGAAGCCGATCTGGATCACCTGGTCGGCAAGGTGCGCGCGGGCGTGGACTTCCTGATCAGTCAGCTGTTCTTCGACAACGAGGACTACCGCGCGTTCGTGCGCCGGGCGCGCAGTGTTGGCATCGAGGTACCGATCATCCCAGGGCTGATGCCGGTGACGAACGTCAGCCAGACCGAGCGCTTCACGGCCATGTGTGGCGCACGCATCCCGCAGGAACTCCGGCGCCGGTTGCGCATCGTCGCCAACGACCCTGCGGCTGTGGTCGCCACGGGTGTGCAATGGACCGTGGACCAGGGGCGAGCGTTGCTGAGTCACGGAGCCCCAGGCCTGCACTTCTACACGCTCAATCGGTCGTCGGCGACGCTTGCCGTACACGCAGCCCTCGGTTTGTGAACTGGACGCATCAGGGGCCACCTTCCAGCCGCAGTCCGTCCCGTCGCAGCAGGTCCCGCAGTCGGGGGCCCAGCCCAGAGAAGCGCTGCCCGTCATCATCGTTGGCGATCGCAGTCGCCAGTGCCTTGCGTGACCCGACCACCACGACGAGGCGTCGCCCGCGGGTGATCGCGGTGTAGACGAGGGAGCGGCGTAGCATCAGGAAGTGGTCGGTCGTGATCGGTAGCAGCACCGCCGGGTACTCGCTGCCCTGGCTGCGGTGCACACTGATGGCGTAGGCCGGCACCAGGTCCCCGAGTTCCTCGAAACGGAACTCGTGCTCGCGCTCCGGGAAGCGGATGTGCACCTTCGCGGCGCCAGCGTCGATGTGGGTGATGCGGCCGACATCGCCGTTCCAGACTTCGCGGTCGTAGTCGTTGCGGATCTGCATCACCTTGTCGCCGACGCGATATCGCTTGTTCGCGCGTTCGACCTCGATCTGGCCCGGGTTCAGCAGGTCCTGCAGGTCGCTGTTCAAGGTGTCGGCGCCGACCTCGCCGCGGTACATCGGGCACAACACCTGGATGTCGCGCATTGCGTCCATGCCGAAGCGCTTCGGGATGCGTTGCACGACGAGCTCGCGGATCAGGCTTCGGGCGTGGGCCGGACTGCGCGCCTCGACGAAGAAGAAGTCGCTGCCGTCGCTGCCGCCGGCCGGCATCTCTCCGTTCAAGATGCCGTGCGCGACGCGAACGATGTCCGAGCCGCTTTGTTGGCGGAAGATCGTGGTCAGCGAGGTCGTGGGCACCCTGCCGCTGCCGATGAGGTCGGCGAGCACGTTGCCTGGCCCGACGGACGGCAGTTGGTTCCTGTCACCGACCAGCACCAGCGTCATCGTCGGTGGCACGGCGCGCAGCAGCGAGTATGCGAGCTGCACGTCGAGCATCGACGCCTCATCGACGACCAGCATGTCGGCATCGAGCGGGTTCTCGTCATCACGCGCGAACGCACCGGCGCCGGCGCCCGGCGTGAACTCGAGCAACCGGTGCAACGTCGACGCCGCGTGGGCCGTCGATTCCTCCAGTCGCTTCGCCGCCCGCCCGGTTGGTGCGGCCAGCAGCAGGCGCAGCTGCTTCTTGGCGAGGATCTGCACGAGGGCGCGGATGATCGTGGTCTTGCCGACGCCCGGGCCGCCGGTGATCACGGACATCGGTTCGCTGAGCGCCCGCACGAGGGCATCGCGCTGGCCCGCCGGCAACTGCGTCCCCGAAGTCGCCGCGTACCATTCCACGGCCTGTTCCGGCCTGATCGGCAGGCGCGCGCGGCGCTGCAGCAGCAGCTTGTCGACCATGCGCGCGACCCCGTCCTCGGCTTGCGCCAGGGTGGCGGGATAGACGATCGGCGCCGGATCGTCGTGCAGCAGCTGCGGCCCTGGCGGCAGTTGCCGCACGATGCGCCCGGTCATGCCGAGCTCGGGCAAGCGCGCGCGCAACACTTCTTCGTCGACCGCCAGCAGCTCGGCCGTGCGCCGCACCAACTGCTGCTCGGGCAGGTAGCAGTGCCCTTCTTTGGCCCCCTGGGCGAGGCAGAACTCGAGCCCGGCGTCGAGGCGCTCAGGGGCCTCCGGCGGGATGCCGAGCTGCCCCGCGAGGCGGTCGGCGGTGCGGAACCCGACACCGATGACATCGTCGGCGAGGCGATACGGATTGGCCTGCACCAGCGCCGAAGCGTTGGCTCCATACCGCCGCACGATGCGGGCCGACAGGCTGGCGCCGAGCCCGTGCGCGCGCAGGAACACGAGCACGTTCTGCAGGTCCTTCTGCGCCCGCACGGCCTGCGTGAGTTCTTCGATCTTGCGTGGGCCCAGGCCCCGGATGCTGCGCAAGCGTTCTGGCTCCTGTTCGACCACGCGCAAGGTGTCGTCGCCGAACTTCGTGACGATCTTCTTCGCCGTCGCGGGGCCGATGCCACGGGCCAGTCCGGACGCCAGGTAGGCTTCGATGCCCTCCGCCGAGGTGGGGTTGATCGTCTCGAAGGTCGCGGCTTTGACCTGGCGCCCGAACCGCGGGTGGTCCACGACTTCTCCGACGACTCTAAGTCTCTGGCCCTCTTTGAGTTGAGCCATTGGTCCGACCACCATCGCCGGTTGCCCCGTGGCCTCGTCGAGCAGCCGGACCACCGCCCAGTCGGTGTCCGGGTTGCGGAAGGTGAAGCGCTCGATGGTGCCCTGCAGGGTCACTTGGCGTTCGGGATCGGTGGCGCTCATCTGACTTCGGGCTGGTCCAGCGTTGCCCTTCCGGGCCGATTCGGTATCTTGCCTCCCCCTTTCGCCCGTCCGGGGCAGTGGCTTCACCATACGCGAGGCCGCTCGTCAGTGCCATCGAGGTGCTCCGGCCGTGCATTCTCCAACCAACCGTTTGCCTCCCTTCGCATGATCCGCGTTCAGGTCCGCCCCAACGAGCCGCTCGAAGCTGCTCTGCGTCGCTTCAAGCGCCAGTGCAACTACGCCGGCATCTTCCGCCTCGCCAAGAAGCACGCCTACCACGAGAAGTCGAGCGACAAGAAGCGGCGCGAAGAGCGGGAGCGTCTGCGCAACATCCTGATGGCCGAACGCAAGCGTTCGGGTGCGCCGATGGGTCGCAGCAACAAGAAGCGTCGCACGCGCACGAAGCCGGGCGCCGACCGTCGCAACAACGACGCGCCGGACTTCGATCCGTTGACCGCCGATACGACGATCCAGAAGACGGACTCGTGAGCGAGCGGTAAGCGCCTCTGGAGCCGCACGACGGCTCCTCTGCGCGCGCACACGCACGAGCCGCTACCGCCACGATGCTGCCCAAGTATCCGGGCGAGCCGCCGCGTGATCACAGCAAGCGGCTCGAACAGGTGAAGGTGTTGGTCGACGCGCGCCTGGCTGACCAGCGCCTCGACCTGGCGCTGGCAACCGTGCTGACCTGGCGTTCGCGCGCGAGCATCCATCGGCTGATCCGCGCCGGCTGCGTCAAGATCGCCGGCCGCGAGGTCGCCCCTTCACGGCGCGTGCGAGCCGGCGACACGATCGTGATCGACATCCCGCCCGAAGCGCGCGTCGAGCCCGGCGCCCTGCAGGCGATCGACTTCCCGATCGTCTACGAAGACGAGTGGATGGTGGCCGTCGACAAGCCCGCCGGTGTGGCGGTGCACCCGTCGGGGCGCCACCTCAGTGGCACGCTGATCCACGTGCTGCACGAACGCTATCGCCGGCCGGTGCCGGAGCACGACGTCGTGCCGCGCCTGCTGCATCGCATCGACATCGAGACCTCCGGCGTCGTCGCCGTCGGCCTCGACGAGCAGTTCCACCATCTGGTCTCGCGGCAGTTCGAGGACCGTCAGGTGCAGAAGACCTACCTCGCAGTCGTACACGGCCGGCCGCCGCACGACGCAGGCGTCGTCGACCTGCCGCTGCTGCCCGACAAGACCTCGACCGTTCGTCTCAAGCTCACCGCGCGCGCTGGTGCCGACGGCCTGCCGGCGGTCACGCACTACCGTCGCCTGCGTGGCAACGCGCGCTACAGTCTGATCGAGGTCAAGCCGAAGACCGGCCGCACGCACCAGATCCGTGTGCACATGGCGGCGCTGGGTTGCCCGTTGGTCGGCGACAAGCTCTACGGTGCCGACGAGAGCCTGTTCCTGCACCAGATCGCCGGCACGCTCAGCGACGAGCACCGTGCCCAGCTCGTGCTCGATCGCCACGCGCTGCATTCGCACAGCCTGACGTTCTTCCACCCTATGCGCGACCAGGAGGTCACGGTGACGGCCCCGCTGCCCGAGGACCTGCTGCGTCTGGTGCCGTGATCCCGCTGCGCGACCCGGCGCCGCCGGTGTCGTCGCCGGCGCCAGTGTTTCAAACCTCGTCCAGGGGTTGGCCTTCGATGGCCGCGAGCACGGCGTCGAGGAACTGGAGCTGCGCCGGCGAGCACGTGCTCCAGTCGAGACCGATGTCGTAGAAGTTGCTGTCGCCGCGGCGCAGCACGCGCGTCGCCCGGGTCTTCAGTTCGTGGATGACATCGTCGAGCGCGAGGCGAAGGACCACTGCCTGCCCCGCGATCGGTGGCTGGCCGGTCTGCAGGCCGATGCCGCTGCGCGAGACGTCACGCACCGTGCACAGCGCCTGGTTGTTGGCGTTGAGGGCGCCCAGCGTCTCGAGCGAAGCCACGGCAGCCACGCTGACGCGCGGCGCCCGGCGGCGATCATCATCCTTCATGGAGCGAAGATCGTCCGCCGCTCGGCGTTGGCTTGAGCACCGCCGTTGGGCCCGCCCGCTGGCGCAAGGCCGACAACTGCATCGGGAGCCGCACGCGCCGCGTGCGCCAGGAGATCAGTCGGCGCCAGTCCGCAGCCGATCGGCGTACGGCATCACGAGGCGGTATCGATCCGTCGTTCGCATCGGGTCCAGGCTGACCCGGTTGCTGGCGTCGACCGCAGCGTTGTTCGCCTTCACCTTGGCGCGGTCGTCGGTCGGGACCTTGTTGGGCGGGACTCGGTTGGCAGCCATCCGATCCATCTCGGTGCTCGTTTCCATGACCGGTTCCTCGGGGAAAACGCCGACCATAGTGGTCCGCGGCCAGGTCGACAACCGGGGGGCTCAGGAGGCGAACATCGTGCCAACCACGAGCGGCAGTCCGCTCAGGGCCAGGTAGAGCACCAGGATGGCGCGTAATTCGCCACGCAAGGACGCCGCGCGCGCGGG
>JAEUHT010000186.1 GCA_016793265.1 Planctomycetota bacterium
GCCTGCATCGGCGGCGGCCTGTTCGCCCTGGCGATGCCGTGCACCTATCCGATGGTGCCGATCACGTTCAGCTTCTTCACCAAGCAGGCGGAGAAGCGGCACGGCAACGTGTTGTCGCTGGCGGTCGTCTACGGCCTCGGCATCGTCGTGATGTTCGTATTGGTCGGCGTGCTGCTGTCGTCGGTGATCCTGCAGGTCGCCAACCACTGGGTCACCAACTCGATCATCGGCATCGTCTTCTTGCTGTTCGCGTTCAACCTGTTCGGGTGGATCACGATCGAGCCGCCGCGCAAGCTGCAGGACCTCGCCGCCAAGGCGAGCGGCGTCGGCGGCCTCGCCGGCGTGTTCTTCATGGGCGCCGCGCTCGTCATCACCTCGTTCACCTGCACGGCGCCGATCGTCGGCACGCTGCTGCCGCAGATCGCCGAGCTCGGCGTGCTGCGCGTCGCGCTGGGCATGGCCGTGTTCGGCCTGACGATGGCGGCGCCATTCGTGGTGCTGGCGATGATGCCGACCAAGGTGAAGGCGCTGCCGCGCTCCGGCGAGTGGATGGAGACGCTGAAGGTGTCGCTCGGCTTCGTCGAGCTCGCGGCGACGCTGAAGTTCGTGTCCATGGTCGACATCGCGCTCGACTGGAATGCCCTGCCGCGCGAGCTGTTCCTGCTGCTGATCGCCGTGATCTTCGTGATGTGGGCGATGTACCTGTTCGGCATCCTGCGCAAGGCCGGCACGGTCAACGAAGGGGTCGGCAGCGGCCGCATGGCCACCGGCATGGCCGTGGTGCTGTTCGCGACCTACCTGCTGTTCGGCGCCATGGGCTACAAGCTCGACTACTACATGACCGCGTTCGCGCCGCCCTACTCGGCGCCGTTGGTCGCGGCGCGTGCGGAGGCCAAGGCGATCGGTGCAGGTGAGCACAAGCCGCGCCACGGGCACACCATCGTCGATGACGACGGCGATCGCGCGATCGAGGTCGCCAAGGCCGAGGACAAGCTGCTGCTCTACAACTTCACCGGATTCAATTGAATCAACTGCAGAGCGATGGAAGACGACATCTTCCTTCGTCCGGCGGTCGCCGGGATCATGCAGCAGCACTTCGTCGAGGCGCGCCTGCACGTCGACCTGCAGAAGCACCTCACCGAGCAGCAATTCACGCGCAACAAGGAGCTGCAGAAGCAGATGACCAAGAGCCGCGGCATGCCGACGTTCGTGGTCGTCGACGCGAAGACCGGCAAGAAGCTCGGCGAGACGCCGGTGGTCGGCCTGTCGCCGTCGGCGCAGACCGAGAACTGGCTGCGCTTCCTCGCCGAGATGAACGCCGCCGCCGGGCGCCAGTGAGCGCCGGGTTGCCCTGAGCTCGGTCGCAGCCGCAGCTCAGCGGTAGTAGCGGTTGGCCTCGACGGCCCAGGTCGTCTCCTTCTTCCAGACCACCTTGCCGTCCTTGTCGTACTCGCTCACCTGGGTGTTCTCGGCGACCAGCGTATTGCCGTTGGGCAGGCGGTCGGCGTCGCTCGGCGAACGGAGCTTCTCCAGCTTCCAGACGACCTTGCCGCCGCGGTCGACTTCGATCACCTGGCCCTTGTTGCGCAGCGTGATGAGGGTGTTGCCGTTGGCGAGCCGCTCGGCGTCGTGCGCGTTCGGCGTGTCCGGCTGCTGCCATACGATCACCCCCTTGCCGTCGACCTCGGTGACGACGTCACGCAGCGGGTCGGCGAACAGGGTATTGCCGTTGGCGAGCCGCTCGACGCTGAACGGCCGGATCTTCCGCTCCTTCTCGTCCCGGTCGACGACCTTGTCCAGCTGCCACACGACCTTCTTGTCCGGGTCGACCTCGATGAGGCGGCTGCCGAAGGTGTCGGCGATCAGCGTATTGCCGTTGGCGAGGCGCTTGGCCTTGTAGGGGTTCTTGAGGTCCTCGTAGACCCAGACGTCCTTGCCCTTGGTCGTCACCTCGCGCACGCGGCTGACCGAGAACTCGGTGATCAGCAGGTTGCCGTTGGCGAGCAGCTCGACGTCCCAGGCGCCGAAGATGTCGCCGTGCTCGGTCGTCACCTTGCCGTCCTTGTCGACCGCGAACACCGTGTTGTCCGAGTAGTCGGCGATCCAGGTGATCTCCTGCTTCGGCGGTGCCGGCGCCGGCGAAGGTTCCTGCGGGCTCGCTGCAGCCGGGCTGTGGGCGGCGCGCTGTTGCCAGGCGACGGCGCCGACGACCGCGCTGCCGAGCAGGATCGCTGCCGCGAGCCACAGGCGCGAGGGTTTGGCGGCGGTCGTCGTGGTGGCCGCCGTGCTGTCGGCACGAACGCGCCGGGTGGCTGCGAGGATGCGGGCCACGAGGTCGGGGGCCGGCGCTTCACCGTGCAGTTCGCCGAGGCATGCGTCGAGTTGCAGCGCGAGCGCGTGGTCGGCAGCGGGGAGGGCGTCAGGTCGGGTCATCGTTGGTCTCCGGACTGGTGGCGTTCGAGGCACGCGCGCAGCAGTTGCCGCGTGCGTTGCAGCAGGGTCTTGAGGCCGTTCGGCAGCATGCCGAGCTCGGCGGCGACGGCGTGGTGGGTGCCCGGCGCGTCGGCGCCGAGGCCGTAGCAGCGCGTCACGGCGAGGCGGGCGCGGCCGTCGAGCCGTTCGACGCAGCGGCGCAGCGCGGCCACGAGCCCGTCGCCGTCGTCGCCCGCGCAGTCGCGCTGCCACAGGGCGTCGACCGCATCCGCGAGCTCGACGGCGGCCCGGTGGTCACGCAGGTGGCGCAGGTGGACGAAGCGCGCGGTGCGGCGCAGGAACGTCGCGGCGGCGGCCTCCGGCAGCCACAGCGCGCCCTTCTGCAGCGCCACCACGAACGCCTCCTGCGTGAGGTCGTCGGCGGTGTGGGCGTCGGCGCCGTGCAGGCGCAGGTAGCGCCACAGTCCACGCAGGTGCCGCCGCACGAACTCGGTGGGGTCGTTGGCCGCCGCGGGGGCGGTGGGGGTGCGCTGCAGCTGGAACGGCACGGGTTCTGATGCCACGAGGGCAACAAGGCTATTCGGGAAGGTGGGAAATCGCCGTGCCAGCCGAAACTCCGGCCCGCGGCCCGGGCGGCCGCCGCGCGCGCCGATGCGATCTCCGGCACGGGACATGGGCTCAGGGAATGTCCGTACTGGCTGACCTTCTCAAGCCGTATCGAAGATCGCGTCGATCAGGCATGTCACCATGCCGAGAATCGGAATGTCCACGCGCGTACTGGCTCTGACTGCTGCGATCCTGGTCGTCGTCAGCGCGTTCGTGCTGTTCGGGGCCGTGTTCCGGTTCCGCGGTGCCGCGGAGGCCATGATGGCCGAACGTGCCGCCGCGTTCACCGCCGTCGCCGACGCCACCAAGGAGCACGTCGCGAAGCTGCACGAGCTGGACACGTTCCGGCGGGAGACCCTGGCCGAGGAGGTGCGCGCGTCGTTGGCTAGCGGCAACGGCTACACGAACACCCGCATGCTCGGCACGGTGCCGATCGTCGCCGGCTGGGCCGCCGCGATGGTCGCCGCGAAGCGCGAAGGGCTCGACTTCCGCATCGTCGCCTTGGACGCGCGCAACGCCGACAACGACCCGCGCCGCGACCAGGTCGCCGGTGGGTTCCGCGCCAGCATGCTCGCCGATCTGTCGGCGCAGTTCGCCACCGGGGGGGAGGCGACGCTGACCCGCATCGACCAGGAGCACAACAACCTGCACTTCATGCGCGGCATCAAGCTGAACGGCACCTGCATGCAGTGCCACGGCGACCCGGCGACGAGCCCGACCGGCAATGGCCTCGACCTGACCGGCTTCCGCATGGAGAACTGGAAGGAAGGCGCCATGCACGGCGCCTACGAGGTCGTCATGCCGCTGGCGGCGCGCGACGCTCAGACCGCGGGGTTCATCAAGGACGCGCTGGTGTTCGGTTTGCCGGCCTGCCTGATCGGCCTGCTGGTGCTGTGGCTGGCGCTCGATCGCGCGCTGCGCCGGCCCCTGCGCCTGCTGGCGACCCGCTTGCGCGAGGTCGCCGAGGGGGATGGCGACCTGACGCGCCGCATGGCGCTCGATCGCCAGGACGAGGTCGGCGACGCCGCGGCTGGCTTCGATCGCTTCGCGTCGCGCGTGCACGACACCGTCGTCGACATCGTCCGCATCGGCGGCGAGGTCGAGAACGCGTCGACGGCGATGTCGCGCGAGTCCATGCGGCTGGCGGAAGGGGCGTCCAAGAACGCGGCCACGATCGAGGAGATCAGCGCCACCTTGGTCGAGATCGGCACGCTCGCCGAAGGCACCGCGACGTCGTGTCGCGAAGCGTGTGACGGGGCGACGCGCACCCGGGACGCGGTCGAGCAGGGCAATGCGCAGGTCGGGCGGCTCGAACAGGCGATGGCGGCCATCCAGGAGTCGAGCCAGGCCGTGAACCGCATCGTCAACGTGATCCAGGACGTGTCCTTCCAGACCAACCTGCTGGCGCTCAACGCCGCCGTCGAAGCGGCGCGCGCCGGGGAGGCGGGACGCGGCTTCGCCGTGGTCGCCGAGGAGGTGCGCAACCTCGCCCAGCGCAGCGCGACCGCGGCCAACGAGACCAGCCAGTTGATCGAGCAGGCGCGCCAGCGCGCCGAGAACGGCGTGCAGATCGCCGCCCAGGTCAAGGACGTGCTGGTCGCGATCGACGGCGAGAGCCAACGCTTCCGGGAGCGGTTGTCGGCGGCGACCATCGACGCCGACCAGCAGAGCGGCAACGTCGCGCAGGTCTCGCGCGGCGTCGGCGAACTCAGCCAGACCACCCAGGACAACGCCGCCAGCGCCGAGGAGCTCGCCGTCACCGCCAAGCAGAGCTCGGACCGCATCGGCGAGCTGCAGCGCACCGTCGGCACCTTCAAGGTGGCCGCGCCCCGCGCTGCCCGGCCCTGATCGGCGCGCCGGCGAACGCGCTCCATCGCGCCGCCGCCGTCGCCCGATATAAGGGCCCCGTGCCGAGCCCGCGCGACATCCTCATCTTCTGCGGCCAGGACTGGTGGTACCACAACCGCGCGCACAGCGACTTCCAGCTGATGACGCGCGCGGCGAAGCATCGCAAGGTCCTGCTCGTCAACTCGATCGGCATGCGCATGCCGATGCCGGGGCGCTCGCCGCTGCCGTTCCGTCGCATCTGGCGCAAGCTCAAGAGCATGATGCGCCACGTCCGCCGGCCGCTCGCCGACGCGCCGGGCTTCACGGTGATGACGCCGCTGCTGTTCCCCTTCTACGGCAGCGAGAAGGCCCGCGCGTTCAACGCCCGCAGCATCCGCGGCCAGGTCTCGCGGCAACTGAAGAAGCTCGGCATGGTCGAGCCGCACATCCTCGTCACCGTGCCGACGGCGTGGGACGTGGTGAAGGACATGCGGCGCGCGAGCCTGGTCTACAACCGCAGCGACAAGCACTCGGCGTTCGGCGAGGCGGACCAGGGCCTGATCGCCGGCTTCGAACGCGAGCTGCTGACGCACAGCGACGGCGTGCTCTACTCGAGCCGGGCCTTCCTCGAGAGTGAACGCACGCGGACCGGCGATCGCGCCTGCTTCCTCGATCACGGCGTCGACAAACAGCACTTCGCGCCGCGCGGCCGCACCGGGGCGCTCGACCACCTCGGCCTGAAGCGGCCGATCATCGGCTTCTTCGGCGGCCTCGACGACTACGTCATCGACTTCGACCTGCTCGAACGGCTCGCCGTCGAGCGGCCGAACTACTCGCTGGTGCTGATCGGCGACGCCACGCTGCCGCTGGACCGGCTGACGCGGCACGGCAACGTGCGCCACCTCGGCTTCCGGCCCTACGCGGAGATCCCGCAGCTCGGCGCCGACTTCGACGTGTCGATCATGCCGTGGCTCGACAACGACTGGATCCGCTGCTGCAACCCGATCAAGCTGAAGGAGTACCTGTCGCTCGGGCAGGAGGTCGTCACCACCTGGTTCCCCGAGGTCGAGCACTACCGCGACTTCGTGCACGTGGCGAAGACCGGCGACGAGTTCCTGACCCGCATCGACGCGGTCGTGAACGGGCAGCGGGCGCCCGGCGATCGGGCGGCGCTGCTCGCCAAGGCGACCTGGGACGATCGCACGCAGGAGCTGATCGCCTACCTCGACCGGCTCGCTGCCAGCCAGGCACCGACGGTCGTCGCTGCCAGGTAGTCGCCGCCCGGAGCTGCGGGTGCTGGCGGCGGCGGTGCTGGGGCAAAGTGGCACGCGCGGCGCGTGCGGGTCGGTGTGGCCGTTGCCGCTTCCTTCGCTGTGCCCGGTCCGGTAAGCCGTCTGTGCATGCCCCAGAGTGCCAGCGGCACGATGCGTCCCGACCGACTCGGCCCGTGGGTCCTGGTCATCTGCCTGCTGCTGGCGATCTACACCGGCGTACGTGCACCGAGCCTGTGGAGCGTGCAGTACTACGTGCCGGACTTCGCGAACGGGTTCGTGCGGCGCGGCCTCGCCGGCACGCTGCTGTTGCCGCTCGGTGACCTGCGCTTCCACTACCTGCCGATCGTGGTCGTGCAGATGTTGGTGTTCGCCGCCCTCGTGTGGTGTGGCGTGCGCACGGTGCAGCGGGCGGATCGGCCGGCGCGCCTGCTGCTGGCGCTGTTCCTGATCGCGCCGACAGGCGGGTTCCTGTTCCACACGCTCGGCTACGTCGACCATCTGCTGGTGCTGCTGCTGCTCGCGGCGGTGCGGGTGCGGCACCATGGTGTGGCGGCCGGCCTGTTGGCGATCACCCTGCTGGTGCACGAGATGGCGCTGTTCTTCACCGTGCCGCTGTTCGTGGTGTTCCGCTGGCTGCGCACGGGTCGGTTCGGCCCGGCGCTGCTCGGGTTCGCGGCCTCGCTGGTGGCGTTCGTCGGCATCTACCTGTTCTTCCAGGTGCGCGATCTGAACGAGATGGTGGCGTTCGTCGAGTGGTTGCGTGGCAAGACCGACTACCCGCTGCGGCTCGACTACTACGTCGTCTTCGTCCACGACTTCCAGGCGCGCATCCAGCTCTACTACTGGCACTTCGACTCGCAATCGCTGCCGCTGGCCGGGCTGGCGCTGCTCGGGTGTGCGGCGGTCGGCTGGCTCGGGGCCGCGGTGGTGCCGCTGGCCCCGGCCGGCTCGTGGCTCGGACGGCGAATGCGCGAACGCACGCAGCGGCTGCTGTTCGGGCTCGCCACCGCGGCTGCGTGTGCGGCGCCGCTGCTGCTCGGCCTGTTCGGCTGGGACGTTTATCGCTGGATCTTCCTGTCGCTCGCCAGCGCGAGCGGAACCGCAGTGCTGCTGGCGAGGCGCCTGCCACCGGGGCACCGCGCGCGGCGCATCGGTCTCGGTGGTCTCGCCGTCGTACTGCTCCTGTTCGTGGTGCTGGCGGGCGCCTTCGGCGTCGACTTCGGCTACTTCGACCATTACCAGCCGCGGCCGTGGAGCCTCGAGGCGCTGCAGCGCTTCCTGACCCACGACCTGTGGGAAGAGCTGTCGCGCATGCCGAGGTTCTGAGTCAGCCATCCGAATCCTGCGCCCCGCCGCCGCCGCGACAGTGGTTCGAAGTTGCCCAACGAAGGCCCCGTGCCGATCCCGCTCGAGCCGGG
Source organism: Planctomycetota bacterium (assembly GCA_016793265.1). GTDB lineage: Bacteria > Planctomycetota > UBA1135 > UBA1135 > UBA2386 > JAEUHT01. The sequence continues at coordinate 7,559 of JAEUHT010000186.1, forward strand.
AACGGGCCCGAAGCAGCGGTGGCAGCGACGTCTCCCGCGGTTGCCGCTGCGGTCGGCAGGCGCCGCCCGATATCAGGCGACCGCCGATGCTGCCGCGCCGCCGACCCGCCTTGCCCAAAGCCGCCACCCACGCCTTCCCCTTCGCCGTCGCGGAGCCGCGCTGATGTGCGGCATCGTGGGCATGCGGCGCCTCGACGGGGCGCCGGTCGACGACAAGGTGCTGCGCGCGATGGCCGCGCAACTGCACCACCGCGGTCCGGACGGCGACGGCTTCCGCACCTTCGGCGCCGTCGGCTTCGGCCATACCCGGCTGTCGATCATCGACCTCGCCGGCTCGCCGCAGCCGATGACCTCGGCCAGCGCACCGTGCCATATCACCTTCAACGGCGAGATCTTCAACTACGAAGAACGCCGCGCCGGGCTCGAACGCGACGGCGTGCCGCTGCAGACGCGCGGCGACACCGAGGTGTTGCTGGAGACGCTGCGGCGCGAGGGCCTGCGCGGGCTCGACCGCCTCAACGGGCAGTTCGCGTTCGCCTTCCACGACGAACGCGACGGCAGCCTGCTGCTGGCGCGCGATCGCCTCGGCATCCTGCCGCTCTACTTCGCCGTGCGGCCGGGCTTCGTCGCCTTCGCCAGCGAGATCAAGGCGCTGCTGCCCGCGCTCGGCGCCGCCGAGCTCGATGACGACGCCGTCGAGGCCTACCTGACCTACCGGTCGGTGCCGCCGCCGCAGACGCTGTTCCGCGGCGTGCAGAAGCTGGCGCCGGGCACGGCGCTGTGGATCGGCGCCGACGGCACGCTGCGCCACGAGACGTGGTGGCGGTTGCCGGCGGCGATGGCGGGCGAGCCGCTGACCGGCGACGCCGCGCTGCAGGCGGTCGACGCGGCGCTCGAACGTGCGGTCGCCGGCCGCCTCGTCGCCGACGTGCCGGTCGGCGCCTACCTGAGCGGCGGCCTCGACTCCAGCCTGACGGTGGCGCTGATGAAGCGGCTGCGCCAGGGTGGTGAGGTGCAGACGTTCGCGGCCGGGTTCGCCGATCCGCGCTACGACGAGCTGCCGTACGCCAAGCAGGTCAGCGAGGCGGTCGGTACGCGGCACCACGAGGTGCACGTCACCGCCAAGGACTTCCAGGAGCTGTGGGCGACCCTGTGCTGGCACCGCGACGGCCCGATCAGCGAGCCCGCCGACGTCGCCATCTTCCGCATCGCCCAGTACGCGCGGCGCTCGGTCAAGGTGCTGCTGTCGGGCGAAGGCAGCGACGAGATCTTCGCCGGTTACCCGAAGTACGCGTTCGAGCCCAAGCTCGCGGCGTTCGCGGCGCTGCCGGCGGCCGTGCGCGTGCCGATGATGCGCGCCGCGGAACGGCTGCTGCCCGGCTCGAAGTACCGCGCCAGGCAGGCGGCGCGCGCGCTGACCGGCCGCGACACCGCCGAACGGCTGCAGACGTGGTTCGCGCCGTTCACCTGGTACGAACGCCGCGCGCTGCGCTCCGGCTACGGCGCGAAGCACTCGCTCGGCCAGTACGAACGCTGCCAGGGGGATCACCTGCGGCGCATGCTCTACGTCGACTGCCACACCTGGCTGGCCGACAACCTGCTCGAGCGTGGCGACCGCATGTCGATGGCGGCGAGCATCGAGAACCGGCCGCCGTTCCTCGACCACGAGCTGGTCGAACTCGCCTTCCGCGTCGATTCGGGGCTGAAGGTGAAGGGCAAGAGCGGCAAGTGGATCGTCAAGGAGATCGCGCGCCGCCACCTGCCCGCCAACATCGTCGATCGCAAGAAGGTCGGCTTCCGCGTGCCGCTCGACGAGTGGTTCCGCGGCGGCCTGCGCGACTACGCGCACGACCTGCTGCTCGGCGGCGATTCGTTCGTCAGTCGCTACCTGGAGCGGGCGGCGATCGAAGCGCTGCTGCAGGACCACATGCGCGGCCGCCGCAACGAGGAGCTGCGGCTGTGGACGCTGCTCGGGCTCGAGGTGTTCCACCGGCGCTGCCTGCGCGGCTGAGGACGCGCCGGGCGGCCGCGGCCCCGCGGCCCCGCGGCAGCCATGCGCCGGCGGCCCGGGCGAGCCACACGGCCGGGCTCCTGTGCGCAGTCGCTGTTGACGCACCGCGGCGAGCGGGGGATCGTGCTGGCCCGGTTCCGGGCCGTCCGGCGCCGCCATTCCGCCCTGTCCCGCTTCGCCCCGCCGCTCCGAGCAGAGTCATGTCCGCAAAGCCGACCATCATCTACACCAAGACCGACGAAGCCCCGGCGCTCGCCACCTACTCCCTGCTGCCGATCGTGCAGGCGTTCGCGCGCCGCGCCGGCATCGGCGTCGAGACGCGCGACATCTCGCTGGCCGGTCGCATCCTGGCGGTGTTCGCGGACCAACTGCCACCGGCGCAGAAGGTCGCCGACCACCTCGCCGAGCTCGGGGCGATGACGCAGCGGCCGGACGCCAACATCATCAAGCTGCCCAACATCTCGGCCTCGGTGCCGCAGCTCAAGGAGGCGATCGCCGAGCTGCAGGCGCACGGCTTCATGGTGCCCGCGTATCCCGAGGCGCCGGCCAACGACGCCGAGAAGGACGTCAAGGCGCGCTACGACAAGGTCAAGGGCTCGGCGGTCAACCCGGTGCTGCGCGAAGGCAACTCCGATCGCCGGGCGCCGAAGGCGGTCAAGGACTACGCGAAGAAGCACCCGCACTCGATGGGCGCTTGGGCCAAGGACAGCAAGACCAGCGTCGTGACGATGGGCAAGGACGACTTCTTCAGCAACGAGAAGTCGGTGACGGTCGACGCCGCCACCACCGTGCGCATCGAGTTCGTCGCCAAGGACGGCGCCGTGCAGGTGGTCAAGGACAAGACCACGCTGACCGCCGGCGAGATCCTCGACGGCACCTTCATGAGCCGGCGCGCCCTGGTCGCGTTCTACGGCCAGCAGATCGAGCAGGCGAAGGCCACCGGCGTGCTGTTCTCGCTGCACCTGAAGGCGACCATGATGAAGGTCAGCGACCCGGTGCTGTTCGGCCACGCGGTGAAGGTCTTCTTCGCCGACGTGCTGCAGAAGCACGGCGCGACGCTGGCCCAGCTCGGCGTCGACTTCAACAACGGCTTCGGCGACCTCGTCGAGAAGCTGCCGCAGCTGCCGGCGGCGCAGCGCGCGGCGATCGAGGCCGACATCCAGGCGGCCTATGCCAAGGGCCCTGGCGTGGCGATGGTCGACAGCGACCGCGGCATCACCAACCTGCACGTGCCGAGCGACGTCATCGTCGACGCCTCGATGCCGGCGATGCTGCGCGCGGGCGGCAAGATGTACGACCAGAAGGGCAAGCTGCAGGACACCCTCGCGGTGATCCCGGACAGCTGCTACGCCGGCGTCTACGCGACGGTGGTGGCGTTCTGCCAGCGGCACGGCGCGCTCGACCCGAAGACGATGGGCTCGGTGCCCAACGTCGGCCTGATGGCGCAGGCGGCCGAGGAATACGGCTCGCACAACAAGACCTTCGTGGTGCCCGCCGCCGGCGCCGTGCGCGTCGTCGACGCGGCCGGCAAGGTGCTGATGCAGCACGCGGTCGAAGCGGGCGACGTCTGGCGCGCCTGCCAGACCCGCGATGCGGCGGTCAAGGACTGGGTCAAGCTCGCCGTGCACCGCGCGCGGCTCAGCAACACGCCGGCGGTGTTCTGGCTCGATGCGCGCCGCGCCCACGACGCGCAGGTGCTGCAGAAGGTCGAGCGTTACCTCGCCGAGCACGACACCAAGGGGCTCGATCTGCGCGTGCTGGCGCCGGCGGCGGCGTGCCAATTCAGCCTCGAGCGCATCGTCAAGGGCCAGGACACGATCTCGGTCACCGGCAACGTGCTGCGCGACTACCTGACCGACCTGTTCCCGATCCTCGAGGTCGGCACCAGCGCCAAGATGCTGTCGATCGTCCCGCTGATGAACGGCGGCGGCCTGTTCGAGACCGGCGCCGGCGGCTCGGCGCCGAAGCACGTCGATCAGTTCAACCAGGAGAACTACCTGCGCTGGGACAGCCTCGGCGAGTTCTTCGCGCTGGCGGCGTCGTTCGAGCACCTCAGCCAGGTCTGGAAGCACGCGCCCGCCAAGGTGCTCGCCGACGCGCTCGATGCCGCCACCGGCAAGTTCCTGGAACACGACCGCTCGCCAGGGCGCAAGCTCGGCACCACCGACAACCGCGGCAGCCACTTCTACCTCGGCCTCTACTGGGCGCAGGCGATGGCGGCGCAGACCGCCGATGCGGCGCTGGCGAAGCAGTTCGCGCCGCTGGCCGCCGAGCTCACCAACCACGAGGCGCAGATCGTCAAGGAGCTGCTCGCCGTGCAGGGCAAGCCCGCCGACGTCGGTGGGTATTACCAGCCCGACGACAAGAAGGCGGCCGCGGCGCTGCGGCCGAGTGCCACCTTCAACCGCATCCTCGACGCCTTCGCGAAGGCGGGGGCGTGATGCGGACGCTGCTGCGCCTGGCCACCGCCGTCGGCGCCCTGGTGGCGCTGGCGATGGCGCCGTTCGTCCTGCAGGCGGCGCCGCTCAAGAAGGCGTTCGTCGATGGCGACGGCTGGACGCCGCTCACGTTGGCCGACTTCGTCAACGTCAACGGCGACGCCAGCACCTGGACCGAGGTCGACGGCGTGATCGTCACCACCGGCAAGCCGCTCGGCGGGGCCCGGATGAAGCGCGAGCTCACCAACTTCGAGCTCGTGCTCGAATGGCGGCACCACGACTTCGGCGGCAACAGCGGCGTGTTCGTGTGGTGCCCCGAGCCGGCGTTCACCGACCTGCCGCCCGGCACGCTGCCGCGCAGCGGCATCGAGGTGCAGGTGCTCGACCTCGGCTACGAACAGCAGTGGCTGCAGTCGAAGGGCAAGCCCAGCGACTGGTTCACGAGCCACGGCGACGTGTTCCCGGTCGGCTCGTCGACGATGACCGCGTTCACGCCGGAGATCACCTACCGCGATGCCGACGGCACCGAGTTCAAGGTCGGCAACCCGAAGAGCAGCCGGTGTTTCCCGACCCAGCGCCTGGTGTTGCCGGCCGGGCAGTGGAACCACTACTACGTGCGCGCCATCAACGGCGAGGTGCGGCTGTGGGTGAACGGCGTCGAGGTCAGCGGCGGCCGCGACTGTGTGCCGGCGAAGGGTTTCCTGGCGCTGGAGGCCGAAGGCGCGCGCTGCGAGTACCGCAACCTGCGCCTGCGCGAGCTGCCGTGATGGCCTGAGGCTCACGCCAGCCGCAGCCCAGGCACCCGCCGCGGCAGGTGCTGGAGCCGCATGCGGCACTCGACCCAGGCGCCATCGGGCACCGGCACGGCGAAGCGGTGCAGCTTCTGGAAGCCGAACGCCGCCGTTGTGCCAGTCCAGCGGCGCAGCTCGGCCGCTGCAGTGTTGAGGGCGTCGTCGTCGCTCGCGGGCGGCGTCGGCAGTTCGCAGCGCACCAGGAAGCGTCCCGGCAGGGCTCGGCCCGGGAACACCTGATCGCAGCAGATGGCTTCGGCGAGCGGCGACGGCAGGTCCTCGCGCGGCACCGCGCCGTAGCCGACCAGGGTCGGCGCCTGGCCGCGGTCGCCGCCGAACCAGGCGTACGCAACCTGGCGGCTCTCACAGCGTTGCGCCACCTCGGCCAGGGCGGGATCGAAGTTGCCGAGCAGGCGGCCAGCGGCCGGCGGCGGCACCGCGAGCAGCAGGTCGCTGGTGGTCAGGGCGTGCCGTACTTCACCGCCGAGTTCGACCAGGAAGCGGTCGCCGGCGGGCGTGATGGCGACGACCTCGCGGCCCAGGCGCAAGGCGGGGCCGAGCGCGCGGCGGCAAGCCTGTGGCAGCTCCTCGTTGCCGGCCGCGAACGACACCGGCCGCGGCTCGACGTCGATCGACTGCGGGCCGTCGGGCGTGATCAGGAGGCCTCTGCGGCCCGATTCGAGGCACTCGATCAGCCGAGGAGGCGCCGGCAGCAGGTCGAGCAGCGGCGCGATTTCCTCGCGCGCGAACGCGAACGGGCCGAGCTCGCAGAGGAAGCCGTTGCTGCGCTGCGTGCGCGTCGTGCCGCCAGGCTGCGGCAGCGCGTCGACGACGGCGAGGCGGAGCGTGGGGCGCTCACGAAGGGCGGTCAGCGCGGCGGTCAGGCCGGTGCGGCCGGCGCCGACCACGAGCAGGTCCAGGTCGTCCGAGGTCATCGAAGGTGTGGACCGTACATGCAAGGAGGCGGGATTCACCCGCCTCCACCTGCTGCCTGCGAGCAGCACGCGCTGCCCGCAGGCGGAACCACCTGCCGATCAGAACATCAGCTGGAAGCCGATGCGCAGGATGTGGTTGGTGGCGTCGGTGCCGCCGGTCGGGCCCACGTCCTGGAGGGTGTACTCGAACTGCGTCTTGGCCGCGTGGCCGTGGTAGAAGGCGTTGATGACCGCGCTGATCTCGGTCACGTCGCCGTCGACACCGCCGATGCCGGCGCCGCCCGTCAGGTAGCTGACGCTGCCGTTGTCGCCGTTGTCGGTCTCGATCATGCTGACGCGCGCGCCGAAGCCCCACTGGATCGTGCTGTCGCCGCTCTTCGGCATCAGGTAGCCGACGCTGGCCGCCCAGCCGGTCGGCTGCTCTTCGTCGTTGCCGTTCTGGTGGTCATCCGTGCGCGTGAAGAACTCGCCGAGGATGCTCCAGTTGCTGACGGCCCACTCGGTGTTGATGTTGATGCCGGTGCTCTCGACATCGTTGCCCGAGGTGGTGTCCTTGCCGTTGCCGAAGGCGAGGCCGACGCCGACCGTGCCGCGCAGGTCGTTGTTCTCGGTGCGCCAGTCGCCCTGCTGCTTGCCTTCCACCGTCTGGGCGCCATCGAAGAAGTCGCCGAGTGGGTCGAAGTTGGCCGTCAGCACGTAGCTGAGCTCGTTGTCCGAGTTGGCCGTCTCTTCGCCGCGGTCGGTGTAACCCGAGCCGAGGCCGTTTGCCGTGTCGGTGTTCATGGCGCCGACCGCGAAGCGCACCGGCTTGTCCTTCATGTTCAAGCCGCCGGTGATCCAGGCGCCGCGCGAGTAGGCGCCCGCGAACGCGCTGGAGGCCGCCGAGGTCTCGACGAACCAGGTGCCCGACGAGGACTGCGTGCCTTCGAGGCCGTACATGGTCTTGCCCTGGCCGACGCGCAGGCCGATCGCCGAGTCCTCCGACTTGGAGAAGTTGTAGGTGACGTGGCCTTCCTTGAGGGCGCCATCGCCAGCCGCGCCGGCGTCGACACCGTCGAGCTGCAGCTTGAAGAGGATGTCCTTGCTGAAGGCGTGACCGGAGAAGGTCGTACGCGCGCGACGGACGTTGAACGTGCTGGTGTCCGCGGTGCCGTTGTCCAGCGCCATGTAGGTCCAGTGGACCTGCAGGAAGTTGCTCCACTTCAGGCCGAAGGCGTCACCGCCATCGTAGGAGAGGCCGGAACCCGGCTTGTAAGCGGTCCAGCCCTTGCCGTCCTGCGCAAACAGCAGGGACGACGCGGCGACGAAGGTCAGGAGACTGTAGGGGATCGACTTGCTCATCTTGTGGTTTGAACTCCTCCCTTGCGGGATGCCCGTGGTGGACTGACCTGACGGCGCGAGTGACTGGAGTCGTGAGGGTCGCGGCGCCGGGTCTGCCCACCACCGGCGGCGGAGCGTAGGCAGCCTGGCTGGCAAGAGTCAATTGCGAAGAATCGGAAACCGCCCATGCCACCGAACCTTTGTTAGGTCTGGAGAGCTGTTGGCATGAGCGCGCAGCTCTGTAGATCACCCAGACTTAGGCGGTGGAGAACTGTGCACGTGCGGTGGGATGCGGCTCCTGCGTGAGCTCGCCGCCAAGCCGCCTGCAGGCGCATTGCCGCGGTTTCCGATGGTGTTGGCGCGTGTGCCGAGCGGTTCTCCGGGCCAGCTTTCCGCTGGCGCGTGTTGCTCTAGCCGGCATGCTGGGGCGCCCTCTCCCTGGTCGCCGTCGCCGATGACCGAAACCGTCCACCGCACCACCTGCAACCGCGACTGCCCCGATGCGTGCAGCATCCTGGCCACCGTTCGCGACGGCGTCGTGGTCAAGCTCGAAGGGGATCCCGAGCACCCGATCACGCGCGGCTTCTTGTGTTTCCGGACCAGCAGGTTCCCTGAGCGCCAGGCCGGGCCGGAGCGCGTGCGCCAGCCGCTGATCCGCCGCGGCGAACGGCTGGAGCCGGCGAGCTGGAACGAAGCGCTGGACCTCGTTGCCGAGAAGCTGCGGCAAGTGCGCGCCGAGTCGGGGCCAGCCGCCATCTTCCACTACCGGTCCGGCGGCTCGCTCGGGATCCTCAAGCACCTCACCGACCTGTTCTTCGACCTGTTCGGCCCGTGCACGGGCAAGGTCGGTGACATCTGCTCGGGCGCCGGCGAGGCCGCGCAGCTCGAGGACCTCGGCATCAGCGACAGCAACGACCTGTTCGACCTGCGCCACAGCCGCCACATCGTGCTGTGGGGCAAGAACCCGACCGCCAGCAGCGTGCACCTGGTGCCGCTGCTCAAGGAAGTGCGCGCCGCCGGCGCCCGCATCGTGGCCATCGATCCGGTGCGCAACAAGGCGGCCTCGCTCGCCGACGTCACGCTGCAGCCGGCGCCCGGCCGCGACTTCGAACTGGCGATGGCGGTGGCGCGCTGCCTGTTCGACGCCGGCCGCATCGCCGCCGAGGCCAGCACCCTCTGCGACCACCTCGACGACTACCGGCGCCTGGTCGAGAGCCGCAGTGCGGCACAGTGGGCCGAACTGGCGGCGGTGCCGCTCGCGCTCGTGCAGGAGCTGGCCGACTGCTACGCCAACGGTCCGACGGCGACGCTCGTCGGCTGGGGCATGCAGCGCCGCCAGCGGGGTGGCACCATCGTGCGCGCGCTCGACGCTCTGGCGGCGGTGTCCGGCAACCTCGTGCGCTCCGGCGGCGGTGTGTCGTTCTACTTCGCGCGGCGCAAGGCCTTCCGGCCGTTCGGCCCACCCGTCAAGCACCCGCGGTCGATCCGCGAACCGCTGCTCGGCGCCGATCTGCTGGCGGCCAAGGATCCGCCGGTGCGGGTGCTCTGGGTCACCGCCGGCAACCCGGTCGCCATGCTGCCGGACGCGGCGACCGTGGCCCGCGCCATCGAAGCGACCGAGTTCGTGGTCGTCGCCGACTGCTTCCTGACCGACACTTCGCGGCGCGCCCACGTCGTGCTGCCGGTGCCGACGCTGCTCGAAGACAGCGACCTGCTCGGCTCCTATGGCCACCACTGGATCGGCGAGTCGCGGCCGGTCGTGCCGATGCCCGAGGGCGTGAAGCACGAGGTGGACATCTTCCAGGAGCTGGCAGCCAGGCTCCGGGTCGAGGACTTCCCGAAGGGTCACCTCGACCAGCTCAAGCGCCACGCGCTCGCCGACATCGCCGGTCAGGGCGGCAGCCTGGAGATGCTGCGAAAGTACCCGGCCGTGCGCAGCCCCGTCGCCGACCCGCTGCTGTTCCGGCACGGTCGGGTGCCGACCGCGACGGGGCGGGTGCAGCTGCTCACCGCCGCGCCCCCCGAACCGGTCGTGGACGTGCCAGCCGCCGCCCCGGGGGCCTCGGCGCCGCTGTGGCTGTTCTCGAACTCGACCGAACGCAGCCAGGCCTCGCAGTGGGCAGGCAAGGAGCTCGGGGCGCGTTCGTGGTGCGTCGTGCACCCCGGCGCGGTGCCCGGCATGCAGGATGGGCAGCGGGTGCGCATCTACAGCAGCCATGGCTCGCTGGAGGTCGACCTGCGGTTCGATCCGGCGCAGCGGACGGACGTCGCCATCATGCCGAAGGGTGGGGGATTCGACCGCGGCCACAGCGCCAACGTGCTGATCCCGGCGCGGCCGACGGATCTGGGACTCGGGGCTGCCTACCTCGACTGCCTGGTCCGTATCGTCCCGGCATGAGGCGCATCACCGGCACGCACGTCTACTCGTACGTGAAGTGCCCGCGCCTGGCCGCGCTCGATCTGCACCTGTCGCGGCAGGAACGGCGACCGCCGCACCCGTGGGAGGAGTTCGCGGCGCAGCGTGGCCGCGACTTCGAGGCGCGCTACGTGACGCAGCTGCCGGTGGTGTCGCCGCGTTACCCCGACCGCGACTTCGAGGCCGGGGCGTCGGCGACGCGCGAACTGCTGCACCAGGGCGAAGGGCTGCTGCACCAGGCGGTGTTGCTCGACGGCGACCGGCTCGGCCTGCCCGACCTGCTGCGCAAGCTGCCCGGCGCGAGCGCGCTCGGCGACCACCACTACGAAGTGCTCGACGTCAAAACCTCGGGTCACTCGCGCGGCGACCAGATCCTGCAGGTGGTCTTCTACTCGCAGCTGCTGGCCGCCGTGCAGGGGCGAATGCCTGAGCACGGGGCCCTGATCCTCAAGGACGGCCGCGAAGAGCGCTTCGTGATCGCCGACTACGCGGCGGCGTGCGACGAGGTCGTCGCCGAGCTGCGGCGCCTGCGCGACGACGTCGACGGGGCGCGGCCGTTCCTGCAGGCTGGCTGTGCCGGTTGTTACCACGACCGGCGGTGTCTCGACGAGCTGTCCGCGCGCGACGACCTGTCGCTGGTGCAGGGCATGAGCCACGGCGCCCGGGCGATCCTCGAAGGGCTCGGTTGCCGCACCGGGCAGGACCTGGCGGTGTTCCACGCCGAAGGTGCCCGGGCCCGCGGCAACCTCGACCCGACCCTGCTGCGCCGGTTGCGGCGCGCGGCGGCGGCGCGGCTGCTCGGTGTGCCGAGGGTGGAGACCCGGCCGCGCGCCGAACGCCTCGACCACGCCGCGATCGTGCACCTGCTGGCGGACCCGTTCGCGGATCGGGTGCTGGCGTTTGGCGTGCTGCACCCGGCCACCGAAGCCGGTGCCGTGCAGATCGTGCTGCCGCGCGCCGTCGGCGACGAGTGGCGCGCCCTGATGGAGCTCGTCGCCGCCTTGCCGCAGCGGGTGCCGCTGTTGCACTTCGGGGAGGCGTTGCCGCGCTGGCACGAGGCGCACGCCTTCGACCGCGAAGCCGACCCGGCGCTCGAAGCGCGCTTCGTCGACCTGCAGAAGCGCCTGCGCGGTGCCGCCCTCTACCCGCGGCCGGTGTTCGGCCTCGCCGACTTCGTGCGCGCGGCGCTCGGTCGCGACCCGGAGCGCTGTGGCAACGCCAGCGCCGCCGCGTTGTGGCTGACCGGTCCCGACGGCGAGGTCAGGTTGCGCCAGAAGCTCACCGCCGACCTGCACGACCTGGCGGCCTTGAAGCACCGCATCCTCGATGCCGAACCGACGGCCGCCGAGGACGCCGCGGCGGACGCCGCCGCTGCCGAAGCGTAGAGCCGGCCGTTCCACGCATGTTGCTCGACCTCAACGCCACGCTGGACTCCGAGGCCGCGCACGTCTTCTTCGCCGTGCTCGGCGCCACCCTGCTGGGGGTGCTCGGCCGTGAACTGCGCCACGTGCCGGCGAAGCTGCTGGTGCTGATGGCGACGGCGTTCCTCGACATGGTCGGCCTGTTCATGGTCGTGCCGCTGTTGCCGTTCTACGTGAAGCGCTTCGTGCCCGACGGCCTGGCGCTCGGCGGCATGACGCTCGCCGTCGGCACCGTCACCGGCCTCGTCGTCTCGGCCTTCACGCTCGCGCAGCTGCTCAGCGCGCCGTTCTGGGGCCGTTGTTCGGACCGCCATGGCCGCCGCCCGGTGCTGATGGTCGCCCTCGGCGCCTCGTCGGTGGCGTTCCTGCTGTTCGGCTACGCCGATTCCCTGTGGCTGCTGGCGCTGTCGCGCGTCGTGCAGGGCGCCGGCGGCGGCACCGTCGGCGTCGTGCAGGCCTACGTCACCGACGCCGTCGAGCCGGCGCAGCGGGCGCGTGCGCTCGGCTGGCTGTCGGCGGCGACCAACCTCGGCGTCGCCTTTGGGCCGTGGCTCGGGTCGCGCGCGGTGACGCTCGGTGAAGCGGACCTCTGGCCGGGTGCCGCCGACCTGCGGCTCGGCCACGCCGCGCCGGGTGTGTTGGCGGCCTTGTTGTGCGCGCTGAACGTGCTGTTCGCGTGGCGCTACCTGCGCGAGCCGGGCCAGCGTCAACCGGGCAACAAGCCGCGCACGACCGTGCGCGAGGCGATCGTGCGCGTGATCGGCAGTCCGCGGTTGCCGTCGTCGCGGCTGATCCTGGTCTACGCGGTCACCATCGGCGCGTCGCAGGGCGTGCACCCGCTGTTCGCGCCGCTGCTTGACCAGCGCTTCGGCGTCGACGCCGAGCACATCGGCAACCTGTTCATGTACATCGGTTCGGTCGCGGTGTTCGCGCGGGTCGTGCTGCTCGGACGCATGGTCGATCGCTTCGGCGAAGCGCGCACCGCCGGCGCCGGCATGATCGTGCTCGCGGCGGCGCAGATCGGCGTCGCGCTGGCGTCGGGTCCGTGGTCGTTGGCGGCCGTCTTCGCGCTGCTGCCGATCGGCATGGCGCTGACGTTCCCATGTGTGACGGCGATGCTGTCGCACCACGTGGCCGACCACGAACGTGGCACCGTGATGGGCATGCAGCAGACGTTCGGCGGCTTCGCGCGGTTGACCGCGCCGCCGCTGTACGGCTGGCTGTTCGACAACCTGGGCGCGCCACAGCCGTTCGTCGTCGCCGCCGGCTTCGTCGCCGCGACGCTGCTGTTCGGGTTCCGCGGCGCCAGCCCTCGGCCGGCCGATCATTCCTGAAACCGGAGACGGCCTCGCAAGGGAACTCGCGTGGTGCGGCGGCGCATGTCGCGCCCGCGCCGAGGTGATCCCATGAACTCCCGCTCCCGTTGCGTTCTTCCTTCGCGTGGCTTGCTGCTGCCGGCCATCTTCTCCTGGGCGATGCTCACCGCCGGCACCGCGCGGGCCCAGTTCGGCTTCAACGGCCTCGAACAACAGTGCCAGCTCGGTGGCAACCCGCCGACGGTATCGCTCGACACGCCGACGGCGTCGATCGCCAACAGCTACAACTACATCGTCGAGGTCGCGAACTCGCAGATCGCGGTCTACCAGCGCAGCGCGCCCTACCTGCTCTGGCGCAACAACCTCGGCGGCATGCCGATGGCCGGTGGCGGCTGCAGCCAGAACGCGACCAGCTTCTTCGGCACGTCGATGGGCGCCACCCGCATCGTCGACACCAAGGTGCTCTACGACGCCACGAACCAGCGCTTCGCCGTGATCGGCATGCAGCAGGACAGCTCGACCCCCGGCGCGCAAGGCACGCAGGGGCTCTACGTCGCCTGGTCGAACAGCGACAACCCGCTGCCCGGCCTCTGCGGTGGCGGCGACTTCCACATCTGGCACACGCCGATGCCGAACCTCGGCGGCACCGTCAGCTACCAGCCCGACTTCAACGGCGTGGGGCAGACGCAGACGCACGTGATCTGGAGCGGCATCATGCAGCCGAGGAACTCGACCACGGCGCCGAGCTACGTCTGGTACCGCTGGTTCCGCAAGTCGGACCTGAGCAGCGCGCCGTCGGGCGGCACGCTGCCGTACGGCGAGTTCTTCGCGCCGCGCGCGACCAACGAGTTCGCGCACGCGGCGGACTCGTTCGATCCTGCCAGCAACATGGTGCTGGCGAGCGTCGTCGTCGGCGGCAACGCGCTCCGGCTCGTCACCGTCAACCTCGGCAACAGCACCGAGATCCCGCACCTGCTCCCGGTGGCGCCGTTCATCCCGGCCTCCGGCCAGGCGCCGCAGCCGGGCGGGACCTTCCTCGACACCATCGACGGCCGCATGCAGAGCGCCGTGCTGCGCAACGGCTACCTCTACTGCTGCCACACGGTGATGTCGGGCTCGCAGGTCGGCGCCCGCCACGTCGTGCGCTGGTACCAGATCGCGCTCAACAACTGGCCGATGGTCGGTGGCACGCCGCAGGTGGTGCAGTGGGGCGACATCGACCTCGGTGGCACCTTGCACGCGTTCATGCCGAGCCTCGCCGTCAACCAGGACGGCACCGTGCTGGTCACCTTCGCCCGGTCGTCGACGACCGTCTACCCGGGCATCGGCTGGGCGGCGCGGCGTTCGTTCGACCTGCCCGGCACCATGCCGCAGGGTGGCGTCGCGCTGAACGGCACGTCCTCCTACACCAGCTCGAACGGCACCGGCATGCCCAATACGCACCGCTGGGGTGATTGGAGCAGCGTCGTCATCGACGGCAGCAACCCGTGGCGCTTCGTGATCTGCGGCAGCTACGCGCAGTCCGGCGGCACCCCCTGCGCACCGCAGCAGGCGAACCGCTGGCGCACCTGGATCCACACGGTGTTCCCGAACGGCAGCGGCCAGACGACGGTCAACCCCGGCTTCGGGTCGCCCGGCACCGGCGGCGTCGTGCCGGCCCTCTCGGTCTACCCGAGCCCGCGTCTCGGCAGCTCGCCGGTGGTCACGGTCGCCAACCCCTCGGGTGTCGCCACCGCAGGTGTCGGGCTGATCGGCCTCGCACCGTTGGCGCCGGGCGCCATGCCGACCGGCTTCGGCGGTTCCTACTTCGTCGACCCGGCCAGTGCCGCGACGCTGTTCTTCGCCTGCACACCGAGCTCGGGGCAGTTCACCATGAACGTGCCGTTCGACCCCGCCCTGATCTCGGTCTCGTTCTACCTGCAGGGTGCCGTGTTCGACGCCGGCGCCGCCTCGGGAGTCGCCGTCAGCGACGGCGTGCGCACGATCGTCGGCGCCTGAGCCGGCGCGCCCTGCCACGACCTGGGGCGGGGCGGCTGGGGTGGCACGATGCAGGCGCGACGAAGCACCAGGCTCGCCACCCCGCCGGGTCGCGCTTCTGCGCCGCTCAGGTCAGGGCGAGGGCCAGCGCCGTGGTGATCGCGGCGAGCAGCGGCAGCAGCAGCACCGGCAGCAACCGCGGCCAAGGCAGCGGCTGCCAGGCGCCGTCGACGGGGCGCGGGCGCCCGGGCGTGAGATCGGGCAGGCAGGCGCGCGGCGCGGCCGGATCGTAGAGCACGAGGCGCGCGACCTTGTCGTCGCGGAACTCGGCGCGGTGCGACGACTCGGTGATGGTGCGCCGCGCTGCGTTGGCGTCGAGGAACGTGAACTCGAGCCGGTACACGCGCTGGTTGTTGACGCGGGTGTTGGTGGCGCGGGTCGCGGTCAAGAGGCCCCACGCGGCGAGGCCATCACGCAGCAGCGCGAGCCGCCGGCGGTTCGCCAGCGCGCCGCCGGCGATCAGCAGCAGCGCGAGTGCGGGCAGCACGAGCACGAAGGCGACCCCAGCCGGCAACGGCGCCGCGCGCATGCCGCAGAGCCGCGCCACGCTGCCGTCACCCGCCGCGAACTCGACGACCACGGTGGCGCCAGGCGGCGGCGGTGGCGAAGTCGTGTAGCTGCTGCCGGCGTGGCTCTGCTGGTCGATCTGGAAGCGGAAGTCGACCCGCGACACGGTCTGGCTGTTCAGCCGCAGCGGCAGCCGTTCGCTGCGGAGCACCGTGCCCGGCGCCGTCTGCAGCGGCCCGGCGAAGCGCGCGGCGGTGGCGAACTCGCTGTAGCGCAGCATGCCCACGGTCAGCGGCGCGCCGAGCGCCAGCATCACGAAGCCGATGGTCGGGAAGACGCCGCCGAACAGCACCCTGAGGCGCAGGCTCGTCGGCACGTGGCGCGGTGGCGCAACGAGCTCTGGGCTGTCGACCATGCCGCGACGATGCACCGCCGCCGCGGCCGCGCAAGCGGGTTCCGCCGGTTCGTGGTTGGTGCGCACGCAGCGCGGCGAAATCCGGGCAGCAGATGATTGCGCGGCGACCGTCGCGGCGCTCCGTTGGCGCGGCAACCGAGTTCCCGCCATGTCCGCCGCCGCCAGCCTCTCGTCCGCCACCCGCCCGCCGCGCGCCGATCGTGGCCCGCGCCGCCGCCGTTCGTCGCGAGGCCGCGCTTGCAGCTGACGCTCGAACAGCGCCTGCTGCGCTTCCTCGGCCGGGAAGAGCGCGACGAGCAGCGCACGCACCGGGAGCTGCGCGCGCAGCCGATCGAGCTGCGGGTGCTCGAAGGCGAGTGCATCCACGGCGCCGTGCTGCGCGCCGAGGAGAACGGCGCCTACGTGTTCACGGTCGCCGACAACAACTCGAAGTTCCGCGCCGGGGATCCGCTGCTGTGTGGTGACGGCGTCGACCTCGACCGCGCCGCGCCGCTCGCCTACGGCAGCTACGACGCACGCACCGGCGAGCTGCGATGTGATCCCGACCCGTTCGTGCGCGACCAGGAGATCGACCTGGAGATCGGTCGCAGCTACGTGCTCGACCGGCGGCCGTTCGGCCTCTCGGGGCGGCTGCGCGACGCTGTGCGGGCGGCGTTCGCGACGCCGTGGTTGGCGAACGTGCTCGAAGGCCGTCACGAGGTGAAGCGCGCCGCGGCGCGGCACGAGCGTGCGCTGGCCAGGCTCGCCGGGGCGGGCCTCAACCCGGCGCAGGTCGCCGCCGGCGCCGCCGCCATCGCCACCGAGAGCCTGGCGCTCGTGCAGGGGCCGCCCGGAACCGGCAAGACGCGGCTGCTCGCCGCCGTGGTCGCGAGCCTGTGCGCCGCCGGCTGCCGCATCGCCTTGTGCGCCTACACGCACCGCGCCGTGGACAACGCGCTGCTGGCGCTGCGTCGCGTCGCGCCAGACCTGCCGTTGGTGAAGCTCGACTCGTCGTCGAGCGACAACAAGCAGGAGCTGCGGGCGGCGCGCGTAGCGCTGGTCGACGCGCGGCGCGCCCGGCCGCCGGAGAAGGGCGTGGTCGTCGCCGGCACCTGCTTCCAGATCGGCAAGCTCGCCGATCGTGAGCGCTTCCACTACACGGTGTTCGACGAAGCGGGCCAGCTGCCGATCCCGCACGCGCTGCCGGGCATGTTGCGCGCGCAGCGGTGGTTGTTCTTCGGCGACCACCAGCAACTGCCGCCGGTGGTGACGACGTCGCGCGCCGACCGCGCCGCCGCGGTGTCGATCTTCGAGCACCTGCACGCGCACTACGGCGCCGACCTGCTCGACACGACCTATCGCATGAACGACGGCGTCTGCCGCGTCGTCAGCGAGGCGTTCTACGGCGGTCGCCTGCGCGCGGCGCCCGAGGCGGCGGCGCGCTGCATGCCGTTCGCGGCCGGTGGCCGGCTCGACGACGTGCTCGACCCGGCGCGGCCGGTGGTGTGGTTGCGCATCGATCATCAGCAGCCGGGGCAGCGCTCGGTCGAAGAGGCCAACGCGGTCGCCGACGTCGTCGAGGACCTGCTGCGGCGCCATGGCGTGCCGGCGGCCGAGATCGCGGTGATCGCGCCGTTCCGCGCGCAGGTGCGGCAGCTGCGAACGGCGATCCAGCACAAGGCCCTGCCCGGCACCGCCGAGCTCGTCGTCGACACCGTCGAACGCATCCAAGGGCAGGAACGTGAGGTCGTCGTGGTGTCGTTGACGGCCGGTGACCCCGCCGAGTCGAAGGGCCGCGGCGCCTTCCATCTGTCCCTCAATCGCCTCAACGTCGCGTTGTCGCGCGCGCGCACCAAGGCCGTGCTCGTCGCCAGCGCTTACGCCTTCCGCGCCCTGCCGCACGATGCCGACGGTCTGCGCATGGCGTCGCGCTGCAAGGAAGTGCGCGACCGCATGAGCTGCGTCGACCTGACCCGGCTCTACGTCGTCGATCCCTCTGCATGAAGAACCGTGAAGCTCCGCCGTTCTCCCTGCTGGCCGAAATTGCCGGCTGGTATGGGACGTTCGCCATCGTCGGCGCCTATGCGCTCAACTCGTTCGCCGTGCTCGCCACCGCCGATCGCAGCTACCAACTGCTCAATCTCACCGGTGCGCTCGGCGTCGCCTGGGTCTGCTGGCGCAAACGCACCTGGCAGGCGTTCTGGCTCGAGTCGGTGTGGGCCGCGATCGCGTGCGTAGCCCTGGCTCGGTCGATGTTCGCATGACGGGAGCCGGGGGCGCGGGTAGCGTCCTCGCCATGTTGTTCACGTCAGCAGCCAACGCAGTCAGTCGGATTCGTTCGGACCAGCGGGTTTTTGTGCACGGTGGCGCCGCGACGCCGCAGGTGCTGTTGCGCGCGCTCGCCGCGCGTCACCACGAGCTGCGCAACGTCGAGCTCGTGCACCTGCATACCGAAGGCCCGGCGTCGTGTGCCGAGCCAGAGGTGCGCGAGAGTTTCCACGTCAACGCCCTGTTCCTCGGTGCCAACCTGCGCGACGCCGTCGCGCGCGGCAACGCCGACTACATCCCGGCCTTCCTCAGCGAGATGCCGGCGCTGTTCCGCAACAAGGTGCTGCCGCTCGACGTCGCCATGGTGCACGTCTCGCCGCCGGACAAGCACGGCTTCTGCTCGCTCGGCTGCGGCGTCGACATCGCGCGCGCGGCGGTCGATTCGGCCACCACGGTGATCGCACAGGTCAACCCGCGCATGCCGCGCACGCACGGCGACGGGCTCGTGCACCACAGCCGCTTCGCTGCCGCCATCGGCATCGACGAGGAGATCCCCGCCCACGAACCGACCGAGATCGGCGACATCGAGGCGGCGATCGGCACGCACGCCGCGGGGTTGATCGAGGATGGCTCGACGCTGCAGATGGGCATCGGCGGCATCCCCGACGCCGTGTTGGCCTCGCTCGACAACCACCGCGACCTGGGCATCCACACCGAGATGTTCTCCGATGGCGTGCTGCGGCTCGTCAACCGCGGGGTGATCACGGGGCGCTACAAGAAGGTGCACCCGGGCAAGCTCGTCGCCGGCTTCGCCATCGGTTCGCGCAAGCTCTACGACTTCATGGACGACAACCCGAACGTGGCGATGCTCGACATCGCCTACGTCAACGACCCGACCGTGATCCGGCGCAACCCCAAGGTCGTCGCCATCAACAGCGCGATCGAGATCGACTTGACCGGGCAGGTGTGCGCCGACTCGATCGGCACACGCATGTGGTCGGGCGTCGGCGGTCAGATGGACTTCATGCGCGGCGCCTCGTTGTCGCCGGGCGGCAAGCCGATCATCGCCATGCGCGCGACCACGCGCCGCGGCGAGTCGCGCATCGTGCCGATGCTGAAGCCGGGCGCCGGCGTGGTGACGACCCGCGCGCACATGCACTGGGTGGTGACCGAGTTCGGCGCCGTCGATCTGCGTGGCAAGAACCTGCGCCAGCGCGCCAAGGCGTTGATCTCGATCGCGCATCCAGACCACCAGGAAGCGCTCGATCGCGCCGCGCGCGAGCGTTTCCATCAGCTGCCGGACTGACGGCGGCGGCGGCGCGCGTGGCGCCGCAGGCCCGTCGGCAACGTGCCGGGCGGCTGCCCGCGCAGCGGCGTCCAGCGATGCCACTGCCGCCAGGAGTCGGGCAGGTCGGGCAGCTCGGCCTGCGCGATGGCGCAACGGAACACGTCCTCCACACACGGGTCGTGCGGCGTGCCGTCGAGCGCACCCATACGTTGCCACAGCTCGCGCGGATCCTGGCCACGCAGTTGCTCGACGCGGTGGATGCCGAGCCGCAGCAGGTCGCCCGCGGTGGCCTTGCCGACCGAACCGAGCCGCTGCAGTTCGCGGCGCGCCTGCCGTTCGTCGACCGGCTGCGTTGGCTCGGCGCGCACGCGGCTCAGGAAGTCCTCGAGCCGGCGGCCGGCTTCGGCGGTGAAGGTGCGCTCGCGGACCTCGCAGTCGTCGATGCGATCGACGCGGAACGAGCGGAAGTCCGCGCGCAGCTCGCACCACGCCACCAGCGTCCAGGTGCGCCCCCAGTAGAACAGGCCGAGCGGCCGCACGTCGCGGCGGCTCCGGCGGCCGTCTTCGTCGACGTAGGCGAAGCTCACCACGCGCGCGGCCTCGAGCGCCTCCCGCAGCTGCAGCAGCGGGCCCTGGCCGTTGCGGAACAGGTGAAAGTCCGGCGCGAACAGGCGGCTCGTGGTCAGCCGCTCGGCCAGCGCCGGCGGCAGCACGTTCTCGATGCGCGACAGGGCGCTGCGCGCGGCGCGGGCGAGCTGGTCGTCGCCCCAGCTCTGCACCATGCGCGCGCCGAGCACGAGCGCCTCGATCTCGGTGTTGCCGAACATCAGCGGCGGCAGCTCGAAGTGCCGCGGCAGCGCGTAGCCGACGCCGGCCTCGCCTTGGATCGGCACGCCGCTGCGGCCGAGGTCCTCGACGTCGCGGTAGATCGTGCGCACCGACACCTGCAGCTCGCGCGCGAGGTCGGCGGCGGTCGTCGCGCGGGCGCGGCGCAGCAACTGCACGATCTGGAACAAACGGTCGGCGCGGCGCATGGCTGGCTCACTTCGAATGGGCGGCGAACTCGGGCGTCATCGGGATCGGGTGGTGGATCGACACCACGATGCCGTTCGGATCGACGACCGTGAAGCGGCGGCTGCCCCACGGCATGTCGGCCAGCTCGTCGCGGATCGTGAGGCCGGCCCGGCGCAGGCGCGCGCATTCGGCGTCGGCGTCGGCGACACGCAGCGACAGCCAGGCGCCGGCGCCAGCGAAGGGCTCCGGCGCGTCGGCGTCGGGCTGCATGAAGCCGAGCTCGGGGGCGTCCGCGGCCCCGGTGCGCACCCCGAGATAGGCGGGGTGGTCGAAGCTGAGCTGGCAGCCGAGCTGCTCGATCCAGAAGTGGCGGGTCGCGGCCATGCGGTCGGTGGCGAAGATGGGGACGATCTGCGTGCTGTTCATGCGCGGCAGCATGGACAGGGCTGCTGACAGCGTGCTGTCAGCAGGGTTCGGTGAGCAGTTGGGCGAGCAGCTCGACGAGCAGGGTGGCGGTCGGGCGGCGGCCATCGAGGCGCAGCAGCGACGGACCTTCGGCTGCCGTCGGCGGGACGAAGCTCGTGTGCCGGCGCGCCGTGATCGAGGGGCCGGCGTCGCTGACGTTGCCCGGAGCGGCCACCCTCGCTGCGGCGCGCGCGGCGGCGGTGGAGGTGTCGACGTCGAGCCAGACGAACGTCGGCCGGGCGCCGGCGGCGACGGCCGCGCGCACCGCCGCTTCGCGCCGCGCCGCCTCGGCGAAGTGGCCGTCGAGCAGCACGACGGCCTCGCCGCCGCGGGTCGAAGCCGCCGCGTCGGTGCACAGATGATCGTAGGTGCGGTCGGAGAACGCCGTGGTGTAGTGCTCGGGCCGCGCCGGTGCGGTCGGCAACAGCCCGGCGAGCCGCTTGCGTACGACGTCGCTGTTGTGATGCGGCCAACCAGTGGCGGCGTGCAGCGCGGCGGCGAGCGAGCTCTTGCCGCTGGCGGGCGGGCCGAGGATCACGAGCCAGCGCGGCGGCGGCGCTTCGAGCAGGAACGCGGCGGCGAGCTGCAGGTGTTGGTGGGCCGAGCCACGCGCGCCGTCGCGGTCGGCCTGGCCGAGTTCGGGCTCGGCGGCGGCCAGCGCGGCGACCTTGGCCCGCACCATTGCGCGGTAGCTGCAGAGCGTCGGCAGCAGCGTCAGCAGTTCACCGTCGCCGCGCGCCGCGGCGTAGGCGTTCGCGAAGGCGCGGGCGAGGCCCGGGGCCCGGCGGTAGCGCAGGTCCATCACCAGGAACGCGACCTCGGTGGCGACGTCGCCGATCCGGAACGCCGGTTCGAACTCGATGCAGTCGTAGAGCACCGGCGGCGTGGTCATGCAGACGTTGCGTGTGTGCAGGTCGCCGTGGCCGTCGACGACGAGGCCGCGCGCGGCGCGCTGGCGCAGCGTCGGCAGCAGGCTGGCGAACGCGGCGGCGCTGCGCCGTTCGAGCGCGTCGAGCAGCGAGGTCGGCAGCCCGTGGCCGGCGATCGTGCGCAGCTCGGTGAAGTTGGCGGTGGCGAACCGCTGCAGCCGGTCCGGATCACCGATCGCCGCCGTGCTCGCATCGTGCACCGCGGCGTCGTGGAAGCGCGCGACCTGTTGCGCCAGCGCCTCGATCTCGGTGACCGTCACCCGGCCATCGTGCACGAGCACGTCGAGCATGCGTTCGGCCGGCAGCCGCCGCATCACCACCGCGACGTCGAGGTCGTGCGGGCCGTCGTCGTCGCCGAGCGCCGCGAAGCGCAGGGCCCCACCGGCGTCCCGCCGCAGCGCGGCGGTGCCGAGGTAGACCCCGGGGCAGGCGCGGCCGTTGAGCCGCACCTCGTCGCGGCACGCCTGCCGCCGCGCCGCCAGCGGCGCGAAGTCGACGAACGGCAACGTCATCGCCTTCTTGAGCTTGTAGACGAGCTCGCCGGCGAGGCAGACCACCGACAGGTGCGTCTGCACGAGCTGCACCGCGGCGGGCGCGTGCGGGAAGCACGCCGGCGCGGCCAGTTCGGGCAGCAGCCGTTCGGCCGTCATCGCAGCATCGCCAGCGCGAGGTAACCCGCGTAGAGCACGACCCCGAGCAGCACGCCGCCGCCGACCACGCGCAGCGCATGGCGTGTGGCGCGGCTCATGCGCCACCCAGCAGCGCCACGAACGCCTGCTCGTCGAGGATGTTGAGGCCGAGCGAGCGCGCCTTGTCGAGCTTCTGCCCGGCATCGGCGCCGGCGACCACGTCGGTGACCTTCTTCGAGATGCTGCCGGCGGTGCGCGCACCGAGCGCCTCGGCCTTCAACTTGGCTTCGTCGCGCGACATCGTCACGAGGCCGCCGGTGAAGACGAAGATGCGACCCGTCAGCGGGCCGGCGGTCACCCCCTCGCTCTCCAGCGGGTCGACGCCGGCGGCGGCCAGCGCCGCCAGCGTGGTCTGGTTCTCGGTCGAGGCGAAGAAATCGACCACCGCGCGCGCCACCTCCTCGCCGACGCCGTCGACCTCCATCAGGCGCGCCGCATCGGCCGCCCGCAGCCGCGGCAGCGAACCGAAGTGCGCCGCCAGGTCCTTCGCCGTCGTCTCGCCGACGTGGCGGATGCCGATGCCGTTGAGGAAGCGCGCCAGCGGCGGTCGCTTGCTGCGTTCGATCTGCGCCAGCAGGTTCTGCGTGCTGCGCTCGCCCCAGCGCTCGAGCTCCAGCAGCGCCGGCTTCTGCGTCGCCAGGGTGAAGACGTGTTCGAGCGAGGTGACGAGGCCGGCGGTGACGAGCTGCTCGACCTGCTTCGGCCCGAGGCCTTCGATGTCGAACGCGCGCCGAGAGGCCAGGTGCACGATGCGGCCGACGAGCTGGTCCTTGCAGTCGAGGTTGATGCAGTAGACGAACTTGCCTTCGGTCTCCAGCGGGCCGCCGCAGGTCGGGCACAGCGTCGGCGGCGCCGCTGGCACCGAGTCGGGCCCACGTTCGTCGACGAACACGCGCACGACCTCGGGGATCACGTCGCCGGCGCGCTGGATCTCGACCACGTCCCCCTGGCGCACGTCGCGTTCGGCCAAGAGCGCCCAGTTGTGCAGCGATGCGTTGCGAACGGTCACGCCGGCGAGGTCCACCGGTTCGAGGTGCGCCACCGGCGTCACCGCTCCGGTGCGGCCGACCTGGGCGCCGATCGCCAGCACGCGGGTCTTGGCCAGCCGTGGCGCGAACTTGTAGGCCATCGCCCAGCGCGGGGTGCGTGAGGTGCGGCCGAGACGGTGCTGCAGCTCGATGCGATCGACCTTGGCGACGATGCCGTCGATCTCGTACGGCAGCGCGTCGCGCGCCGCTTCCAGCTCGTCGTGGAACGCCAGCACGCCGTCGAGGTCGTCGGCGACGCGCGCCGGCTCGGCGATGGTGAAGCCCCAGTCGTGCAGCTGCCGGCGCAGTTCTTCATGGCTGGTGAACTCGCGGCCCTCGACGTGGCCGATGGCGAAGGCGATGAAGTCGAGCGGCCGGCGCTTCACCTGCCGAGGGTCGAGCAGCTTGAGCGTGCCGGCGACGGTGTTGCGCGCGTTGCGGAAGGTGCCCTCGGCACTGGTCGCGTCGTGCTGCTGCAGCGCGGCGAAACCACGCTTCGACATGATGACCTCACCACGCACTTCGAGCCGCACCGGGAACGGCCCGCGGCCGCGCAGCCGCAGCGGCAGGTTGCGGATCGTGCGCAGGTTCGGCGTCAGGTCCTCACCCTCTGTGCCGTCGCCGCGCGACAAGCCGCGCACGAGCACGCCGTGTTCGTAGAGCAGGTTGGCGCTGGCGCCGTCGAGCTTGGGCTCGCAGCACCAGCGCAGGCGGTCGTCGTCGGCGAGGCCGAGCAGCTTCCTGGCCCGCGCCGCGAATTCGCGCGCCTCGTCGGCCGCCATCAGCGACTCGATGCTGCCCATCGGCGCCAGGTGGGCGGCGGTCGCGAACGAACCGCCCTTCGGCAGCGGCGCACCGACCCGCTGCGTCGGCGAATCGGGCGTCACCAGCTCCGGGTGTGCTGCCTCCAGCCGGCGCAGCTGCACGAACAGCGCGTCGTACTCCGCGTCGCTGAGGTCGCTGTGGCCGCGGTTGTAGTATTGGTCGTCCGCGTCGCGGATGCGCCGCCGCAGCTCGTCGATCTCGTTCTCGGCCGTCACGGTCACGGTCCTAGAGCCGTGGCGCGGTTGGGTCAAGGCTGGCGGCGAGCCTACGGCTGCTTGCGTTCTCGCTGCTGCGGGCCTGCCCGACGTGCCTCCCGCCTGCTCGCTGCCGCCTGCGCCGCGATGCGCTCCTTCGGCTGTTGTTGCTGCGCGCGCTCCCGCCGCAGCTCCGCGAAGTGCTGCTCCGTCTTGCGGTCGTGTGCCTTGGCCCAGGCCTCGTGCGCCGCCCGGTCGGTGCCGTGCGAGTGCGGGAAGTAGCTGGCCGGGGCCATGGCGCCGTCCCGGCAGTGGCCGTTCTCGTGCACACGGTGGTGGCAGTCGCCGCAGATCATCACGCAGTTGTCGCGTTCGGCGAGCCAGCGGTCGCGCGGGTCGCCGGGGCGCCCGGCCTGGTTCGGCGTCACGTGGTGGGCGTGCACTTCCTTCTCGCGCGCGAGGTAGTCTGCCTTCAGCTTGCTGGCGCAGCAGGCGCAGGCGCCGTGCTGCCGCCGGCAGGCAAGGGTGCTGGTTTCTGGATCGAAGTCGAAGGCGCGGCTCATGGTGCCGCGTCAGGGGCTGCCGCGGCGGGAGCGGAGAAGCGAGGCTCGCGGTGCGGCGATGTGTGTTGCCTCAGCGCGGCGCCGCGGCCACCTGCGGGCCGATGTAGCGGGTCGCCACGACGACATCGTCGAACCAGACCCGATTGCACGTCGCCGGGCCCAGCGCCGCGTATTGCTCGGACACATACCACAGCAACGCGACTTCGTTGATCTGCAGGGCCTGCGTGGTGCGGAAGTCGAAGCCGGGGAACGGCGCCGGGCTGCGCTTCGGGTCGGTGGTGGTGAGCCAGACGTTGCGGCGCCAGACACCGAGCGGAGCGCCGGGTCGGTAGTGGCCGATCTTCACGCCATCGATCCAGAACGCCATCTCGCCGTCGCTCCTGCCGGGCGTGTTCGCCTTCAGCATCGCCTCGACGCAGATCCAGCGGTCGCGCGGCACGTCGGGCTGCCCATCGGGTTGGAAGCTGTTGCCGTAGAAGTCGTTCGCGGCCGTCGTCTCGGTGCCGTCGTCGTTCCTGCCGGCCACCGGCCCCGGGTTGTTGAAGCCGCGCATGCGGTGCCAGTAGGTGTAGAAGCGCCACTTGCCACGCAGCGGCTCGATGCCGGTCCAGAAGCCTCGGTCGCCCGGGGGGGCAGAGCCGGCGTGGCCGTCGAAACCGGGCGCCAACGCGCGCAGCTTGACGAAGTGGTGCGGCCAGACGGCGTCCGGGGCGAAGCGGCAGTAGAAGCGGACGAACAGCGTGTCCTGGCCCGTCGCCGTCCGCCAGACGATCTCGCCGCCGCTGTCCTTGCCGCGCGTCGCCGTCGCCTGGGCACAGCCGGTGCCGGCGTGGGCGAACGTGGGGTCGCTGACGAGCTCGAAGATGCCGGCGTGGCGCGGCGTCCAGCCGGCGAGGCCGTGCTCGAACCCGCTCTGGAACAGCACGGCCTGGTCGTTCGCGATGCCGACGTCGCCCGGGTAGCGGGTGGCGAGGCCGGGCTCGACGGCTGCTGGGGTGGCCGGCGGCACCGTCGGTGTCGGCGCGGTCGGCGTCGCCGCGGATTGCGGCGACCAACACGAGAGCAGCCACGAGGCGAGCAGCAGCATCAGCGCATGCTACGGCGGGCGGGCCGCGCGCGGCGGTACGATCACGCCGATGGCGTGAAGTTGAGCTCCATCGGCGCGATGCGGATGCGGCCGTCATCGAGCAGGCGCTCGCCTTCGAGGAACTCGTAGCTGGCGTCGCGGCACTCGCAGGCGCGGGAGAAGCGACGGCGCACCTGGAGTTCGAGCGCTTCGAGCACCTGACCGTTGGTGACGATGCGCTCGGCGATCACGAATTGGCCGAGGCGTTCTCCGGCGGCATCCTGGTGCTGCAGCGCGGCCTCGAGCGCGGCGCGCTGGCAGCAGCCGAGCTCGACCAGCAGTTCGCCGAGGCGTTCGTTCGGCGCGCCCTGGCTGCTCGTCGTGCTGACGACGCAGCCGTTCTGGAACTCGAAGGTCAGCACCTCGTGGTCGATGTGGATCGTGAAGGTGCCGCTCTTGCGCATGCGGCCGAGGAACTGGAACACCGAGCGCACCGGCATGCTCTGGTTGTTGCCGCGCAAGGCGCCACCGCGAGCCGGTTGCTGGCCGGGTTGTGCGCCGCTCGCGCCGCCCTGGCCGGAGCGCGGCGGCGTCGGTGTCGTCGCCGCGCGCGACAGGTCGCGGTTGGTTGTGGTGCGCGCGGCTGCGGGTGCGAGCCGCGGCGGTGGCTGGTTCGGCGTTTGCGGCGGGTTCGGTTGGTTCGGCTGCGGCGTGGGTGCGGGTCGGGGGCTGCCCGGCCCCGACGTTGGCGCGACGTTCGCTTTCGGCGCCGCGGGCGCCGTGGGCGCCGGGCGGGTCGCGGCTGCCGGTGATGGCGCCTTCGCCGCCGTCGGCGTTGGCGCGGGCGCCGGTGGCAGTGTGGGTGCTGCGCCCGGCATTGGCGTCGGCGCTGGGGCCGCACGCGCCGGCTTGGCCGGTTGGCGCTGCAGCAGGTCCTGGATCGCGTCCGCGAGCTGGCGCATGCCGGTCTCGATGCGCTCGAGTGGTGCTCTGCTCGTCGACAGGGTGATGCCGCGCATCGTGACTTGCTCGAGGGTCTGGGCGAGCACGGCGGCGAGCGACACGAAGTCGTCGCAGTAGCCCTCGATGAGCGAGTTGGCGGCGGACGCTGGGAATTGAGCGACCTGCATGCCTCTCCGATCGGCCGGGTAGGGTGTCGCGGACGATGTCGCGTCGCGACAGAGCCCCGAATCGGGACTTTGGTCCGCGCAGCGGCTGGAGCCTTGGTGGTGGCCGCCGCTTCTCCCTTCGCAGCGCGCCGGCCCGCGGCGCCCATGGCACCGCGGGTGCACGCCGCCGGCTGGTTCACTTCTTCTTGCTTTTGCCCTTCTTGGGCTTGATGCCGAGCTTCTTCTCGGCATCGGCGATCCAGGCCTCGGGGCCGCCGGGCAGGTAGCCGCTGCGGTCGACCTTCTTGCCCGTGCGATCCAGGAACAGGATCGTCGGGTAGCCCTCGATGTGGAACTCGCGGGCCAGCTTGTCATTCTGCTTCTTGAGCTCCTCCGGCAGTTGCTTCTGCTGCGGGAAGTCGAGCTCGAGCAGCACGACGTTGTCCTTCGCCCACTCGAGGAACTCGGGCTTGCTGAAGACCTCTTCCTTGAGCTTGATGCACCAGCCGCACCAGTCGCTGCCGGTGAAGTCGGCGAGCACGAACTTCTTCTCCTTCTTGGCCTTGGCCAGCGCGGCCTCGTAGTCGGTCATCCACACGTCCGCCGCCGCCGCGTTGGCGATGACCTCGTCGGCCTTCTTGGTCCACGCCTCCGGACCGCCCGGCAGGTAGCCGAGTTCTCCGAGCTTGTTGCCCTCGGCGTCGAGCACGAGCACGGTCGGGTAACCCTGGATCGAGAACTTCTTCTTCAGCTCCTGGTTCTGCTTCTCGAGTTCGGGGGCGAGCTTGGTCTTCTTGGGGAAGTCGAGCTCGAGCAGCACGACCTTGTCCTTGGCCCAGTCCGTGAACTCGGGCTTGCTGAAGACCTCTTCCTTGAGCTTGATGCACCAGCCGCACCAGTCGCTGCCGGTGAAGTCGGCCAGGATGACCTTCTTCTCCTTCTTGGCGGCGGCCTTGGCTTCTTCGAAGTTGGTGAGCCAACTGCTCTCCTGGGCGAGCAGTGGTGTCAGGAAGGCGAGTGTCGTGATGGCGAAACGCATGACATGGTTCTCCTCGTGAGGGGGTGGGACAGGTCGCGGCACGATACTGCCTCGCGCCGCGTCGGTTCCATGACCGCAGCGCTCGGTCATGGCTTCTCAGCTCCCGCACCTGCGCCTCCGGGCGATCGCCCCTGAGTCAGAACGGGATCGAGCCGGGGTCGATGGCGTCGGCTTCGCGCCGGTTGGGGCGTGCGCTCGCGAACGACGGGTCGCCGTTCGCTTCGCCGTGCGTCGGCATGCTGCGGAAGCCATCGTAGGGCACCTCGTTGCGGCGCACGACCTCACCCGACGGCGACTTGTACTCGGCGGGGCGGATCTCGACCAAGGCGGTGCGCCCCTCGAGGTCGCCGGGTTCGATCTCGACCCGGCCGCTGGCCGGCAGGCCGAGCGCTTGCAGCACCAATCGTGCCCTGGCGCGACCGCGCGTGCTGAAGACGAGGCTGTCCCAGGCTGCCTGCTTGCCGACGTGGTGGCCCTCGGCGACGACGAGGCGCAGCGACCAGCGTTGGTCTCCGGCGCGGGTGGTGCCCGGGCGGATCTCGGCGACGCGGCACACGTAGGTCCCGGCCGGAACGGTCACGAAGTCGGACACCGGGTCCGACGCATCGAAGTCGATCTCCATGGCTCTCCTTGCTGCTTGGTGTCGAGAGCCAATGGGCACGGTGCGCCGCTGCGGTTTCACTTCATTCCCGAAATCCGCGCCGAGTCGCTACCCTTGCGCGACCGCGCCTTGACCGACTCGCCGACCGCTTCCGACCAGACCGATCGCCACCCGCCGGGCGCCAGCGCCGGTGCGCCGCCGATGGTGGACGTGCTGCACGACAAGCACAGCTACCTCACGCTGGCGGGGCGCCACTACGAGAACTTCCCGGTCGGCTCGTGGTTGCTGCCGCGCCGCGCGCGCCTGCACCTGCGTCGCATCTACGCCTTCGCCCGCACCGCCGACGACCTCGCCGACGAGCTGCGTTCGGCGCCCGCGCTCGCTGCCTTCCGCCGCGACTTCCTCGCCCATGTCGAGGGCCGCGCCGCCCAGGTGCCGCTGTTCGTCGACCTCGTCGCCAGCATGCGCGACTGCGACCTCGAGCTGCGGCTGTTCACCGACCTGCTCGACGCCTTCGCGCAGGACCTCGTCCAGCGGCGCTACGACGAGGCGGGGCTGCGCGACTACTGCCGCCGGTCGGCGGACCCGGTCGGCCGCCTCGTGCTGCGGGTGTCGGGCTACCGCTCGCCGCAGCTCGACGCCTGGTCGGACCACATCTGCACCGCGCTGCAGCTGCTCAACCACCTGCAGGACCTCGGCGCCGACCGCCGCGAACGCGACCGCATCTACTTCCCGACCGCCGACCTGGCCCGCTTCGGCATAGCCGAGGCGGACCTGCTGGCGCCGCACGCCAACCCGGCCGTGAAGGCGCTGGTGCGGCACTGGGCCGCGCGGCTCGCCGACGAGTTCGCCGCCGGCTGGCCGCTCGTGCTCGCCGTGCGCGGCCGGCTGCGCTGGGAGCTGCGCGCGATCCTGCGCGGCGCCGACGCGGTGCTGCGGCGCATCGTCACCGTCGACGGCGACGTGCTCGGTGGCCGCGTGCACCTGCGCAAGGGCGAACGACTGGCCACGGTGCTGGCCGGGCTCTGTTCGTCTCGCCAGCCGACGTTCGGCCGGAGGGCGCCATGACGGCGATCCAGGCACCCGCCGGCGCCGAGCTCACCGCCGAGGTCATAGCCGCCCGCTCGGGCTCCAACTTCCTGACCGGCTTCGCTTGCCTCGACGCCGAGCGTCGCGCCGGCATGACCGCGATCTACGCGTTCTGCCGCGTCGTCGATGACGCCGTCGACGATGCGCCTGACGCCGCCACCGCGCGCGCCCACGTGGCGTTCTGGGCCGCGGAGCTCGACGCCGTCGCCGCCGGCCGGCCCGGCACGCCGATCGGCGGCGCCTTGCGTCGCGCGCTGCAGCGCTTCGGCGGCGACACCGAGGCGCTGCGCGAGCTGCTCGCCGGCGTGGCGATGGACATCGAGCCGCAGGGCAGCGCCGACGAAGAGGAGCTGCGCCTCTACTGCCATCGCGTCGCCTCGGCGGTCGGCCTCGCCTGCCTGCCCGTGCTCGGCGCCACCAGCGCCGGCGCCCGCACGTTCGCGATCGCGATCGGCCAGGCGCTGCAGTCGACCAACATCCTGCGCGACCTGCGGCCCGATGCCGACGGCGGCCGGATCTACGTGCCGCGCACGTGGCTCGCCGCGTGTGGTGTCGAGCCCGCGTGGCTGCGCGGCGATGCCGACCCGGCCGTCTACGCGCCCGGCGGCCCGCTGGCGAAGTTGTGTGAGCGGCTCGCGGCGCGCGCGCGCGAGCACTTCGTGGCGGCCCGCACGGCGCTGCGCTGCCTGCCCCGGCGTGAACGGCGCGCCCTGGTCGCGGCGCGCATCATGGGCGCGATCTACGGCGAGCTGCTCACGCGGCTCGAACGGCGCGGCGGCGACGTGCGCGGCGAACGGGTGCGGGTGCCGAAGCTGCAGAAGCTGTGGCTCGTGCTGCTCGTGCTGGTCGGAGCCCGCGCATGAGCGAGGCTCCGGCGGGGCGGCGCGTGTTCGTGCTCGGCGGCGGCATCGCCGGCATCGGCGCGGCGCTGCGTTGCGCCGACCGCGGCGACGCCGTGACGCTGCTCGAATCGCGGGGCTGGCTCGGCGGCCGCGCCTTCTCGTCGCCCGATCCGGTCACCGGCTGGATGCTCGACAACGGCCCGCACGTGATGCTCGGCTGCTATCGCGAGCTGCGCGCGCTGCTGCGACGGCTCGGCAGCGAAGCGGGCTTCGCTCGCGCGCCGACGCTCGCGCTCGCCTATCGCACGGCACACGGTCGCGCGGTGCGGCTGCGGCTCGGCGGTCTGCCGGTGCCGCTGACGATGCCGTGGGCGCTGCTGCGGCTGCCGCTGCCGTTCGCGGCGCGGCTGCGGGCGCTGTTCGGCATGGGCACCGTGCTGTTCGGCGCCAAGGCGACGTGGACGCTCGCCGATTGGCAACGCCGCCGCGGCCAGCGCGGCGAGCCCGATGCGTTCCTGTGGCGGCCCTTGTGCCGCGCGATCATGAACGTCGAGCCTGACGCAGCGTCGGCGCGCGACTTCCTGCACACGCTGCGCGAGGCGTTCCTCGGCAGCGCGGCCGCGGCGGCGATCTGGGCGCCGATGCGGCCGTGGCAGCAGCTGATCGGCGAACCGGCGGCGCGCGTGCTGCCGGCGGCGGGGGTGGTGGTGCGCACCGGGGCGCGTGTGGCGGCGTTGGAGCGGGAAGCGGATCGTGTGGTGGCGCTGCAGCTCGCCGATGGCGAACGGCTCGCGCTCGGCGCCGCGGACCGTGTGGTGTCGGCGCTGCCGTGGTCGGCGCTGCGGGCGCTGCTGCCCGACGCCACGCCGGCGTTCGGCGAGCTGCGTTCGGCACCGATCGTCTCGGTCTTCGCCGAGTCCCCGAGCGGCGCGCCGACGCTGCCGGACGACGGGCCGGTGACCGCGCTCGTCGACGGCGACCCGTTCCACTTCGTGATCCGCACACCCGGTGGGGATGCGCGTCGCTTCGCGCTGTTGTCGGGTGGCGGCCGGTCGTTCGACGGCCAGCCGGTCGAGGTCATCGCTGCGCGCGCAAGGCAGCAACTGGCGCGGCACTACCCCGGCTTCGCCGTCGACGGCCTGGTGCTGCGTGTGCGCAAGGAGCAGCACGCGACGTTCGTCGCCGCGCCGGGCCACGAACGGCAGCGCCCCGCGCCCGGCCAGCCGTTGCCCTCCGGCCCGCGCAACCTGCTGGTCTGCGGCGATTGGACGGCGACCGGTTTGCCGGCGACGCTCGAGAGTGCCGCGCGTTCCGCCGCCACCTTGTGAGTCACGGCGCCGACGTCGTCAGCGAAGCCGGATCCGCCGCGGGTGGCAGCCGGAACTCGGGCAGGAACGAGGCGAACTGCACCCACGCCAGACGGCCGTCGCGGAAGGCGAAGCGGGCGCCCTTGCCGTTCACGCTGCAATGCCGCAGGCGGTGTTCGTCGACCTGCCACGACACGCCCGCGATCGTGAACGTATGCGACTGCCCGGGCTTGCCGGCGGCGGCCGCGACTGCACCAGGTGTGGCCCCGGGGGCGACCACGAGGCCCGCCGCGAACAGCGCGGCCCCCTGTTCGTCGAGATCCCCCTCCATCAGCAGCGCCAGCGGGTACAGGATCGGCGACAGCACCAGGCCGGGAAGGCCGAGGGTCAGCGTCACCACGGCCAGGCCGGTCGGCGACATGCGCTGGGTCGGCACGGCGGCGTCGAGCGGTTCGAGCTCGGCCCAGCGCAGCGGCAGCCGTTCGTTGCGCTTCTGTGCCGTCCACTGCTGCAGCGGTGCCGGTTGCCAGAGGTCCACGTCGTCATACCAGGTCGTGGCGATCCAGACGCTGGCCAGGCGCTGATCCGCATGGAGCAGCCGATAGTCAGGGTGCGGGTGGCGCGACGTCGCGTGCTGCAGCAGCCAGTCGGTGGTGCGGCCGTCGTCCGCGGTCAGGAAGAAGCGCAACAGCGGCTCGGGTTCGGCCTCGTCACCGAGGGTCGCCACGACCTCGGCAAGCGGCATGTCGTAGTGCAGCAGCTCCAGCCGTCGTGGGTCGAGGCCGGTGTTGCAGGCAGCGGCAGCAGTGACCAACAACAGGCCGCCGAGGCGTGTGCGCGTGTGCATGCGCCGGAAACTAGCCGGGCCGAGCCAGCCACGACGCACACTTCGCCGAAGCGCGTCGTTTCGCCGCGCGAAACGAATGGCGCCCGCTCTGTGTTGGTCGACGCCGCAGCGGGGCTGGTTGCGCCGCAGTCGGGGTTGGTGTTTCCCGCGTTGCGGCGTCCCGGCGATCATTGAGCAGGGTCGCCATTCAGGCGAGCCTGCCTCCGAGTCGACGCCGCAGCGGGGCTGGTTGCGCCGCAGTGGGGTTGGTGTTTCCCGCGTTGCGGCGTCCCGGCGATCATTGAGCAGGGTCGCCATTCAGGCGAGCCTGCTCAATCCAGTGCGGAGTCGAGCTTGGTGACGATCTCGATCAGCAGGTTGCGCAGGCGGCGGCGCTCGGCGTCGAGGTCCTTGACCGCGGCGACGAGCTGTTCGAGCGTGCGCGCCTCGGCGAGCTGCTTGGAGAAGCGGTCGGCTTCGACGCTCTCGACCTGCTTGAACGACATCGGCACCGGCTTCGTGGCCGGCTTCGCCGCCGCCGGCACCGCGGCGTCCGCCTGGGCCTTGGCAGCTTCGGCCGCGGCCTTCTTGCTGCCGCGCGGTTTGACCGGCACCAGCCCCAGCATCGCCTTGGCGCGGCCGTACATGATCGGCGCGATCGGGTGGCCTTCGGCCTCGGCGCGGCGCCGCAGGTCGCCGTAGCTGAGGGTCGGCTCGGCGCGCAGTTGCTCGACCAGGAAGTCGAACGCCACCGAGCCCTTGCGCGCGGGGCGCACCGGCGCCGCGGCGGCCGGCGCGTTCTCACCGGTGAGGCCGAGGCTGCGGCGGGCGCGGCCATACTGGATCGGCTGCAGGCTGATGCCCTGTTCGGCGGCGGCGGCGCGCAGGGCGTGGAAGTCGAGCGACGGATCCGCGGCCAGGCGCTCGCGCGCGAAGGTCTCGCCGGAAAGTCGTTGCGGTGCGGACATGGTCATCGGTGCTGCAGCGGGGTCGTGGGGGAAGAAGCAGAGCGGTGCGCTGGCGCCACGCAAGCGGAAACAGACTCAGTCGACGTGGATGTGCCGGCCGCCGTTCTCCTCCGCCATCGGCGCCAGGAACTCGGTGTCGTTCTTGTCGCCGAAGGTGATGCAGTTGATGGCGACTCGGCGCAACTGGTTGCTCTCGCGTACGCGGCGCCGGATCTCCTGCTTGTCGACGATGGCACCGGCGCTCGGCGCACCGTCGGTGATGACGTAGAGCGTGTCGAAGGCGGTGGCGTAGTACTTGTCGAACAGGCCGCGACCGCCGAAGTCGAGCGCCTTGTCGAGCGCGCCGTAGAGGTTGGTCGGGCCGTTGGGCCGCAGGCTGTCGAGGAAGTTGCCGAGCAGGTCGTCGCGCGTGTCGTCGTCGAGTTTGACCAGCGCCGGGTGGCCACCTTCCTGGCGCCAGACGCGCACCTCGTCGCTGAACACCACGAAGTTGACGAGCGCGCCGTCGGGCAGCGACATCACGAGCTTCTTGAGTTCACTGACCACGAGCGCGGCCTTGGTGGTGGCCTGCCCGGCGGCGGCGCCGGTGGTGTGCGCGGTCAGCGTCACCGGCTCCGCCATCGAACCGCTGAAGTCGAGCACGAACAGCACGCGGTCGGACTCGACCTCGAGGTTGAAGAACTTCTCGTACTTGTCCGCCGCCGGCGGTGGCGCCCCGGGCGCCGTCTTCGGCTTGACCGTGAACGCGGCGCCCTCCTTGGCCCAGAACTCCTTCCACGGCGCCACGCTGCCGCGCAGCACGGTCTGGCCGGTGAGGCCTTCGAGCAGCTTGTGCAGGCGCACGTCCATCGCCCACGGGTCCTTGGCGCGCACCAGCTCGGCCTCGAGGCCGCGGATGATCGCCGGCACCACGGCCTTGCAGCGCATCGTCGCCAGCGCGAACGCGGCGGCGCTGCGCACCTGCCAGACCGGGTCCCTCACCAGCAGCGCTTCGAGCTTGCCGATCGACTGATCACGCAGCGCCAGCAGGTCGCCGGTCGGCGCCTTGCCGAGCGTCTCGTCGACGTGCGGTTGCAGCGCCGCGCCGATCGCGTTGGCGGCGGCGATGCGCACGTTGGGTTCGACGTCGCGCAGCAGTTCGATCAGCGTCGGCACCAGCTCGCTCGACGCGTCCTTCGCCATCGCGTTGACGGCATGCACGCGCAGCTCGGTCGGCATCGAGCGGCACGCGCGCATCAGCTCGAGCTGCGCCTCGACGCTCGGGTGGCCGGCGAGCACACGCAGCACGGCGGTGGCGTTCTGTTGGTCCTGGTTCTTCTTCGCCGCGCGGATGCCCGGCGCGTTGAGCAGGCCCAGGAGCCACGGCAGCACGGCGCCGTTCTTCATCTGCCGCAGCTGCGCGGCCGCCATCGCCTGCACGCGCCACGGCTGCAGTTCGCGGTAGTAGTCGATCAACTCGGTCGAGGTGCCGGCCTTGGCGGGTCGCGGTTCGGTGCTGGCGGCCTCGAACAGCGCCTTGGCGGCCTCGAGCGAATCGAGCGCGGCGACGGCGGCCATGCGCTTCTCGATGTCGGCGACCATGGCGTCATCGGTGCGCCCTGCCTTGACCAGGCGAACGGCGCCGGCGTGGTAGTCGACGAGCCAGGCGCGGAACGCGGTCAGTTCGCCGGGCGCCGCCGGCTCGGCGGCCGGGGTCGGCGTCGGCTTCTGCGCCGCAGCACTGGCGAGCAGCAGGAGACCGGCGAACAGGCTGACGGACCGCACGTTCATCGCCGTTTGCATACGCGCCAGCGCCGCGCCGTGAAAGCCCCGGGCCGCACGGAACGCACGGCCGGCTCGCCCGGCGGCCGCGGCTACTGCATCCGGAAGCCGGCCACGAGATCACGCAGGTTGCGCACCTGCGCCGAGACCTCTTCGGTGGTCGCCGAGAACTCCTCGGAGCTGGCCGCATTGGCCTGGGTGACCTGGTCGAGGTCGCGCACGGCGATGTGGATCTGCTCGACGCCGCGCGACTGCGTGGTGGTGCGCTGCCGGATCTCGCCGAGCATGGTGTCGACGGCCGCCGTGCTGTCGTCGATCTCGCGCAGCACGGTGGCGACACGGGCGCCGATGTCATGGCCGCGTTGGGCGCGTTCCGAAGCCTGCGAGATGCGGGTGGCGGTGTCGCGCGTCGCGGCGGCCGAACGCTGGGCCAGGTTGCGCACCTCCTCGGCGACCACGGCGAAGCCCTTGCCGGCCTCGCCGGCGCGCGCGGCCTCGACCGCCGCGTTCAGCGACAGCAGGTTGGTCTGGAAGGCGATGCCGTCGATGACCTTGAGGATCTCCTGGATCTCCTCACTGGATTGGCGGATCTCGGTCATCGCCTGGCCGAGCAACTGCATCTCCTGCTGACCCTGGGTGCTGCACCCGCGCGCCTTGCCGGCGGCAGTGGCTACGGCTTCGGTCTGGCTGGCGTTGCGGCGCGCGTCGTCGCTGACCGTGGCCAGCGAGGTGCTGACCTCCTGCAGGCTGGCGGCCTGCTCGGAGGCGCCGTTGGCCAGCTCCTGGCTCGACTTCGCCGTCTCGGTGGTCGCGGCGGTGATCTCGTCGGCGCTGTTGCGCAGCTGGCCGAGGATCTCGCGCAGCGACGATTGCATGGTGTTGACCGACCCGGCGAGGCTCGCCAACTCGTCGCTGCCTCGCGCCGGCAGTGGTTGGCCCGCCAGGTTGCGGGCGGCGATCTCGGCGGCGCGCCCGGCCAGCGCGCGCAGGCCGCCGGCGAGGCGTCGGCCGAGGCGCCACGCGATGGCGAAGCCGAGCACGGCGGCGACGGCGGCACCGCCGAGGTTGACGCGCGTCGCCGTGCGGATCGCCGCGTAGACGTTGGCATTGGCCGCTGCGCTGCCCTGCAGGCAGTCCTGCCGCAGTTCGTCGAGATCGGCCCGCAGCTTGCTGGCGAGCGGCGCGGCGCGCGTCGCCAGCCCGTGGTTGGCCACGTTCCAGTCCGGCGCGCTGCGCAGCTCGAACATCTTCGTGGGCAGCGGCTCGAACTCGGCGCGTTGCACCTGCATGCCCTGCCACTGGCTGCGCTGCGGGCCCGTGAGCAGATCCACCGCGTTCGCCACCGCCTGCTGGGCGGCGCAGTTCTTCTGCCAGGCCACCTCGAACTGCTCGCGGAACTGGGCCTGGTGGGTCAGCAGGAAGGCGCGCAGGCTGGCCAGCCCGCTCGCCAGGCTGCCGCGGTAGTCGGCGAGGTCCTTGAGCAGCTGCTTGCGCGCTGGCGTGGCCTCCTGCGTGGCCTCCGCGTCGATCATCGCCGAGATCGCCGTCAACAAGCGCTGCGCGCGCGGCGCCGCCTGTTCGGTCAGCACCACCATCGCCGGCTGGTTCGCCGGCGTCGCCGCGACGTCGGCGATCTCCTGTTGCACCTGCCGCAGACGGTCGAGGTCCTGCTGCAGCGTGGCCAGGCGGCGGCTGCCGGCCGCGTCGTGCGGCAGCGCCGACAGGGCCGCGAACTGCTCGGCGATCTCCTTCCAGGCCTCTTGCCGCGAAGTCTGCATGCGCCGCGCGACCTCGGCGTCTTCGTTGAGCAGCAGATAGCCGCGCAGGTCCGCCAGCGAACGTTCCAGCGCCTGACCGATGCCCTGGGTGGTCACCAGCGCCGGGGTCGCCTGATCGGCGATGAGGTGCTCGGCATGGTCGATGTCGCCGAGGCAGCCGGCGACGAACAGGTTGGCGGCGAGGCCGGTGGCGACGATGCCGGTGAAGCCGAGAGCGAGTTGTCTGCCGATGGTCCAGTGCACTGGGGTTCTCCGCGCAACGCAGAGGTCGCTGCGCAGGCTGTTGTTCGGAGCCTGGACTTCCCGACTGCATAGCGGTTCTAGCTATTGAGGAAGGTCCCGGGTCCGGCGCGCGCCCGTCGCACCGCGACCTCTCCGGCCGTCACCGCGTCGCCGCCAGCACCATCGCCGCGAAGCGCACGCGCGGGTCGGACGGGCGGTGGCCGGTGATGCCGACGATGCCGGCGCCGAGCCGCATCGGCACCACCGGCGTGGTGGCGACGATCTCGGCGGCCAGGGCTTGCGTGCCGTTCACCGTGATGCGCAGCGGGAAGCGCACCGCCGCGCGGTCCCACGGCGCGGGCAGGACGTTTGCCTCGTCGCTCGCGAGGTCGAGGTCGGAGGCCATGCCGATCGAGATGCCGAGGCGCGTCAGCACCGACCACAGGCTCGGCTTGTCGATCACTTGCCAGAGCACGTCGCTCAGCACCGGGTCCTGCTGCAGGATGCGCAGGAACGAGAACAGCGCGACGTGGGCGCCGGCCACGCGGCGGGTCGCGGCGGCGTCGAGCGGCGGGTGGCGCGCGTCCTGGCAGGCGGTCACGAAGTCGAACTGGAAGAAGCCGAACGGCACGTCGACGTCACTGCTGCCGAGCGTGGCACCGTCGCCGTCGAAGACCTCGACGCGGTAGCGGTGGCTCGGCGACGTGAACGCCTCGGGCTCGGCCTCCCCGGTGTTGGCGTAGAACTCGCTGATCGGGCCCGGGCGCGTATCGACGAGCGTGAGCCGGACCAGCCAGCGCCGTTCGCCATCGGGTCGCTCGAGCCTGAGGCCGTAGAGCGCCGCTTCGCCGACGCGCCAGTCGTCGCGCTCTTCCGGCGCCGCGAAGCCCTGCAGCAGCGCCGCGGCGCCCGGGAACTCCGCCGCCGACAGCGTGGTCATCGGCGGCGGCGGCACGATCGGCGCCGAGGCGCAACCGGCGAGCAGCAGCAGCAGCGCGGGCAGCTGCCGCGGCATCAACGAGCTCCAGCCAGGGCCGTGGGCAGCATGCGCGCAGCATAGCGCCCCAGCTGATCAGCGTGCCGGCGTGCTCGGATCGTCGACGCGGCCGGCGAACAGCAGGAGCCCGGTGCCGTGGTCGCGCAGCGCGAACGCGAACGGGTGATCGAAGGTGAGCTTGATGAAGTCGCGGGCGGCGCCGGCGCGCTTCATCACCACGGCGGTGGCGGCGGCGGCCTCGGCGCCGGCTTCGTCGAGCTGGATCCAGCTCTGGTGCACGACCTCGTCGATGCAGAGCGGCTCCTTGTCGTCGATGCCCGAGAAGTCGGCGTCGGCCGTGAACGCGCGCGGCAGCCCCAGCGCGATCAGCGCTTCCTTCAGCCGGTGCTGCGCGGCGACGCGGAACTTCGGCAGCCGCAGGCTGACCTGCTGCTGCTGCAGCGCCGGCCGCACCGCGTCCCGCAGCATCGCCAGCTCGGCTTCGGCCAGCGTATGGCCCGCCTTCGGCATCACGATCTCGCAGCGCACCTCGCTGTCGGCGAACGGCAGCTCGACCGCGATCCACGCCTCGCCGTCGACGCCCGGCAGCGCCTCGCCGAGCTGCATCATCGACACCGTGACCTCGCTGCCGTCGGCGCGCGTGAACGGCTCCGGCTTGGTGCGGCGCTCGCCGAACGGGTGCTGCCAGGCGCCCTTGAACCACATCGCGTTGGTCAGCACGAGCCGCGTCTCGGCGGTCAGCAGGTCCGGCGGGATCAGCTCCTTGATGCGATCGTTGGTGGCGCTGGCGACGTCGGCGTTGATGGCGCGGCGCGCGCCTTCGGTGGCGCCGATGAAGTCGACCAGGTGGTGGGTGGCGCCGTAGCTGCGCCGCAGCGTGTCGACGTAGGCGGGCACGAAGGCATGGCCGCGTTGCGCCCACATCGCGTTGACCAGCCGCATCGCCGTCTTCTCGTTCGCCGCCGGCCGCGCCCCGAGCCCGCACGTCGTCAGCAGCTTCTGCACCGCCGCGTCGAGCCGCGCCCCGCGCAGGTCCGCGGGCAGGTGCAGCACCGTCGCCAGCTCGTCCGCCGTCGCCGCGCGCGCCCCGGGTGTCAGCATCAAGAGGGCGAAGGCGATGCTGGCCGGGCCGGAGGTCGGCGTGGCCGTCTTGCCGAGCCGCTGGTAGAGATCGGCCGCGAACTGGTTGCAGCAGGCGGCGAGCCGCTGCGCGTCGGCCTTGGCGTCTTGCGCCGCGAGCGGACCGAGCAGGCAGCAGGGCAGGGACAACGACGCGAGTCGGCGCAGGATCGGGTTCATGATGGGGGGTGCCAACAACGGCACCAGGAGGTTCAGGTTCCCGCGGTGGGTCGCAGCAGGTTCTGCAGGGCCGGGGCGAGCTGCGCATCGGCGAACGGGAAGCCGGCGGCCAGCAGCTGCTTGGGCACCGCGCGCTGGCCGGTCAGCAGCATCGACGCCATCTCGCCGAACAGGAGCCGCAGCACGAACGCGGGCACCGGCAAGATCGTCGGCCGGCGGAGTGCTTTGCCGAGCGCCCGGGTGAAATCCCGGTTGGTCACCGCCTCGGGCGCCACCGCCAGCACCGGCCCGCGCAGCGCGTCGCGCTCGATCGCGAAGCGGATCGCGGCGACCGCATCCCGTCGCGAGATCCACGGCGTCCATTGCCGCCCGCTGCCGAGCCGGCCGCCGAGGCCGAGGCGGAACGCCGGCAGCATCTTCTGCAGCGCTGCGCCGCTCGGGTCGAGCACCATGCCAAAGCGCAGGTTGACCACCCGCAACCCCGCCGCCGCGGCCGGCGCCGTCGCGCCTTCCCAGGCCGCGGCCAGCTCGCCGAGGAAATCGTTGCCGGCGGGGCTCGTCTCGT
This sequence comes from Planctomycetota bacterium, assembly GCA_016793265.1. Taxonomy (GTDB): domain Bacteria; phylum Planctomycetota; class UBA1135; order UBA1135; family UBA2386; genus JAEUHT01. Next base: position 47,877 of record JAEUHT010000186.1, read on the forward strand.
CGACCAGCCGGTCGCCGCAGTCGCCGTGGAAGCCGGTGCCCGAAGCCGCCACCAGCACGCGCGGCCGTGGCGTCAGCGCGGCGAGCGAACGGCACAACCGTTCGGTGACGCCGATGCGGCTCTCGCGCAGCTTCTGCTTCTTCGCCGTGGTCCACCGCCCGACCACGTTCTCGGCGGCGAGGTGAACGACCGCGTCGATCGCGCCGAGCGCCTGCTCGTCGAGCTGCCCCGTCGCCGGGTCCCACCGCGCCGCACCGGGACTGTTCGCCGAGCGTACCAGCGGCACCACCGTGTGCCCGTCGGCGCGCAGCGCCAGCACCAACGCGCTGCCCAGGAAGCCGGAGGCGCCGGTGACCGTGATGCGCAGCGGGCGGGCGGGCGAACTCATCGCCGCATCATCGCCGAGCCGCCACCGCCGCGCGCGCCCGTTCTCGCCTCCCGCCGTGCGGCCGTTGGGGCCTCACTGCTCCTTCTGCGCCCCGCGCAGCCGGTACCAGACCGTCACCACCCCGTCCTGGTGATCCGCCGAGTGCGAGATCGAGATCAGCTGCCCTTCCGCGAGCGAATTGGCGAAGTCCGCCGCCTCGCGGAACAGGCTCGCCCAACTCGACCACGTGCCGCGGAACATCTTGAACGTCACTTTGCCCATGCGCGCATGCTCGCCCCCGCGCCACCGCGCGCAAGGGCCGCGCCGCCGTCCACGATCCCCAAGCCCGCTGTAACCGCGGCGCCCATCCGCGCACTTCCAGGTGTGCAAACCCAACGACTCGAAGACCGCCTCGCCGCCGAGCTGCGCCTACGCCACTACAGCCCGCGCACCGGAGAGGCCTATCAGCACTGGTATCGCCGCTTCGTGATCTTCCACGGCCTGCGCCACCCGAACCAACTCGGCACCCCCGAGATCGGCGCCTTCTTGACCCACCTCGCCGTCGCCGAGCACTGCGCGCCGGCGACCCAGAACCAGGCCCTCTGCGCCCTCCTGTTCCTCTACCGCCACGTGCTCGGCGTCGAACTGCCGCGCATCGACGACATCGCTCGCCCGGACGTGCCCCAACGCCTGCCCGTCGTGCTCGACCGCCGGGAAGTGCAAGCCGTGCTGGGTCGCCTCGACGGCGTGCCCGCCCTCGTCGCCGGCCTGCTCTACGGCGCCGGCCTGCGCCTGCTCGAAGCCCTGCACCTGCGCGTCAAGGACGTCGACTTCCACCGTGCTGCCATCACCGTGCGCCGCGGCAAGGGCGACAAGGACCGCCAGACCCTGTTGCCCGCCCCGCTGCGCACCACCCTGCTCCGCCACCGCGACGCCTGCCAGCTCCAGTACGAAGCGGACCTCCAGCGCGGCGCCGGCTGGGTCGAACTGCCTACCAACCTCGGCACCAAGCTGCCCGGCGCCGCCCGTTCCTGGCCCTGGCAGTGGTTTTTCCCCGCCGCGCGCACCTACCTCCATCCCGCCACCCGCGAACGCCGCCGCCATCACTTCCACGAATCGGCCGTCCAGAAAGCCGTCCAGAAGGCCGTGCTCACCGCTGGCATCAGCAAGCGCGCCTCCTGCCACACCCTCCGCCACTGCTTCGCCACCCACCTGCTCGAAGACGGCTACGACCTGCGCACCATCCAGAAGCTGCTCGGCCACGCCGACGTCCGCACCACCATGATCTACACCCACGTGCTCAACCGCGGCCCCTACGGCGTGCGCAGCCCCCTCGAACACCTGGCCGCTGAGGTGGACCGTGGTCCGCCACCTCGGCCCGCTGCCGAGGCTGATGGGCTCGAACTGGGGTAGCCGGGCCACAGCCGGCGCCGGGCGGAGTTAGGCAGAACCATCGAAGTCCGCCGGCCGGTGCATCGGCGGCTGGGGTGGCGGGTTGTGCCTGGGGTCTCCGTTGGTAGGCTGTCCGGGCGGAGAGGCAGCCGACGTTCGGCGGTTCCCGCGAAAACGAGTTGGGCCGCGGCGATCGGCGCACTTGGCCGACTCAAGCAACCAAGGGCAGCAGGTTGAGCGACGCCCATAGGGCTGACCGTTGCGCGACGCCGGTCGGGGTCGCTGGCCAGAGGCCCGGTTCGGATGCGCGAGCC